>JAEZIJ010000151.1 GCA_023436715.1 Acidobacteriota bacterium
GCACCAAGTGCGCCGGCGTGCGGGGCGGCAACGGGCTGGGGTTCCTCACCGCTTCCGGCACTTCCCAGTCCTGGGTCAATCTGACGCTGGACGCCTCGGGCCGGGCGACGGCCAGCACGCAGACGACAAAGGACGCGGGCGGAACTCCTCGCGACTACCCGTTCCAGTACACGTACTTTGCCAACGACAGCCTGTCGAGCATCAGCTACCCCTCGGGGCGGACGGTGGCTACCTGTTACGAAGAGCATGGGTTGATAAAATGGGTCAGCGGCGCGCGCTCGGTGGCCGATTGCGTGAACGGAACGGGAGCGGAGAAGCGGGCTTACGGCACGGTGGGCAGTTACTGGCCGCATGGGGCATTCAAGACTTTGACCTACGGCAACACGCTTCAGGAGACGGCGAACTACAACAACCGGCGGGTCTTCCAGCAGTATGCCAACCAGTACAACATAGCGAACAAGACGAAGCTGTCCGCCGAGCAGGTATATAACACTCTGAATCAGTCGCAAATGGCGACGTACGAGTCTGTGACGTACGCATTGGAGCACACTCAGCTCGTCGATAGTCAAGGAAACAGCGTGGGCAACGCCCTCCAGCAGGTCGTGGGCGTTTCGAAAATCGCCGGGGAGATTCCCGGCTCTTCGAAAGGTGACCGACAGTTCCGGCTCTATGCTGACCTAAAGCCTGGGGCTGTCGAATCCTTCGCGAAAGCACAGGGGTTCGAGCCAAGTTCTAACAAGGTCTTGGGCCTTTTTCAGGTTATCACCACGGCTTTCCGCATGGAGGCAGGCGTCCAGCCTTCATACAACCGGAGCACGCTGCAGGCTGACATCGATGTGCACTACCTGTTTGGTGCGGCGCATCTGCAGCCGGCCAACTCTGATGTCCGGGCACCCGGCAATTACCAGAAGTTCATTGATCGGTGGCCTGGGCTGCGGAACTGGTGGGACAAGTGATGGGCTATAGGCTTGCGCGGGCCATTGGGATAATCGCAGTCGTCCTGTTAACCGAAGGGTGCTCGTCGGCCCAATCTCCGCCCAACACGGCGGCATCGAGGACGGCGGGGGCGAACATGATGGAGCAACAGTGCGTCCGCAATGACGTTCAGTCATTCCTGACCGCTTGGCTTGTAAACCGCAATCTGGAGCAGGCTAAAAGGTCGTTTGCAGCGGCGGCCTTTAGCAATGAGGCCATGCTCCAGGCACCATGCGCTGATTACATCAAACCCGGCGATCGTGGTTCGGCAACCGCACGTAGAGCGGGTGTGGAAGAGTTCCTGAAGGATTTCCTGCCACCAAGACAGGTGTCCAGTCTAGGGGAGGTCCTGAGCCGCGACGCACTGTCCGCCCTTGTGGATCAGCTTGGCACGCGGATCGTTAATGACCCAAAGGTGGACCTTTTCGCTGTGGCCAGATTGACCACGGCGCAACTACCTGTTGGGGAGGCTCGCGACGCGGAATATTTGCGCCGGAATCTTCCGCCGAGATTCTACGCTTCCTTCGTCCCAATCGGCCAAGGGATGATCTATTTTCTGTGGGTGCCCCAAGGCAATGATTGGCGCATCTATCATGCATCTCTGGTCTGCATGTAGACGAAGGACTCGTTCCCGACGGGGGCGAACCTTCTCCGGCAAGGAGCGGGATGCGGAGACGGCGCTGGATTACTTCGGGGCGCGGTACTTCTCGGGAGCGATGGGGAGGTTTACGACGGTCGATCCATCAATACAGAGTGTCGTACTCCGCATGCCTCAGAGTTGGAACAGATACACCTACGGGCTCAATAACCCTCTGCGTTACGTCGATCCGAACGGCGAGCTGTGGGTGGCCTCTGGAGACGCCAGCAATCCCTACCGGTGGGTGGACCAGTGCCGAAGGCGAGCAGCGGACTCTCCCACAAGATCGATGTTCTGGTCACGATGAACACGCCGGTCCGAGATGACTACGACGCCGACCGAGCGGACGTTGCGTTCTGGGTCCACGGATACTCGGACCAAGACTGGATTCAGGTCCACGGTGGCCACGGAGACTGGTTTTGTGCCGAACAGGGGGAGTGTGGACCGGCCGGCCGAACCTTCAGTGGTGCTGATCTGAACTGGAGTGTTCCGACCACGAGCGGCCCTATAGGCTCTCACAGCGAACTGTGACAAAGTAACGGAGACTGGCGTTTGTTTATGTCACACGCTCAAGAAGCCGCGGCTGGCGTCTGCGCTCAAAGCGGAGGAACGAATACAGCCGGATGCGGAGTAGCCCGAGGCCAATGAAGCCACGTGCAAGCCTGTGGCGGCCCGCCGACGCTGCAACGAGGAAGGAGAGTGTAGATGCAAGCCGTCGCTGCTGACGTCCTCGGCGGAGAGCCGGACCTCGTGTCCTTATGGGTGATCCACGGACTCGCCATCGCTGCAGCTTTCCTTCTGTGCCGTAGAAGGGCGTCCTTCCTTGTTCCTTTTGCGGTTCTTGGTGCTGCTCTGGTGCTGTTCCTGGTGGACCGAATGTGGAGTGGGTACCGCTACGGCTTCCATGTAGGCCACTGGATATGGCTGGCCTCTCGCGGCTACTTCGTCCAGTGGCACGTTCTAGCGGCAGGCAGTCTGCTGGCCCCGTGGGCAGGGGCATTGCCGGGCCGAGGGGTACCAAACAGGCTTGGTCTGGCCGCGTTCTGGGCCACAGTCGGCCTAGTTATCGCGGTCTGGTTAGTCAGTGGTTCATGGGCCGAGATGGGTGGCCTTTTTGCCTCGTTTGTCGTCCGCTGGGTGACGACGCTGCTCATACTTCCGTTTGGCGTGGCCGGTTTGGTAAAGATCGTTCGCGCATGGAATCGAGCCACGCCGCCCGCTTCCTGCTACACCGCGTAGCGTGACAGGCGCTGCTTGAGGGATTGCGGCACATCCGCTTCGACGACGGTGTGGTCGTCCTCATATCGCGTTGCCTTGACGCGCGCCAACTCGTGGAGGAGGCTGATGCTGGCGCCCTCGCCGGCGGGGAACCTGAACGTCGCGGGCACGATGGGGTCGAACGGCAGCACCTCATCCACCGCGGCCAGAAGTGCATCCGTTCCCTGCCCTGTCCTCGCCGAAACCGCCACGCCCCGCGGCTGAAGCTCGGGATGGCCCGAGGGCAGAATCCGCCGGCGCATCGCCTCCGGATCGGCATGCCCGCCCGGGGCGAGGTCGATCTTGTTGAGCACCAGAAGCTGCGGGGTGTTGGCCGCGCCGATTTCGGAGAGCACTTTCAGCACGTGCGCGATCTGGTGCTCGGCGTGCGGCGAAGCGACGTCTACCACGTGCAGGATCAGCGTCGCCTCGATTACTTCCTCCAGCGTTGCGCGAAACGCTTTCACCAGGGTGATGGGGAGGCTCCGGATGAACCCGACCGTGTCGCTGAGCAGGATGCGCCTGCGCGAAGGCAGAACAATCGAGCGGACCGTCGGGTCAAGCGTTGCGAACATGCGCGCATCGGCGAGCACTTCCGAGCCGGTCAGGCGATTGAACAGCGTAGACTTGCCGGCATTCGTGTAGCCGACCAGCGCGGCCGTGGCGAGCGGAACCGCCTGCCGCTGCCGCCGTTGCACGCTCCGGCCGCTGCGCACCCCTTCCAGATCCTGTTCGAGCCGGGCGATGCGGCGCGCGATGCGCCTCCGGTCGGTTTCGAGCTGCGTTTCACCGGGACCGCGGGTGCCGATTCCGCCGCCCAGCCGCGACATCTGCGTGCCCCGCCCGGCCAAACGCGGCAGCAGGTAATTCAACTGCGCGAGTTCCACCTGCAACTGGCCTTCCCGCGTACGCGCGCGCCGGGCAAAGATGTCCAGGATGAGCTGGGTGCGGTCGATCACCTTGCTGTCCAGCGCCCGCTCGAGGTTGCGGAGCTGCGTGGGGGTGAGGTCGTGGTCGAAGATGACGACGTCCGCGTCCTCGGCCTTCGCGCGCTGGGCGATTTCATCCACTTTGCCCGCGCCGATCAGCGTGGCCGCCTCGGGCCTCTCGCGCGATTGCACGATACGATCGACGACTCGGGCGCCGGCGCTTTCGGCCAGAACCGCAAGCTCCTCGATCGATTCCTCAATGGTGTATTCGAGGTGGTCCGAAATGGCGGCAGTCCGCGCGCCCGCCCGCCCCCTCACTTCGAGGCCGACTAGAATGGCACGTTCCTGCACGGTGCGGAGCAAAACCCTCCTAGCTGTCCGCCTGCTCCTGCGAGACCGGACTCTGCGGCTGCGAGACCGCAACGGCAGCCGATCCGGAACTCGCCGCGGCGCTGTGCGCGGCCCTCGAGACTACGACGGTGGAGATGGCGTGCTTGAAGATCAGCTGCTCCTGGCTGTTGGATTCCAGGATGAGGGAGTACTTATCGAAACTCTTGATGCGGCCGGAAAGCTTTACTCCGCTCATCAGGTAAATTGTCAGAAACGTCTTGTCCTTGCGAGCGTTGTTCAGGAATGCTTCCTGGATGTTCTGCGCCGGCTTTTCCATTTATTCTTCCTTTTCACCCCGGGGGTTTCATTTTACCAAAGCGCGGCAGCGCCGAATGCGATTCTACATCAAAATGGGCCGTCATGACCATCTTACGCCCCGCCGGGCAACGGTAACGGCGCGAAAATAGGGACATGGAAAACCGGGAAATCGCCCGCCTGCTTTCGGAAACAGCAGACCTCATGGAGATCGCAGGCGAGGACCCGTTCCGCATCCGCAGCTACCGGAACGCCGCATCCGCGATCGAGAGCTATTCCGAACGAGTGATCGACATCGTCAGGGATGCCGGTCGCAAGGTCACCGACATACCCAGCATCGGCAAGAGCATGGCTGCCAATCTCGAAGAAATCGCCGCGCGCGGTTCGTTCGAGCGTCGCGACCTGCTGCTCACGAAATACCCTCCGACCGCGCTCGAACTGCTCAAGATCCAGGGACTGGGCCCGAAAACGATTTCGCTCCTCTGGGAGCACTACCGCGTGAGCACAATCGACAGCCTCGAACGGCTCTGCCAGGAGCAGAAACTCCGGCTGCTGCCCCGGCTCGGCGCCAAGCTGGAAGAAAAGGTCCTGCGGTCGATCTGCAATTACCGGCAAAGGGCCGGGCGGTTTCTGCTGAATTTCGCCGACGAGGTTGCGACCGACCTCTCCGGCTACCTCGCCGCGACGCCCGGAGTGGAACAGGTGACGCAGGCCGGCAGCCTTCGCCGCGGGCGGGAAACGGTGGGCGACCTCGACCTGCTGGTCACCGGTGCAGCCGCCACAGACGCGCTCGACCGCTTCGTCACGCACCCACGGGTGAGCGAGGTGATCGCCAAGGGGCCCAACAAAGCCAGTGCCAAGGTAGGGCTGCAAGCGATCCAGGTGGACGTGCGGGCCCTGCCGCGCGAGAGCTACGGCGCCGCGCTGCAATACTTCACCGGCAGCAAGGATCACAACATAGCGCTGCGGGCGCGGTGCCTGAAAATGGGATACACCCTGAGCGAGTACGGCCTGTTCCGTCTGGAAGGCAACGAAAGGGTGGCCGGCGAGACCGAGGAAGAGGTGTTCGCCAAGCTCGGGCTTCCGTGGATTCCGCCGGAGTTGCGGGAAAACCAGGGGGAGATCGAGGCCGCTGCCGAGGGAAGACTGCCGCACCTCGTCGAACCAGGCGAGATCCGCGGCGACGTGCATATGCACACAGTGGAGACCGACGGCCGGGCGACATTGGAGGAGATGGCCGCGACGGCAACCGGCCTCGGCTACGAGTACATCGCGATCACGGACCACTCCAAGGCGCTCGCCATGGCAAATGGGCTCGATGAGCGCCGCGCCGTGGCGTTCGCAAAGCATGTTCGCGAGCTGAACGCGGCCGGAACCGGCATTCACATTTTCTCCGGGATAGAGTGCGACATTCTCCGGGACGGGAAGATGGACCTGGCTGACGACGCGCTGGCCGAACTCGACCTGGTGATCGGCAGCGTGCACAGCTACATGAACCTGGAAGCCGCCGAGATGACGGACCGGCTCCTCCGCGCGCTCGAGTGCCCGTATTTGCGCGTCATGGGGCATCCGACCGGGCGGCTGCTGCTTGTGCGTGAATCCTACCCGTTCGACTTCGACCGCGTTGCCGCCGAGGCTGCGCGCCGGGGCGTGTTCATGGAGATCAACGCGAGCCCCGAGCGGCTTGACCTGTATGATGTGCTGCTGCGTTCGGCGCGGTCCCGCGGAGTGAAGTTCATCATCTCCACGGATGCCCACCATCCGAAGCACATGCTGAACATGCGCTACGGCGTTACCATGGCGCGCCGCGGGTGGCTAGAGAGTGCGGACGTTGTAAACACACTTCCACTTGCCGGGTTCAAACAGGCCATCCGCCACAAAAAGTAAGCATGATTGGCGGACCGCAACGGAGCGGTTACTCTACCTAGATTCATAGGGGCGAAATTCCGAAAACGGTAGTCTCCGCGGCTTCAGGATATACCAGCAGCCGCAAACCACTGATTTCAGAACTCAGGCCTTTTGGTCGCGTAATTGCACGGTACTCCCCGTATTCATTTTAGGGTTTTCCGTTCGGGAAACACCTTTCCGCACTTGTCACAGGAGGACAAACGTGAAAACCACCCTCACAGGGCGCAGCCGTATCTATAAGGCGGCGCTACTTATATTGCTTTTCTCGCTGGCAGCTACTGTTGCGCTATACGCGCAAGAGCGCTTCGGCGAACTCAGCGGCGTTCTGACCGACTCCAGCAAAGCGGTCGTGCCCAATGCCTCGGTTACGATTACTAACAGAGGCAGCGGACGTGTCTTCACGACCAAGAGCGGCACCGATGGCAGCTACATCGCCCCCGGCCTCGAACCGGGCAGGTATATGGTTCGCTTTGAGGCGACCGGCTTCCAGAAATACGAAGTCGCGGACGTCAATCTGCTGGTCGGGCAGCGGCTGAGGATTGATGGCACGCTCACGGTCGGATCTCTGGCCGAGACGGTCCAGGTGACCGAAGCGGCGCCCCTGATCGACACGAGCCGGACCTCGATCGCGCACAACGTAACGGCTGAGGAATTCGACCGGCTTCCGAAGGCGCGCAACTTCCTCTCGCTCGCGCTGGCGTCGCCGTCGGTGAACTCCGGCGATATCGAGGGCGGGTTCCAGGTAAATGGCGCAAGCGGGGCGGAAAACCAGTTCAACGTTGACGGTGTCTCCACGACCAGCCTCATTAACGGCAAATCCCGCCAGAACGCGGTGTTCGAGATTTTGCAGGAAGTGCAGGTAAAAACGGGCGGAATCGACGCCGAGTTCGGTGGCGCCCTGGGCGGCGTGGTCAGCGCTGTCACCAAGTCCGGCGGGAACGCCTTCCATGGCGACCTGCACTATTACCTGTCGGGGAACGACCTGAGCGCCCAACCGGTGCTGCGCCTGGCCGCGGATCCCGTCACCGAACGGGCCGCGAAACACATCCAGGACACGAAGCAGACCGACAGAACGAACGAGATCGGCGGGTCGCTCGGGGGCTACTTCATCAAGGACAAGCTGTACTTCTTCAGCGCCTTCTCCCCGCAATTCCGCAACCAGTCCGGCACGTATAAGTTCTCGAACGGCGCGGAAACTGCCAGCATGAACCGAGACTCCACGTTCCACCAGATGTTCAACAAGATTTCGTGGGACCCGGTGAGCCGGATCCGGACGAACTTCAGCTGGCTGTGGTCGCCCACCAAGGTGAACGGATTCATTCCGCGCCCGGGCGCCTACGCCCCCGACACGACGACCCTGTCGCTCGGAGCGGTGAATCCGATCAAGGACAGCGGCTACTTCCAGCCTCAGTCCAGCTACACGGGCCAGGTGGACATCAGCGTGACGAGCACGTCCCTGCTGACCATCCGCGGCGGCCGGTTCTGGGATAACTTCAAATCGACTGGATTGCCGAACCTGATTTCGATTACGTATCAGAATTCGGCCGTCGGCCTTCCAATCCAGATTCCCGCGAGTCTGCAGCAACCGAAAGGCTTTGCCAACATCGCGCGGCAGGCGGCCAACGACTACGATATCGTTACCCGAACCTTCATCCAGACGGATTTCAGCAAGTTCGGCAGTTTCCTCGGCCAGCATAACTTTAAGGGTGGCTGGGGCTTTACCAAGACCGTGAACCGGATGAACGACCACGAGATGGGCGGCGGATACATCAACATATTCTGGGATTCGCCTTTCAAGAGCGCGGCTCTCGGAAACGTTCGGGGCCCGTACGGCTACTACGAATTCAACGATCACCGGACGGCGGGCGTGACCGGCGCGGGCATGCACAACCTGTTCATCCAGGATCAGTGGCGGATCACCAAGCGACTGAGCCTGACGCTCGGTTTGCGCGTGGAAAACGAAAAGGTACCGACGTTCCGCCGCGACATCAAGGACTATGGCTTCGAGTTTGGCTTTGCCGACAAGATCGCCCCGCGCCTCGGCGCGAGTTACGACCTGTTCGGCGACGGCCGCGTGAAGCTGTATGGAAGCTGGGGCCGGTACTTCGACTGGGTGAAGTACGAACTGTCGCGCGGCACCTTCGGCGGAGACATCTGGCGGGTTTACTACCGTTCGCTGGACAGCGCCGACGTTTTCAACCTGCTTTCGTCCGCTTCGCTCACGAACCTCCCTGGAACGAATCTCTGGAACAACACTCCGGGATCGTTCCGCGACCGGCGGGTTCCTTCCTTTGACCTGGTTGCGAAGAACATCAAGCCGATGAGCCAGGACAACATGAACTTCGGCGTGGAATACCAGATCGCCCCGCAGACCGTATTCAAGGGCAACTACGTGCACACCAATCTGCGCCGCACCATCGAAGACCTCGGCGCGCTCGATGCTCAGGGCAACGAACAGTACCTCTACGGGAACCCCGGCGAGGGCGCTGCCACAACCATGCCGACCAGCGGGAAGACCACGCCGTTCCCGATGCCGAAGCCGGTCCGGAAGTACGACGCCATGGAGCTGAGCGTTACGCGCCGGTTCGCAAAGGGCATGTTCGGCAGCTTCAGCTACGTCTACAGCCGGCTGTATGGCAACTATGCCGGTATCGCAAATTCCGATGAAATCACCAGCCCGGCGACCGGCAACAGCTCGGCGACGGCGCAGCAGCTCGGCGGGTCGATCGCCCGTCCGGGCGGCAACGCCAACCGGAGCTGGGACCTCGACGAAGTGCTCTTCGACTCTCACGGGCACGTAGATATCAAGGGACGGCTTGCGACTGACCGTCCGCACGTCTTCAAGCTCTACGGCAACAAGGAGTTCAACTGGAAGTCCGCTCACACCACTGATGTCGGTCTGTTCCAGTACGCCGGTAGCGGCACACCCTTGACGACCGTCGTCCAGACCGTGAACCAAATCCCGATCATGGTGGAAGGCCGCGGCGACATGGGCCGCACGCCGTTCCTCACCCAGACGGACTTCATGGTCGGCCACACGGTGAAGTTCGGCGAAGTGAAGCGGCTCCGGTTCGAGTTCAACGCGCTGAACGTATTCAACCAGAAGACCGCGCGGTCCCGCTTTACGAGTCTGAACCGCGGCGGTGGCGCGGGCGGCGGTCGCCAGGCCTCGGCGATTGACCTCTCGGGCACTGACCTGTTCCAGGGGTTCGATTACAGGGCGATGCTGGCCCAGACTGCGGACCAGCTCACCGGCCCGGGCGCCTACGATCCGCTCTACGGGTTGTCGGACATCTTCAACCCGGGTTTTTCCGGCCGTTTAGGCGTGAAGTTTACGTTCTAAGTGGCATGTATTTCGAGGGGGGCGGGCCTTCCCGCCCCCGTCTCCTTCCCTCCACGACATCCCTCCAGAACCCGCCCGCGAATACGCTAACATTAAAGGAGTTCATTGCGATACGCGCCGTGCGTCGCGATTCACCAAACAATATGGAACCTATGTCCGAAACCGCCCGCTTGAATATTCCCATTGAGAAGCACACGCTGCCTAACGGAATGCGGGTCATCTTCTCGCAAGACAACTCCGTGCCCGTGGTCAGCGTCTACATCGTTTACGGCGTGGGTGCACGCGACGAGGAAAAAGGCCGCACCGGTTTCGCGCACCTGTTCGAGCACATGATGTTTCAGGGGTCGCAGAACGCGCCTAAGGGCACGCACTTCAAGCTGGTGGAATCGAACGGCGGTTCTCTCAACGGCTCCACGCATCCGGACTACACCGACTACTTCGAAGTGCTGCCTTCGAACAAGCTCGCACTGGGGTTGTGGCTTGAGGCCGATCGCATGCGCGCGCTCGCCATCAATGAGGAGAACCTCGACAACCAGAAGGAAGCGGTGAAGCAGGAACGGCGGCTCTCGTTCGACAATCAGCCCTATGCTACGGCGATAGTCGATCGCTGGCCGGAACTGGCTTTCGACAACTGGCAGAACTCGCACTCGCTCATCGGGTCGTTCGAGGACCTGAATGCCGCAACCGTCCAGGATGTTGCGCGCTTTTTCCGGACGCATTACGCCCCGAACAATGCCGTGTTGGTCGTCTCCGGCGATATCGACATCCCCGCCGCGAGAACGCTCGTGGAAACGTACTTCCGCGAAATCCCGCCGCAGTCGCAGCCCAAAGCGCCCGACCTGAGCGAGCCTCCGCGCACCGGGCCGAAATGGGAAGAGTACCGCGACTCCCTAGCTCGCGTGCCGGCCGTGGTCATCGGCTATCCCGGCCCGCCACGCCGGTCGGCGGAGTACAACGCGCTCGTCATGCTCGACCTGCTGCTCACCGGCGGCGACAGCTCGCGTTTCCACCAGAACCTCGTGAAGGGCAGGAAATCCGTCATACAGTACGAGGGAAACCTCGGCTGGCCGTTCGCCAGCGCGACGGATTACAAAGACCCCGGCCTGTACGCAATGTACCTGCTGTACAACCCGGCGTTCACCGGGCAGCAGATCGTCGAGCAGGTCGAAGAGGAGATCGCGAAGGTCGTTGACGGCGGCGTGGATGCGGCGGAACTCGAGCGCACACGCACTTACCTCCGTTCCGGCCGCATTCAGCAGCTACAAAGCTCGCACGCGCGCGCCGCGCTGCTCGGCCGGTACGAACTGCTCGACCGGAAGCCGGAACTGCTCAACACGGAAATGGACGACTTCCTCGCCGTGACCGCCGATCAGATCCGGGCAGCCGCGAAAGAGTATTGCGACCCGGCGAAGCGAACCGTGCTCGACATCGTGCCGGCGCCGCCCGAACCCGGAGCACAGGACGAAGAGAACGCATAACCATGGATTTGACGAAACCTCCACAAACCTCCGATCTGCCGGCCTACAAGCTCCCGCCCGTTTATGAAACCACGCTGGCGAACGGCCTCACAGTCCTGCTGGTAGAGGATCGCCGGTTCCCGCTGGTCACAGCGCGGCTCGGCTTCTACGCCGGTTCGAAGTTCGACCCGCAGGAGCTGGCCGGCCTTTCGGAGAGCGCCGCGGCGCTTCTCACTGAAGGCACAACGAACCGTAGCGCGCGGCAGATCGCCGAAGAGGCCGCGAGCATCGGAGGCTCGCTGCACGGCGACTCTTCTCAGGACTCTCTAGTGCTGGCCGGCAACGCGCTCGCGGAAAACCTGCCCAGGTTCCTCAACCTCATGGCGGACGTCGCGCGCAACGCGAATTTCGTCGAGGACGAAGTCGAACTTCGAAAGCAGAACCGCAAGCAGGAGCTGGAGGCGCAGCGCTCGGACGCTTCGTTCCTGGCGGATGAGAAGTTCGCCGAGGTGCTGTTCAGCCCGCATCCTTACGCGCGCAGGGAGCCGACACCGGAATCCATCGACCGCCTGAGCCGCGATACGTTGGCGAGTTTCCGTGACCGCCATCTGGCCCCGAACAACGCGGTGCTCGTCCTGCTCGGCGCTATCCCAGCGCGGGAGCGGGCACTCGGACTCATCGAGACTGAGTTCGGCTCATGGCGGCAAACGCAGACTCCCGCGGCGCCGCCCGCGCAGTTCCCCGCCCCGAAGGGCGGCATCACCCTGGTGGACCGGCCCGGTTCCGTGCAGGCCGATTTGCGCATCGGGCGGCTCGCTGTGACACGCAGCGAACCGGATTACTTCCCCTTGCTGGTGGGCAACACGATTCTCGGCGGCGGAACGAGTTCGCGGATATTCATGAACATCCGCGAAAAGAAGGGCTATGCCTACGACGCGCGTTCTTCGCTTCAGCCGCTCAAAGATTCTGGAGTCTTCGCCGTGGTCACGCAGGTGCGGAACGAGGTGCTCTCAGCGGCATTCGAAGCGATCTTCGACGAGATGAAGCAGATCTCGAGCACGCCCGTATCGGCCGGCGAGTTGGAGACCGCGAAGAATTACCTGAGCGGCGTGTTCGTGATTCGCCTGGAGACGCAGGACGGCCTGGCCAGCCAGCTCGCCGCCACCAAGCTGATGGGACTGCCGCTCGATTATCTGGAAAAGTACACGGCGCGGATACGAGCGGTGAAGCCCGATGAGATTCGCGCCGCGGCCTCGAAGTACGTGGCGCCGGATCAGGACTCGATCGTGGTGGTCGGCGATGCATCGAAGATTGGCCGGCAGCTTGAAGAGTTCGGAAAGGTGGCAGTCGAAGAAGCGAAATGAAGCTGATCAGTTCGGACGTGCGCTACAAGAGTTCGATTTTCGAGGTCACGGAAGACCACGCGGTGGATCCGGGTGGCTTTGAGATTCGCCGCGCAATTGTGAAGCACGGCGGCTCAGCGGTGATGATGCCGGTGGACGAGAAGAAGCGCGTGCTGCTCGTGCGGCAATACAGGCTGCCCGCGCGGGCGTACCTGTGGGAACTGCCCGCCGGCCGCCTTGATCCCGGCGAAACCGCGCTTGCGGCTGCGAAACGCGAACTCGCGGAGGAGACCGGCTATCGCGCGAGCACCTGGAAGAAGCTGCTCTCGTTCTACGTCAGTCCCGGCTATGTTTCGGAGAAGATGACGATCTATCTCGCCACCGGGCTGAAGGAAGGCGCAGCCGAGCCGATGGAGGACGAGCGCATCGAGACCCGCTGGTTCACAGCGAAGGAACTCGATGACGCGATCCATTCGGGAAAGATCATCGACGCAAAAACGATAGCGGGCTTCCTGGCGTGGAAGCGCTACCGGGCCTGAGATTACCTCTCCCTTACGGCTAATACAGTTCCGGAGCACCCGGCGGGCGGGTTTTCCAGCGCCTGTGAATCCACAACCACTGGTCGGGGTATTCGCGGATGACGGCTTCCAGTTGCGCGTGCAGCCGGCGCGTGTCGTCTTCCGCGCGGCCGGTCATTTCAACGGGCGGGTAGAACCGCAGCACGTAGCGCCGCTCTTGTTCCGACCAGAGCGCGAATCCCGGGATGACCGCCGCACCGCTGCGCGCGGCAATTTTCGCGAATCCGGTTCCGGCGCAGGCCGGCACGCCGAAGAAATCCACGAATATCCCCTGGTCGAGGCTGGCGTTCTGGTCGGTCAGAATCCCCACAGCTTCGTTCCCAGCCAGCGCCTTGAAAATCGAGCGCGCAAAATCCTTTTTCTCGATCAGCCGGTTGCCCGATAGAGTGCGGCGCTCTGCGATCAGGCGATCGATCAACGGGTTGTCCAAAGGCCGCACAATGACGTGCATCGGAGCGGTGAGCAAGGCGTGCGCGAATGCGCTGAGTTCCCAGTTGCCGAGGTGCGCGGTGGCAAACAGCACACCGCGCCCGCGCGCAAGCGCCTGCTCGAAATGCTCGAAGCCTTCGTAGCGGATCCACTCGCCGATGTTCCCGCGCCCGATCCGCGGGAAGCGGGCAATCGCCAGCATGACCCGCGCAATGGAACGGAACACGCCATCCACGATGAAGCGGCGCTCGGCCTCGCTCTTTTCCGGCATCGCAAGTTCGAGATTCCGCATCGCGGCGCGCCGCAGCCGGGGAACCGCCCGGTCCAGCAGCGCCGCACAGAATCGCGAGACGGCTTCCGCGACCGGACGCGGCGCGTGTTGCATGGTTTTGAGCACACCGGCGGCAATCGAGTATTCCACCAGGTTGCGAACCGCCGAGCGTTGTTTCAAGAGACTAGGATATCCAGCCGCCGCCCAAAACCAAATCGCCGTCGTAAAAAACCGCGGCCTGCCCCGGAGTCACGGCGCGCTGCGGCTCGTCGAAGCGCACCTCGACGCGGGTAGGCTCGGAGGCCGGGTGGAGGGTGGCCGGCGCCGGGATGTGCTTGTTGCGGATCCTCACGTGTACGCGCACAGGCTCGGCGAGCCGCTCGTACGGGAACCAGTTGACGGAGGTTGCGATCAGGGTCGCTTTCAGCAGATCCTCATTCCGGCCCACGACGACGCGCTGCGAAGCCGGGTCGGTGGCGATCACGTACAGCGGTTCGCCGGCAGCGACGTTGAGGCCGCGGCGCTGGCCGACCGTGTAATGGTGTACGCCGGCGTGCTCGCCCAGGGTTCGGCCCTCAGTCGTAACGATCTCCCCACGCACGGCGGAGAGCGGCGTTCCCTGCTCGCGGAAGTACGCGTCGATGAACGAGGCGTAGTCGCCGTTCGGCACGAAGCAGATTTCCTGGCTGTCGCCCTTCTCTGCCACCGGCACGCCCAGTTCCCGGGCCAACTCCCGCACCTGCGGCTTGCGGTATTCGCCCAGCGGGAACAACGCCCGCGCGAGTTGGTCCTGCGTGAGCCCCCAGAGAAAATACGTCTGGTCTCGGGCGCTATCGACGCCGCGCAGAAGCAGCCAGCGCCCCGTCTTCTCGTCGCGCGCGGTGCGGGCGTAGTGGCCGGTCGCCACCTGTTCGGCTCCCGCGGTCGCGGCCATCTCGAAGAACTGGTCAAACTTGATGTAGTTATTGCACAGCGTGCACGGGATGGGCGTGCGGCCGGCGAGATACTCCTCGATAAACGGGCGCACTACGTCGCGCTCGAACCGCTCTTCAAAGTTCACGACGTAGTAAGGGATGGAGAGGCGCTCGGCGACCCTGCGTGCGTCGTAGACATCGTCAAGCGAGCAGCACCGGCCCACAACGCCGCCCTCGGGATACAACTCCGGCATGCGGCGCTGGTTCCAGAGCTGCATCGTCATGCCCACAATGGGCGCGCCCGCCTTCTGAAGGAGCGCCGCAACGGTGGAGCTATCCACTCCGCCGCTCATTGCGACTGCGATGGTGTTACTTGCCGGCATGTCGGTAAACCTCGGCAACGGCTTCGACGAGCGCGTCCACCTGCGCGGCGTCATTGGATCGCCCAAGCGAAAAACGAATGCAGGAACGGGCGCGTTCGCGCCGCAGTCCGATCGCGGTGAGCACGTGCGACGGCTCCACCGCTCCGCTCGAACAAGCCGCTCCGCTTGAAACGGCAAAGCCGCGGAGGTCGAGCGCGATCACCATCGCCTCGCCGTCGATTCCATCGAAATACATGTTCGCCGTGTTGGGCGTGCGCAGCGCGTCGCGGCAATTCACGCCCGCGCCGGGCACACGGTCGAGAATGCCGTTCTCCAGCCGGTCGCGCAATTCACGGACCCGTGCGATTTCGCCATCGAGGTTGTCCCGCAGCCATCCCGCGGCGGCACCGAGCGAAACCGCGCCCGGGACGTTCTCCGTCCCCGGCCGGCGGTCGCGCTCGTGGTGGCCTCCGAACTGAACCGCGCCGAGCCGCGTCCCCTTGCGCACGAAGAGTGCGCCCTCGCCCTTCGGGGCGTAAATTTTGTGCCCCGTGAGCGCGTAAAGATCCACCCCGAGCGCGCGGACGTTCACTGGCGTCTTGCCCACTGCCTGCACACCGTCCGAGTGACAGTAAACGCCTGCCTCGCGGGCGATCGCGGCGATTTCGCAAACCGGTTGAATCGTCCCCAACTCGTTGTTCGCGTGCATCACGGAGATGAGCACGGTTTCCGGCCTCAGCGAGCGCCGGATGTCATCCGGTGAGACAACGCCATCCGCGCCTACGCCCACGCGCGTGACTTCCACGCCCTCTCGCTCCAGTTGCGCGCAGGCTCCGAGCACGGCCGGGTGTTCGATCGCGGTTGTAATTACGTGCTTGCGTTCGCGTGCCGCATTCCGCACCGTCCCGAAGATGGCGAGGTTATCGGCCTCTGTGCCGCCGCTGAGGAACACGATTTCCTGCGGGTCCGCGTGAATCAGTTCGGCCACCTGCCGCCGTGCACTCTCCAGCCGCTGCTTGGCTGCCTGCCCGTGATAGTGGATACTGGAAGCGTTCCCATGAACTTCGCGCAGCACCGGCACGAGCGCCTCCAGCACTTCGGAGGACACCGGTGTCGAAGCGTTGTTGTCGAAGTAAAAGCGATCCACAGGACTTCTTCCGTCATTGTAACAGGACCAGTAACCTATGCCGCGCTCCATCATCACGTTGACCACTGATTTCGGCCTTTCGGACCACTTTGTGGGCGTCATGAAAGGCGTCATTCTGGGCATCGCGCCGAATACTGAGATCGTGGACGTCACGCACCAGATCACGCCCTACCAGATCCCGGAAGCCGGCTTTGTGCTTGCGGAAACGTACCGCTGGTTTCCGAAGAAAACGGTGCATGTGGTCGTGGTTGACCCCGGAGTGGGCACGCTGCGGCGGCCGATCCTCGCGGAGGCGGCAGGGCAGTTCTTCATCGCGCCGGACAACGGCGTGCTCTCGATGGTCTACGAGCGCGAGAAGCACAAGGTGCGCGCCATCACCGCGGAAGCGCTCTTTCTGAAGCCTGTGAGCGACACCTTTCACGGCCGCGACGTGTTTGCGCCCTCGGCGGCGCACCTCGCCAAATCCCAACTGCCCGCGCGACTCGGCAAGGTGATCGCGGACTACAGCCGCCTGGAATTCTACAAACCGGTGCGCACGGGCAAGCGCGTGTGGAACGGGTCCATTCTGAAAATCGATCGCTTCGGCAACATGATCACGAACTTCCACATCTCGGAGTTCCCGGTGGTGCGCACGCGGTCGTTCTCCATGACCGCCGGGCAGCAGGAAGTGACGAAGCTCGCTCGCACGTTCGCCGACCAACAGCCCGGCGAGTTGTTCGCCATCGTGGGAAGCGCCGGGTACCTGGAGATAGCGGCGAACCAGGGTTCGGCGGCCCGTATGGCCGGCTCATCCGTGGGCGCACCGGTGGAACTAACGATCTACTGACTATCTGGCCTCGAAGAGCAACTCGAAATCCATCACGTAATCTCCGGCTCCCTGCTTCATCGCTGGTTCGAATTTCCTGATCTGCCACGCACCGGCGGATCGTGCGAACTCGCGGAAGAAGTCGGCAGGGTAGGCGTAGTCGAACGGGTCCCCGGGACGGAGCGTCCAGACCTTGCGCGCCTGAGCTTCGAGGCCGGGGGAAAGCCCCGCGATGCGCAACTTGCCAAAGCGGTACAAGGGTCCGAGAAAGAAGGAAATCCTCAGGTCAAGCACGCGTTGGTCGTCGCGGAGAACCCGCTCGGGCTTGGCGGCTGCGGCGAAATAGCCGGTCCTTTTCAGGGGCTTCTCCATCGCCCAGATTGCATTCTGAATCTCAGCCCAGTTCGCGACCTGCCCTTTCTTGAATTCCGCGGCCCGGAGCATCGCATCCACGGGCAGCTTGTCGCCGATGAGTTGTACCTCACCGAGCGTGTATTGCGGACCTTCTTCGATAGCCGTTGCGACTTCGACCGCTGAGGCGGCCACTCTGCGGACCGCGACGCTCGGAAACCGCACCCGGTAAAAACCGTGGTCCTCGTACACGCGACGAACGTTCATCTCCACCGCGGTCCGAAAATGGCGCTCTGTGAAGCCTTCATCGCCGAGGGCTTTCCGTATCAGGTCTTGAAGCGCGGCTGACGCGATCTCCCTGTTACCGGTAAACGTCATCGAGGCAATCACGGGGAGTTTCGCCGGCCGGAACGAGACGATCATCCGGCGCGAATTCAGCTCGGCCTCCATGCGAGTTACTATAGGTTGCCCTTCGAGCTTCGTGCCGAGATACTGCGCCAACTTTTCCGCAATGAATCTCTGCGCGGACTCATTGTCCGGCACCTTGCGGTCGAACGAAGGATACCGGCCAGCGAGCCATTGCCAGAGTTCGTTTTCGTCAACGCCGGGGAAATCAAGCGCGGCGTCCACAAGCGTCGCGTGGTCGGCAAGCATCAGCGAAAGCGCGTACCCGCGCTTTGGTCCCGGCCCGTACCGGTAGCCCACGGATGCGAACATTCCGCTATCCCTGAGTTTGGCGCAGGCGGCTTCGATTCCCGCCTTATCGATGGGCACACCGGTGCGCAGCCCGGCGATCTCCATCACAAACTCCTTCGCTAACTCGGTGCCCTCGAGCGAAACCGATTCAAGGGGAAAGACCGCATTCTGCGCCTGGATCCGGAACAGCAGCATGGTCGAGCAGAGCAGGAATCGGATCATGAGACAGAGTATGTCACATGATCATGTTGAGTAAGTCCCCCTACGCTTCAACCGGCTGAACGATGGTGCGCGAGGTAAACCGCAATTCCCCGCGCGCCTCGTCCACGTCCACCGATACCGTCTGCCCGTCGCGCACTTCACCCTTCAGCGCCATGCGGGCGAGCGGCGTCTCCACTTCCTTCTGAATGGCCCGCTTCAGCGGCCGGGCGCCATAGTTCGGGTCGTAGCCCGTGCGCACCAGGAAAGTGTGCGCCGCATCGGTCAGCTCGATCCCGATGTGCCGATCCGCCAGCCGCGCCCGCAGGTGGTCGAGCTGAATCTCGACGATCTGCTTCAGGTGCTCCTCCGAGAGCGCGTGGAACACGATGATCTCGTCCACGCGGTTGAGGAACTCGGGGCGGAAATGGCGCCGCATCTCTTCGAGCACGGCGTCCTTCATCTTTTCGTACTCAGACCCTTCGAACGCGCCCCGGTACTCGAGTATCCGGTGGCTCCCCACATTCGACGTCATGATGATGATCGTGTTCTTGAAGTCCACCGTGCGGCCCTGGCCGTCCGTCAGCCTGCCGTCGTCCAGAATCTGGAGCATCACGTTGAACACATCGAAGTGCGCCTTCTCGATCTCGTCGAACAGAATCACGGAATACGGACGCCTGCGCACAGCCTCCGTGAGCTGCCCGCCTTCCTCATAGCCCACATAGCCCGGAGGCGCTCCGATCAACCGTGCGACCGTGTGCTTTTCCTGGTACTCCGACATGTCTATGCGGATCATGGCGTGCTCGTCGTCGAACAGGAACTCGGCAAGCGCACGGGCCAGCTCCGTCTTGCCAACGCCGGTCGGTCCGAGGAAGATGAAGCTGCCGATCGGGCGATTCGGGTCCTTCAGCCCGCTTCGCGCGCGAATCACGGCTTCCGCAACCGCCAGAACCGCTTCGTCCTGCCCGATCACGCGCTCGTGCAGTTCATCCTCGAGGTGCAGCAGTTTTCCGATCTCCCCCTCCAGAAGCTTCGAAACAGGTACGCCCGTCCAGCGGCTCACAACTTCCGCGATGTCCTCCTCGTCCACTTCTTCTTTGATCAGCCGCGCGGCGCCGTCCTGCTTCGCCAGGGCCTCCTGCTCGGCGGCTAACTGGCGATCGAGTTGGGTAAGCTTGCCGTATTTGAGCTCGGCCGCGCGATTCAGGTCATACTGCCGCTCCGCCTGCTCCACCTCCAGCCGGGTCTGGTCGATCTGCTCGCGCAGGCCGCGTAGGCGCGAGATGGTCTTTTTCTCGTTCTGCCAGCGGGCTTCCAGGGCATCAGCCTCGCCGCGCAGTTCGGCGAGTTCCTTTTCGATCTTGGCAAGCCGCTCCTTCGAGGCCGGGTCGGTTTCCTTCTTCAGGGCTTCCCGCTCGATTTCGAGCTGCATGATTCGCCTGAGGCGTTCGTCAAGCTCCGTGGGCCGGGAATCGATCTCCGTCCGAAGGCGCGCGGCCGCCTCATCAATCAGGTCGATCGCCTTATCGGGCAGAAAGCGCTCGGTGATGTAGCGGTTCGACAGCACCGCGGCTGAGACCAGCGCGGAGTCCTTGATGCGTACGCCGTGGTGCAGTTCATACCGTTCCTGCAGGCCCCGAAGAATCGAGATCGTATCCTCGACCGACGGCTGCCCCACCAGGATCGGCTGGAACCGGCGTTCGAACGCGGCGTCCTTCTCGATGTGCTTGCGGTACTCGTCAATCGTCGTCGCTCCGATGCAGTGCAGTTCCCCGCGAGCCAGCATCGGCTTCAGCAGGTTCCCCGCGTCCATCGAACCCTCGGCACGGCCCGCGCCGACAACGGTGTGCAGTTCATCGATAAAAAGGATGATCTGGCCCTCCGAGGACTGAACGTCCTTGAGGACGGCCTTCAGCCGCTCTTCAAACTCGCCGCGGTACTTCGCGCCTGCCACCAGCGCGCCCATGTCGAGAGCGACCACCCGCTTGTCCTTCAGCCCCTCGGGCACATCGCCGCGGACGATTCGCTGCGCGAGCCCCTCCACGATGGCAGTCTTGCCAACGCCGGGCTCGCCGATGAGCACGGGATTGTTCTTCGTGCGGCGCGAAAGCACCTGGATTACCCGGCGTATCTCTTCATCGCGCCCGATCACCGGGTCGAGCTTCCCTTGCGAAGCCGAATTAGTCAGGTCCCGGCCGTAACGCTCCAGGGCCTGATAGGTCGTCTCTGGCGTCTGGGAGGTGACGCGCTGGTTGCCGCGGACTTCCTGCATGGCGCGCATCAGACGCTCGCGCGTGACGTGGAAATCCTTAAAGATACGGCCGGTCGCCCCGCCGTCTTCCGTCATCGCCAGCAGCAGGTGCTCGACCGACACGTATTCGTCCTTGAGACGGCGGGCCTCGTCTTCCGCCTGAGTGAGCAGACGATTCAGCCGGCCCGTGATGTAAACCTGGTCGATCGGGCCTGTGGGACCGGAAACCTTCGGGAGACGTTCGATTCCCTGCTGGACCTGCCGGCGGAGTCCCTCGAGATTGATATCCGCCTTGCTGAGAATGGCCGGGGCGAGCCCGTCCTGCTGCTCGAGCAGCGCGGCGAGGACGTGCTCGACGTCGATCTGCTGGTTGCCGTAGCGAACGGCAAGGGACTGAGCTTCGCGGACCGCGTCCTGGGCTTTTTCGGTGAAGCGGTTAAAATCCATTCTTGCCTCGCTCCAAATATTAGTGTCGCTCTATCAACAAACCTTAGTGTAGCACTATTTCGGCCAAGCGGGAAAGGCCTCCCGGCCTGAACAGGACAGACCAGGAGGCCTGTCCCACTTGTTGCATTACGCGATTGGATTTGGATTAGCGTAGCCGCCTGACGAGCGAGCGCACTTCGTCGATTCCCAAAGCCGCCGCCAGCCCGATATAGACAAGACCGTAAGGCGTGAGGATCGCCGCTGCTGCAAGTATCGGGTGCTGCGTCCCGAGCGTGAGTTTGACCGCCCAGGCGACCACCGCGGCACAGATCGACGCCGTATAGAGTCGCGCGACGAAGCCCGCGGGCAAACCGGTGAACCCGATACGCCGGTTGAGCGTGCGGCGCAGCAGCGTAAACTCCACCCAGGCCGCGATTCCCGCCGAAGCCGTCAGTCCGGCCACGCCCCACCGCGCTTCGAGCCCGATCACCCGCGGCAGCGGAATCGCGAAGCAGTACCCGAGCGCGCCCGTCAGCAAGACGCGAACAATCGCGTACCGCAGCGGCGTGCGCGGATCGATCATCGCGTAGTACGTCGAGGAGTAGAGCCGCCCCAGTGTGCTCGCGAGCAGCCCCACGGTGGAGCCGGCCAGGATGCCCCAGACATACACCGCATCACCATGGCTGAACCGGCCCGTCTGGAACAGCGCGGCGGCAATCACATCACCGAGCGCGATGAACCCGACCGACGCCGGCACAATGAAGAACGCGATCTGCCGCAGCCCCGCATTGAGGCGGTTGCGCAGATACACCGCCACCTCGCGCTCCTTCGCCACCGCTCCGGACATTACGGGAAGCTCGGCCGCCGAAACCGACATTCCGAACAGGCTCACCGGAAGCGTATAAAGTAGCTGCGCATTCGTGAGGGCCGCAACGGCTCCTATCGGCAGCCAACTCGCAAGAAAGGTGTCGATGTAAGCGCTGATCTGCACCACTCCCCGGCTGATGAAAACCGGTACGAAACTCCGCAGCACGGTGCGGACGTTTTCCGAGCCGAGGCTCAGCGAAGGGCGGATCCGCCGCGCAAGCAGGAACACCCAGGGAAGCTGAACCGCGAACTGCAACGCGCTCCCCAGCACCGAACCCCATGCGAGTGCCACTGCCAACTGAAACTGTCCCAAGCGCCCGCCCCAGATGATGAGCGTCCCGATCATCGCAAGATTCCAGATGACCGGAGCGGTGTAGGAGAGGAAAAACCGGCGGTGGCTGTTCAGGATGCCGAGGCACCACGCCGAGAGCACCAGCAAGCCCGCGCCGGGGAACAGGATGCGGACAAGCCGGATGGTGAGTTCGCGCCGGGCTCCGGTGAAGCCC
>JAEZIJ010000104.1 GCA_023436715.1 Acidobacteriota bacterium
TGTACCGGCATCTTCGCCCCAGCGCGCCGGCGACTACGGCCCCTCCGCCGCAGTGCCAGCCCCGTGCCCTGTCACCCGCCGAACGGCAGCACGTGCTCGATCACCTGCACTCGGAACGCTTCTGCGACAAAGCGCCAACCGAAGTCTTTGCCACCCTGCTGGACGAGGGCGCCTACCTGTGTTCCGTGCGAACTATGTATCGCATCCTCGAGCAGGCCGGAGAGGTCCGCGAGCGACGCGATCAACTCCGCCATCCCAACTACACCAAGCCGCAACTGCTGGCCAGCGAAGAGGAGGAACACTAATTTATGCGGGTAGGTGTCTCAAAGTCGTTGACAAGTTCCGTTGCGTGCGGTGCATCTTCTGTAGGGCCGAAGGCTCTCGACCTTCGGTCGGTGCTTCGGGCAGATGTTGCAGTGGCCCGTGAAGCCTTGGCGAAACACATTGAACAACTTGTTCTTACTTATTCTTACGCCGAAGGAAACCTCCGTAACTCGTCCACTGAGCGTGCCATCTGACGGTCGGAGAAAAGTGGCAGTTTGCCCGCGTGGACGGGCCGGGATTCGATGCCAACCGATGCACTTTGATGAGCCGACGCGGGGCAACCTGGTGTCCCCGGCATCGGAGAACAAGGTCTTGGAGGGCCACCTGCGCCGGATCGGGTTTGTAGCGGTAGGGGCAGCCCCCAGCCGCTATGAGTCAGGTTAGGGGGTTGTGCTCGCCCAGGTTCTCCAGAACGCGAGGTGCTTGGCCTCCTCCAGACGGTATACGTCGAAGGGCGGCAGTTCGCCGATCAGGCCATCACCAGAGCCCTTCTTTGGACGCTGAACCTCCCGGCCATCAACCACGAACGGCTTCTCCATGGGAACTTGGCCGGCGTTGGCGGCAAAGTACAAGCCCGACACGACAAGATAGCGTTGGCTCTCATCCGGACGGTCCAATGCCCTAGCAAGAACGGGAATGGTCTCGTTGGTATGGATTTCTTTCAGCGCGACAAGGGCACACACGGCCAGTCCGGTGTCAGTGGTAGAGTCAAGCAGTTTCGAAAGCGCAGCAATTCCTGCAGAGCTTGGATTTCGGTACGAGCAAAGTGCATCCCGAACGCTGTGGTCGGGTGCGCCAGCGCCGAGTTGGCGGACGAGTTCGTCCACACTGGCTGCGACGCCGCTGCGCAGCAAATTGGCTACCCTCAGGGAGTCCGCGCTGACCTGCGAGAAGCCCAGTCGCTCCAGTTCCTCACGCTCGCCGACTGATCTGGACTGCAAGTAGTGCGTGACCTGTCGAACCGCGGGCGCGTCCAGGAGCCTGTCGCGAGCGGCCGCCGCGATCTCTATCCCCAGACCGCGAGCAGTCGCAGCGCGCGCAGCATCTTGATAGCGATCGTCCCGAACTGCCGGAAGCGACAAACCATCAACCCTTGGTACATTGACGGTCCTCGGGATCACAGCTCCATCGGGACCTATGAACCACAACCGGGGACCGTAGTTTTTGGCGGCGGCAGCGTCCAAAAGGTCGCTCTCAACCCAGAGGTTTTCCAGCGTACCAGGGCGACGTTCGACGCCGTTGACGGTCCGGACCACACGCACAACGATCGTGCTGCGAGTTGGGGTGGCGGCCACCGATTCGACCTCGGCAACGATGATCGAAGAAGCCTGCCGTTCGATTATTGGCAGAGGGGCGTAGCTGATGATTCCAGCTCGAACAATATGTGCGAAGAAAAGCAACGTTAGGAGTGGCGTTCTCATTATCGTCTCCAAGGACTACGGCTCGTGATTACCATGGTCAATATACTTCTGGTGTCGCGGGACGGTGTTAACCTGCTGTCCGTCTCCGGATGTTGTAGTTCCAGCATAGAACGTCTGATTCGCCCAGTTGATTTTTTGAGTCGAGAGCGGACCCAGTGGCGCGTAGGGTACAGGCGTGAGTGGGCCATAGGCGGCGATCTCATCGATGAAGCTGGTGACGTAGTAGGCCGTGCTTCGTGGCGTAGGGGCCGACCAGTTGTTCGCCGTGTCCGGGGTGAACGACCCAAACGTTTCGTTCACAGCAATGGAGGGTATCAGGTAACCACAGAGGTCAAACATATAAAGTTCGACCAGGCTGGAAAAGCCATTTGTCGCCGGGCATGTCGTTCCCGGGCGACCACAACCACCGTGGCTGACTCCAATTTTGGTAGTGAAGTTTGGGCGGTTGATGATCATTTTGAACGGGTCTGATGGGAAGCCGTCTATCTTGGCCCGGACGATGATATCCTTCGTGCAGGAGGAACTGCTCGTCTGAGCAAACGCGTCAGTTGAATTGCCGCTGGAGGGGCTGAAGGTCAAGGCACCAGCCGGTGACACATCCCACGTCAGGGAGGACGTACAGCTGTCGCAGTTCTTGTTGCCTGTGAGAGCGGCGGCATTGTAGAATCCGTTAGTCGGATCAGACAGACCCGGACGCCCCAGGTACCAGATGCCATCAGTGCCGGTGACCGAGGGCCTCTGAATCGTTACCGATCCACTCGCCTCAGGGCGTGAGTTCGTATAATACGGAGACGCTACACAACGGTACTGGGCACTGGAGGATTGGTTAAAGGTGCCCGGCCCCAAACTCGACAGAGTGTCGCTCCAAGAAAAGCTGGCGTAGTAGGCAATCCAGCCGGTCGATTGCTGGGGGCGGAACGTAGCTCCTCCTGAAATCCACTGGCGAGCCGTGAGATTGATGTCCCACTGCCACCAATACGGGCCGTCTACAAACGCAGCTGGATATCCGGTAATGGCGTTTCCTCCTTCGCGACCAATATCAAGAACCCTGTACCAGCCAGTTCCCACATCGAGACACTGGCCGTCGGCCGCAAAAACGAAAAGCGAGAGCAATGCAGAAATACGAACGAGCGTAGACACAGTCCTAAACATCAGAAGAAGCCTCCAGAGTTAATGGACATTATTGCGAGCTTGCAACGCCGATTATTCAGTCACGGCCGGGTGCCGGTACAGGCTCGATCCTCGCGGCAAAAGCGGAACGGAGGGAGTCGAGTCCTGCGAGAGCCCGGGGGGAAAGTGATGTGCGAACGGTTGCCCACGTCCGGGCAACGATTCGATTCCGTTCGGCAGTTATCATCTGATCTTCTTCCTTCGTCGCTTGGCGATTGGCCGTGCGGGCGCGGGCTTCGACCACCAGTTTCGTAATGTCCTTCTCTGCGGCTCGTGCCGCCACAAGAACGACATCCAGTTCCTGATCTGACATCTCGACTCGACTCTGAAGGTGCGAACGGACGGACTGCGCCTGGTCGGAAAGCCGTGCGAGGTGCCGCAGGAAGACGAAATCCAAACTCTCCCGCGCGAGTTGATTCTGGGCAAGTGCTGGAAGCGAACCGCTGAGGATTGTAACAGCGAGAAAGGCGAGCCACGACGGTTTCATGCTAGTGATCTTTATCATGAAAGCAAACAAAAGTCAATGGAAAGTATGGACAATCCGAACTCGTATCCCACACCAACAGGTAACTCGCTAATTCTAAACACTGAATAACTATTCAGAAACTCGGCAAGCACGTCAGGACACTACCCCGAAATCTCAGAGGCTTGCCGCACGGGCTGCCGCTGGGATCCCAGAGCGCGCGCCGGCACTTCAGCAGCGGCCTTCCTGCCTCGCCGCATCGCGCGGACCCGTTGCGCCGCGGTCCTTCCGGCGATGAACGCATGGTCCGAGTTGTAGTATTCCCACTCGCCGTACCGCCCGGCCACGAGCACGTCGCGCGATTCCAGCCATTTGCGGATGAGCGCCACGTTCCGGGCGCGGCCGTGGTCGTACACCACATAGGCGTGCGGCAGGTCGCATTGAGCGGACGCCCGGATCCGATCCTGCCGGCCGATGATGCCGACCCTCCGGCAGTCTTCGACGGCGAGCCGCACCAGGTCATCGCCTTCGCAGGGCAGCGGTTTATGTTCCGAGTAAGTGATCTCGCAGGTCAGGCCGAAGCCGCCCGGCGGATTGCAGTGCGGGCTGGCGTTGCCTTGTACGAAGATGCGGTGGAAAACGGTGTCCTCGGGATAGTAGATCCAGTGCTTCTCGGTGACGTCGGGCCGGTCGATGCCGAGATGTACGCACCGGACGGACACATATCGCAGGCCGGCAGCCGCCAGTTTCACCGAGGCAGGCGCCTCGTCGCCAACCATACGCGCGAGAACCGGGAGCGGTATCGTGCTGATGAGGTACTCGTATTCCACTTCGGCGCCGGAGGCAAGGGTGACCGTGTGACGCCTCGGCGAGACTCCGGTCACTCTCGTGTTGAGCTGCAACCTTCCCTTCAGGTGGGGAAGAAAACCGTCCATCAGCGCCTGGAACCCTCCCCGAAGGGGATAGCCGAACCGCGCGTTCGGCCCCATGGGTTTGGGCACAGGCTGGAGGGCGCCCTCGATCATTTCCTCGATGTCCGGCAGAGGCACCCGGCCGCCGAGCCACGAAGTCTCCATTTCGGAGAGCGGGACGGCCCAGAGTTTCCGGTTGTACGGGATGGCGAAGTGCTTCGCTATACCGGCTCCCCAGACCTTGTAGATGAATTCCTCGAAGTTGCGGGGTTGGGCGTCGGCGGCTGCGAGTGCGACTTCGCTTTCGAGTATCCCGTCCGCGCAGCAGTCCGTAATGCAGTGGGCACCGTTGGCTTTTGGAGTGGCTTTGTTCTTGAGCGATCCGAAGCGCGCCTCAATGGCGCCGAGCAGGCACTCCTTAATGACCTGCGGGGGAAGCCCATACAGGGCCCCCTGGAAGGGATACCTTGTATAGACGCCTTTGCTGAAGATCCAGGCTTCGCGATCCTGCCAGTGTAAGTTGTCGCCCAGAAGCATGCGATATAGCTGGTGCACGTACTCCTCGTTGGAGAACATGATGTGGCCCGCATAATCGAACGTGAAGCCTTCGATTTCGAGGGACCGGCACCATCCGCCGGCGCGATCGGCCTGCTCGATCAGCAGCGCATCCTCGCCGAGGTGATAGGCGGCGCTCAACCCGGTGGGGCCGGCCCCGGCTACGACGACCGGACAGCGTGAGGAACGCAAACCGCCGAATCGCGTGGATGCCAGCGAGATGTGCTGCGCCATTGCCGCAGCCGTTTCGTCCCAGGATGTGCCCGATAGCACCTCGCGCATGCCCGCCGTGCGCGCCCGGCGCTCCTGAGTCGGGGCTTGAAGCGCGCGCTCGCACGCGGCAACGAACTCCCCGGCCGTTTCTCCAAGGTAAACGATGCGGCCGTACGGCTCAGCGACATCCGTGATGGGCGTGCTCACAATCATCTTTTCCGCGGCCATGTACTCCAGCGTCTTGGTCGGGCTGATGAAGCGCGTCGCATCATTGCGTGCGAACGGCAGGAGGCAGACGTCCCAGTTGGAAAGATAGGCGGGCAGGTCCAGGTAGCTCTTCTGGCCGAGGTAGTGGATGTTCGGCCGCCTTGGCAGGTTTTGCTCCTTGATCTTCACAACCGGGCCGAGCATAACCAGGTGCCACTCCGGATGTGCGTCGGCCAGGGCTCGAATCAGATCGAGATCCATGCGCTCGTCGATGACGCCGAAGAAGCCGAGGCGCGGGCGGGGGATCGCCGCCTGATCGGCCGGGTCCTCGATCGGCCGCAAAGCCTGGCCGAAATGTTTCACATCCACGCTGCTGGGGAAGCAGTGGACGTTAGGGTGGCGATCTTTCTTGGCCCTATAGAGGCTTCGCCCGCCAGTAAAGACGACATCGGCGGCGTGGAAAAGCTCTTCCTCGCGCTCGAGCAGTTCCGGCGGCGCTTCGAGAAATGCCGACAGCTCGTCCATCGCGTCGTACACCACGACACGGGGATCGAGTTCCCCCAGAAGCGGCACCGCCATCGGAGTGTAGAACCAGGCACAACAGGCGCCGAGCCGTTCCTCGACGACGAATTGACGGAGCAACTCGCGGAGCGCGGGCAGTTGCTCGTCGCAGAATCCGGGCTTGCCGAAGGGCGTGTGCGGGCGGGCGATCAGCACATTCGGTTCGGGGCTGCTTCGCTCCCAGAACGGCGCGTCCGAGCGATCGTGAACCGGCTCCTCGATAAACACGACCCGGCAGTCCCGTTGCGAGGCGAAACGCGAGAGCAGGTGTTGCGGCCGCTGGTGAACGAAGTTCCAGCGTAGGTGCGAAAAGGTAAGGATTACATTGTCCTGACTCACGTTTCCCCCTCTGGGTTCGGGCGCTCAACACTTTAGAAGGGCTCGGACGCCTCGCCTTGGGTTGAGCAATTAGTAATCCAAGGAAGCTTCGGCAATCCGAGCCGCGACCGTGAGGGAGTTCGGGCATGGCCCGTTCCGGGCGGCAACCAAGGAGTGAAAATCAGTGCCGCGCTCCGTGAGGAAATCGGCGTTTATCGGTGTTAATCGGCGGCTTGGATGTATTGAATTGGCCGCCGATGAACACCGATGAACGCCGATACTTGGGGAGTTGAGCAGACTCAGTGCGTCAACCGGCACGGCAGGCTACGCGTGACGCTACACGATCTCTTGCGCCCGGCGCAAACCCGCGGCGTAGCTCCGGTTCAGCACGCGGCGGAGGTTGCCTTTACGGTCCCGTTTAATGTCCCAAAGGCCGCTGTGGTGCCACCACTTGGGGTCTTCCCAGTCGTGCCGGTCCAAAATCGGGTAGATGCAGATGCCTTCAACCGGCACGCCGGCCGCGGCGGCCAGCCGGATCTCTTCGGCCACGCCCCGGATCCAGCGCCCCCGGAGGCGGCCGAAATGGCTGGTTTCGGCGAGCATCACAGGGCGCCCATAGCGCTGGTGCAGATTCTCCAACTGCCGGTGAAGCGGAATCCAGCGCTCATCTAGCGGAATGGCGTCCCAGGCCAGCTTTTCGTTCGGGATTTCCCACTGGTTGTCGTAGTAGAAATTCGCTCCGATAATATCCAGGTACTTCGGGTTTCCGCCGAGCGAGGGCGCCTTCCGGCCGGCCACCATGTCCCAGGCTTCGAACTGCGCTTCACGATGCCTGGCCGCGGCTTCCCCCAGGTCCGGCCGCTGCCGCGGAGCGACCACGTTAATGATCGGGTCGGAATGCATGAAACGCGCGCGGCGGTCCACGTTCCAGATCGCCTCGCAGGCGGCAATTACAGCTCGCACGAGCTGGAACTTGATCGCGTTATCCTGGCCTTCGGCAAACGGGTAGAAAAACCGCGCGGCCGCCCAGCAGAAAAAGGAAATCTCATTTACCGGGCAGAAGAACGGGACGCGGTCCGTCTGCTCCCTGAGAAAACGCGCCGTGGCGCCGGCGTAGCGCGCGAACCGGTCCACGAACTGCGGCTTGAGGATGTCCACGTCGTCCGGCCAGCCGTAGTGGCAGAGATTCCATATGACCTCGACGCCGTGCCGCTCAGCGGCTTCGGCCAGGGGCCGCAGCGGGGAGAAGTCGTACTGCCCTCC
This sequence comes from Acidobacteriota bacterium, assembly GCA_023436715.1. Classification (GTDB taxonomy): domain Bacteria; phylum Acidobacteriota; class Terriglobia; order Bryobacterales; family Bryobacteraceae; genus Fen-330. The sequence goes on from JAEZIJ010000104.1 coordinate 7,407, forward strand.
GCGATCGATCAGATGCCAGCGGCAGCCGTCGCGGGCGGTGAGGAAACCCGCCTCGGCGAGCATGGCGTAGTCGGGGCCGGCGAGGACGTCGTGTTGCGTCGCGGCAATCATGTCCAGCCGGACGTTGAACTTGTTGATGTGGCAGGCGGATTCGAAGCCTGCCTGCCAGAAGGACTGAAACAGCCCGGCCATGCCCTGGTACAAAGCCGATCGTAACTACTTCGCCGCGGTCAGCACCTGAATCGCGGCACGGCACAGCGCCGGCAAATCGTCCGGCTTGCGCGAGGTCACGAGGTTTCCGTCCACAACGACTTCGGCGTCCTCGTAAAGCGCCCCGGCGTTGATCACGTCGTCTTTGATGGCGAAAAAGCAGGTGGCGCGCTTGCCTTTCAGCACGCCGGCGGAACAGAGCACCCACAGCCCGTGGCAGATCGAGGCCACCAGCTTACCCTGAGCATTGATTTGCTGAACGAACCGAAGTGCCTTCTCGTACCGCCGGATGTGGTCCGGCGCGTAGCCGCCCGGGATCACCACGCCGTCGAAACCGGCCGCTTCGATCTCGTCATAGGACTTCTCCGCGGTGACGGGGTAGCCGTACTTGCTCGGGTAGGTCTCACCGGCGCGCGCGCCTACGGTGACGACTTCGATTCCTGCCTCCTTAAAGCGGTAGTAGGGATACCAGACCTCGAGTTCCTGATAGGACTGGTCGACAAAAATGGCGATTCGTTTTTCTCCCATACCGTATGATTGTAGTATCGCGAGAATGGCCGTGAAGGGGACGGTTCTCATTGGGCTCGCTGCAGCCTGCTGTCATCCGGCATGGGCCGAGAGCGTGCTGTCCGGCCGCGTGGTGGATGAAAATAGCGCCGCGATCCCGGGAGCGCAGGTGGTTTTAACGCGCCCCGGTTCGGAACTGCGGCTGCAGACGGTTGCCGATCCCAGCGGGGCGTTTTCGTTCCGCGTGGAAACCCCTGGGGACTACGTGCTTGCCGCCGGCCGCCAGGGCTTTTTCCGTCTGAAGGATCGCCCGGTGAAACTGGACGCCGGAAGCAATGAGGTCACGCTCGTGCTGAACCCGGCGCGTGAAGTGTTCGAGCAAGTTGACGTTTCCTATTCTCCTCCGGCCATCGATTTCGACCGCACCACGCCCGAGCAGCGGCTGACGGGCACGGAACTCACCCAGATTCCCTATCCATCCACGAACACGCTGAGGAACGCGATGCGGGCGGTGCCCGGCGTGGTCGAGGATTCGCGCGGCGGCATCCACCTGAACGGTGGCACCGAGGAGCAAATCCTTTACACGCTGGACGGATTCCAGGTAAACGATCCTCTGACCAGCCGGTTCGAGAGCCGCGTGAGCGTCGAGGCCGTTCACTCCGTGGAGATTTCCGGCTTCAACTCGGCCGAATTCGGCAAGGGCGCGGCGGGCACGCTGGCAATCAAGACCAGCACCGGGGGCGACCGTTTCCGCTATTCGGGAACGAACTTCATACCCGGCGTGGAGAACCGGAAGGGCCTGGCGATTACCGGATGGACTCCCCGGTTCGGCCTCGAGGGCCCGATAAAGAAAGGGCGGGCGTGGTTTTCCGACAGCATCGACCTGCAGTACGACAAACACATCGTCGATGAGTTGCCCAAGGGGCAGGACCGCAACACCAGCCTCCGGATGAGCAACCTGCTGCGGAACCAGTTCAACCTGACGCCCTCGAACATCATATACACCGGGCTTCTGACGAGCTTCTGGACCGCACCGCGCAACGGTTTGGGAGTGCTCAATCCCGAGGAGACCACCGTCGACCGCCGCACGCGCCAATGGTTCTTCAATGTGAAGGACCAGGTCTATTTCCACCGCGGAGCAGTGTTTGAAATCGGCTATGCGGTCAACCGTACCTTCGGGCGCGAAATTCCCCAGGGCCGCGACATTCTGGTCATCACGCCCGACGGCCAGCGCGGCAACTCCTTTTACGACGCCACGCGCAAAGCCGGACGGGACCAGTTTCTGGCCAACCTGTTTCTGCCGTCCCTGAACGCTCTCGGCGGCCATCAGTTGAAGGTTGGCGTGGACGTGGATTCGGTTAATTACTGGCAGGACGTCCGCCGCACGGGGTACGAGTTCCTGCGGGTCAATAAGACGGTTTCGCGCACGGTGTCTTTCGGCGGCAGCGGGCTCGCCGGCATCTCAAACTCCGAAGCGGCCTCGTACGTGCAGGATTCCTGGAAAGTGCATCCCACCCTCTTGATCGAGGCGGGGCTGCGCCAGGATTGGGACCGCCTGTTGGGCAACGTCAACCTCTCCCCGCGGCTAGGGTTTTCCTGGGCGCCGCCGCATCTGGAATCGACCAAGATTTCGGGCGGATACGGCGTGGTGTACGACCAGACCAGCCTGCGCATGTTCAGCCGGCCCTACGATCAGTACTCCATCACCACGCACTATACCGCGGACGGCCAGTTCAGCCACGGGCCGGCGGTATCCCTCTTCACGATCGGTCCGGGGCCGTTCAAAACGCCCCGGTACAGGAACTGGAATCTGGGAGTTGAACGGCGCTTCGCCGCGGACCTGTACGCGCGGTTTCAATACACCGCGCGCCGCGGCCGCAACGGGCTGACGTACTACAACACCGTCGAGCCGAACTCTCCGCCATCCGCGAAGATGGTGGCGGCCTACGGGACATCGGTGTTCGATTCCGTCTTTCGGCTGGGGAATTTCCGCCGCGACGTTTACGACGCGTTCGAGGTCACGGTCCGGCAGGTTTTCCACAAACAATACGAGTGGATGGCGAGCTACACCCGGTCCCGCGCGCTTTCCAACGGCGTGGTTGACGTGAATGTGGACGACCCCATGCTGATCGGCAGCAACGTCGGGCGCATGCCCTGGGATTCGCCTAACCGGTTTGTGAGCTGGGGCTATCTGCCGACGAAGTGGCCCAAGTGGGCGGTGGCCTACCTGTTCGAGGCGCGGAACGGATTCCCGTTTTCGATCACGGACGAGGCAGGAAGGACTCAGGGCGGGTTGAACGATCACCGCTTCCCCACGTTCGTCGAATTGAACCTGCACCTGGAGCGGCGGTTTACCTTCCGCAAGAACCGCTGGGCTTTCCGCTTCGGGTTCAACAACATCATGAACCGCAAGAACCCGAACGTCGTGAACGCCGACGCCAGTTCGCCGCACTTCATGGAGTTCTACGGGGGACAGAGCCGGGCGTTGAACTTTCGCATACGCTGGCTTGGGCATTGAAGGCTTCCGCTGTGCTTCACTGGGATCTATGCGCCCGCTTGCGGTTCTCGTTTTGTTAAGCTGCTCGCTGATGCCGGCCGAATTTCGTGAGCACACAATAGCATCGGATCTGAAGGGCGGGTACCAGGTGGTTGCCGCCGATCTGAATAAGGACGGCAGGCCCGACCTCATAGCCCTGGCCAGCAATATCAGCGAGTTGGTTTGGTTCGAGAACCCTGGCTGGCAGCGCCACGTGCTGGTGACCGGGATTTCCCGGGCGATCAACATTGCGGTATCCGATCCGGGTCCGGATGGCATTCCTATCATCGTGCTTGCGCAGGAGTTTTCCATGGACCCGGCCAAGAGCGCCGGCATCGTCTCCGTGCTTACCCATACCGGCGATCCGCGTCAGCCGTGGAAGGCGACGGAGATCGATCGTCTGCCGACATCTCACCGGCTCCGCTGGGCGGACATCGACGGCAGCGGAAGCAAGGTGGTGGTGAACGCGCCGCTGGCCGGCGCACGTGCCACCGCGCCGGATTATCGCGAACGGGTTCCGCTGGTCTTCTACCGCCCCGGCACGTGGAAGCGCGAAGTGATTTCGAACGATCTGGCAGGTGTGCTGCACGGCATCCACGTCATCGATTGGGATGGCGACCGGCGGGATGAGATTCTGACGGCGAGTTTCGAAGGGATTGGCTTGTTCAAGTTCGACGGGAAATGGCGCCGCACTCGGCTCACCGGCGGCAGTCCGGAGCCGTGGCCGAAGAGCGGATCGAGTGACGTGGCTGTCGGCAAGCTCGGGAAGCGCCGTTTCGTTTGTGCGATTGAGCCCTGGCACGGCAACCAGGTTGTGGTTTACGTGGAGCGGAAAGGGCAGTGGGAGCGGCAGGTGATTGACGATTCCTTCGTCGAGGGCCACGCGCTGCTGGCGGCCGACCTCGATGGCGGCGGCCGCGATTCCATCATCGCCGGATACCGCGGCAAGGGCCGGAGCGTGTACATCTACACGGCGGAAAATAAGGACGGGAAGCGCTGGACGCGCCGCCCGCTCGACGAAGGCGGCATGGGCGCCGCCAGTTGCGCCGCAGCCGACCTGAACGGCGACGGCAAGCCGGACTTGGCGTGCATCGACTCGCCGAATTTGAAGTGGTATGAGAATGTGGGGCGGCGGTGAATGTAAGTCAGAGGCAACCGGATTCCGCTGCAAGGATCTCGGCGACTTGCGCTCGCAGCACAGGACATCGATTCCTCGCGGCGCGCCACACGACGTCCCAGTCGCTTCCGAAGTAGGCGTGAATCAGGATATTACGGAAGGCAATGACCTGTGGCCATGGCACCTGGGGATGGCGGCTCCTCAGATCTTCTGAGACTCGTCCGGCCGCCTCACCGATAGTGGTGAGTTTCTGAACTACCGCGCTACGCAGCAATTCAGACGTCAGGAATGTCTGGAGATCGACTCCGTCGATGAACTCGGCAATGTGGTCCGCTGCTTCCAGGATGTCGGTGAGATACAGGCTCTCATGCCGCATACAGGAGCCGCGCCTCTCCGAGCACCGAGGCCCGGATCAGCGGTTTAAGTCCGTTCTTCGATACCAGATCCACTTTTCGCCCGAGCAGATCGGAGAGATCCAGCATCAGACCGGCGTAATCGACCAGATCGATGTCTGCACCCGGCAGAAATTCGACGAGAATATCGATGTCGCTGTCGGGCCTCATTTCGCCGCGAACGGCGGACCCGAAAAGCGAGAGTTCCCGGACTTGGTATCGCCGGCAGAGATCCGCTAGCGCGGCCTCGTCGATCTGTCTATCGCCGAGTTGGAGCATGTGTCTCATAACTCCTCTAACATTATGCCGAAGTGCCGGTCTGGGCGGTCGGTGCCCGCAGGAGGCCAATTTACGATACTCAGTTCGGCATAGGGACGATTCTGGCCGCTACGCATTGTTCGATTTCTGAAGTCCAGGAATCCGAGGCGATGCAGATGATCAGTGCCGAGTTGCAACCGTTTGGTGCGTAGTCATCATCTGGGACTGTGCAGGTGAGGAGGAAATCAAGAGCGTCGTTCAACGACTCCTCGGTGTGCCATGTGGTCATCAGGCAGCCAAGGCCTGTCTCCGTTGGGTTGTCTCCGATGACCACGCTATCCATAACGTCGTGCACACGTTCGCAATCTGGCCCCCACGTGCATAGGTAGGCACACCCGAGTCGGACCAGATGCGAGCAGAACTGTCGTAGAAGATGCTCCGGTAGTCCCCTTGCATCAACGGCGCACAGGCAAACGAATTGCTGGCAGTGGAGGTCGGGTTTGGAGAAAGGTGTGCTAACGGAGTCAAGGGCTAGGAGAAAGACATGGCGCTCCATAGCGGCGTCATACCCAAGATGGCGTGGCTTCAGCATCGGTTGCAGAGACCCACGCACATGATACCGAGTTTGAGTACGCCAGGCTGCGCAGAAGAACGACTGGTGGTTGTGAGACGCCGAAACGGGAGATTATTGACGTTTCAGAGGTCGTCTGGGCGCAGTCCGGTATGTCGGGCGATCTCTGCCATCATAGCGGGGCCGATCTCCTCCTTATCGTGGAAGGCATGGGCTTGCAAGCGGCCCGATGGTCCAAATTCGAGAACTCCCCCGCAAAGTTCGGTAGAATCATGACTTGTCCGAGGCTCATGTTACAGTCGTCGTGCCGACCCTGGCCGCCGGGCCGGCGCTCGTGGAGTGCCTTGCTTCGCTGGTGCGGCAGTCGTTCCGTGGGTTCGACATCGTCGTTGTGGACAACAGCGCGAAGCAACTTGCGCGCGAGGCCGGGGCGGAACGGTTCGGCGCGACCGTTATTGAACAGAAGAAGAATACGGGTTTCGGGGCGGCCGTAAACGCCGGATTTCGGCAATCCCGGGCGCCGCTGGTAGCCACCCTGAACGATGATGCGGTGGCGCATCCGGACTGGCTCAGTGAACTCGCGGCCGCGGCGGACGCGCACCCGGACGCCGGCATGTTCTCCTCTCAGGTCCGGCTGGCGGGCGATGGGCGGCTGGATTCGGCCGGCATGCTGGTCTGCGGCGACGGCACAAGCAAACAGCGCGGGCACCTGGAGCCTCCGGAGCGCTTCAGCCAGCCCGAGGAGGTCCTGCTGCCGAGCGGATCGGCCGCGCTCTACCGGCGTGCGATGCTCGAAGAAATCGGCATGTTCGACGAGGACTTCTTCCTCTATTGCGAGGACACGGACCTGGGCCTGCGCGCGCGTTGGGCGGGCTGGAAGTGCATGTATGTCCCCGGCGCGCAGGCCGATCACGGGTACTCGGCCACGGCGGGCAGGGCCTCACCGCTCAAGGCCTATTATGTGGAGCGCAACCGGCTCTGTGTGCTGCTCAAGAACTACCCTTTCGGAATGCTGATGCGCGCTCCCGGCGAGACCCTGGCGCGCTACTTCTGGCACGGCGTTTCGATCCTTCAGAACCGCGGCACAGCGGCCCGGTTTACGGAGAGCCAGGGCGGGATGCTCGAGCTGGCATTCATCGTCGCCCGCGCACACTGCTCGGTGGCCTTCCGCGCCGGGCAGATCTGGAAGAAGAGGCGGGCCGTCCGCAAGACAGCACGGCTGAAGCCCCAAGAGTTCCGCGAATTGATGGCGCGCTACTCGATCACGGCGCGGCAGGTGGCGGCCCTATGACTTCGCCCGGTTCCGGCACGCTGCTGATCGTCGTGCCGGCGTTCAATGAGGAAGGGGCGATCGGCGGGGTCGTGCGGGAGGTCCGCGGGATGCTTCCCGAGGTGCCGGTGCTGGTAATCGACGATTGCTCGATTGACAGCACGGCGATGCTCGCGCGCGAAGCGGGCGCGCACGTTTTGCAGTTGCCGCATCATCTCGGACTTGGCGGTGCCGTGCAGGCCGGCTACAAGCTGGCGTTCGAACTCGGCTATGACTACGTCATACGGATCGACGGCGACGGCCAGCACGATCCCGCGTACATCGCGAAGATCTATGAGATGCTGCGCGCCTCCTCGTGCCAGATGGTGATCGGCTCGCGCTTCATAGATGGCGGCGAGGGCGCCCCGACGTTCGTGCGCGGGCTGGGGATACGCTTCTTCCGGCTGGTGTTGCGGCCGATTTTAGGACAGTACGTGCAAGACCCGACCTCGGGATTCGTCGGGGTCAACCGCGAAGCGCTCGGGGTGTTCAGCAGAAGCTTTCCCCTCGAGTATCCGGAGATCGAAGCGCTCGTCGTGCTGCAGCGCAAGGCGTTCCATTTCGTCGAGGTGCCGTGCAGGATGCGGCCGCGGGCAGCGGGCAAGAGCACCATCACGGCGGTGAAATCGCTTTATTACATCGCTCACGTGCTCCTGGGCGTTTTCGTGAACGTGCTCAAGTACGAGCCGAAGCGCAGGAAGCGATAGGCGCACGGCGCGGAGGAAACAATGGATGGCCTTCTGAATTTCCTGACGGGCTTGAGCCTGGTGCTGATCGCAATGGTGTTGTTGTCCGTCCGGCGATCGCACATCCGCGTCGAGTATTCGGTGAGCTGGCTGGGCGCGGCCATTACCCTGCTGGTGTTTTCCCGCTCCGAGCCCGTGATGCACCGGGTGGCCGGGCTGCTTGGGATGACCGCGGCTCCACTCGCGCTGCTTACGCTGGTTGGATGCGTGTTCCTGATCGTCCTGTTTCGGCTTTCGGTGCTCATCTCGGCCCTGAAGGACGCCAACATCGCGCTTGCGCAGCGCGTTGCGATTCTCGAATTCAACTTGCATTCACTCAATGAAAAAGTCCAAACGCGCAGTTGATACGGCGGTGAAGGCGGCGCGCCGGACCGGTTTCGAGATCCGCCCGTGGCATTACGCCGTGGCAGTGCTGGCGGCGCTGATCGCCGCGCTCGAAGCATACGGTCCCGCGCTGCACGGCGAATACGTCTTCGACGATTCCTACCTGCCCGTCGTCGAGCAGGAGTTCATGAACGCGCCGTTGAGGTCGTGGGTTTTGGGCGTCCGTCCCCTGCTGATGTTCACTTTCTGGGCCAACCTTCACCTTTTCGGCACCGACCCGTTCTCGTACCACCTGTTCAACGTGTTCTGCCACGTAGCGACCAGCACGCTCGTGTTCTTTGCCGCGAAGAAGCTGCTGGCGTGGGCGGGGTCCGAAGGGTTGACGCGGGATGCGCTCGCCGGTTTCGCCGGGATGCTGTTTCTGCTGCATCCGGTGCAGACCGAGTCGGTTGCGTACATGACGAGCCGGTCGGAAGTGCTCAGCGTTCTCCTTTTTTACGCGGCGTTCGTGGTGTTCCTGTACCGGCGCTCGGAATCCGCATCGTGGATCACAGCCGGCGTGGTGCTCCTGCTGTTCGGCATGGCTGCGAGCACGAAAGAGCACGCGGCGATGATGCCCGTGCTGCTGCTGCTGACCGATTACTACTGGAACCCGGGCTTCTCGTTCCAGGGCATCCGGCGGAACTGGCGGTTGTACGGTCTGTTCGTGATCGGCGCGGCGATGGCGTCGCGGATGATCATTCGCGTGCTGGGGGAGGCGGACACCGCGGGCTTCAAGCTGAAAGAGTTCACCTGGTATCAGTACTTCTTCACGCAGTGCCGGGTGATCTGGAGGTACATACGGCTGTTCTTCCTGCCTTACGGGCAGACGGTCGATTACGATTACGCGGTCTCGCACACGTTGCTGGAGCACGGCGCTATCTTCGGCCTGATCGGACTGTTGGCGCTGGCGGGCGCGGCGTTCTACTTCCGCCGCCGGTACCCGCTGGCTTCCTACGGCTATTTCGTTTTCCTGATTTTGCTTGTGCCCACCTCTTCGGTGATGCCGATTGCAGACCCCATCGCCGAACGCCGCATGTACCTGCCGATCATCGGCCTGATCCTGATGGTGCTCGAGTTCCTGCGGCGGTGGAAGACAACCCGCTCGACTCTAGCGGCCACTCTGGCTATTGTGCTGTTCATTTCGGGGGCGCTCACGTTCCAGCGGAGCAAAGTCTGGGCCGGGCCTCTTCCGCTATGGCAGGATGCGGCCGAAAAGTCGCCGCGCAAACAGCGCGCGCAGTTCCAGCTTGCCTTCGCGCTTTTCTCACAGGGACGCTGTGCCGAATCGTTGCCGCGGTACGAACTGGCGGGCAAGCTGGGTAAGCACAATTACCCGCTCCTCACGGATTGGGCTCTGGCGTACGACTGCCTGAACCGGAGGGATGAGGCGATCGCGAAGCTCCGCGAAGCCGCCACCTTTACAAACAACGCCCACGTGAGCTCGCTGATCGGGCTCGTGTATATCAAGGCGGGCAAGCGCCAGGAAGCGCTGGCGGCGCTCGATGCCGCGGCGCGGATCGACCCCGGCTTCGACATGACTTACGTGTACCGGGGCGGGCTTTACGCACTGGCCAACGAGTGGCAGGCGGCGGTGGCGGAGTTTCAGCATGCTCTCAAACTGAACCCGATGAACCAACAGGCACGCCAAGGGCTTGCACAGGCCGAGCGCGCGCTGAGAGGCGGGCGCTGACGTGGCTTTACGCATCGGCGTCAACGCGCTGTATCTGATCCCCGGCGGAGTCGGGGGCACGGAAATCTACCTGCGTCACCTGTTGCGGGCGCTCGCCGAAATCGACTCGGAGAACGAATACCGGGTTTTCACGAACCGTGAGACCGGGCCGGACCTCGTGCCGGCGCAGCCGAACTTCAGCCGCGTGCCGCAGGCGCTGGCCGCTTCGTTTCGCCCGGCGCGCATCCTTTGGGAGCAGACGATATTGCCTCTCGAAGCCGCGCGGAGGAGGCTGGACGTGATGCTGAACCCGGGCTTCACGGCGCCCGCCCTCCGGACCTTCCCGAACGTCACCGTGTTCCACGACCTGCAACACAAGCGGCACCCCGAGTACTTCCGCTGGTTCGACCTGCCGTTCTGGCGCGTGTGCCTGTGGGGCGCCGCGCACACCTCCCGGCTGCTGCTGGCGGATTCGGAAGCAACCCGCTCGGACCTGCTCCGCTTTTACAGTGTGCCGGCGGGCAGAGTCCGGACGGTGCCGCTCGGCGTGGATGCGCGGTTTTTCGATGTGGGCAAAGAGCGCAGCCGCCCGGAGCGCTACATACTTTGCGCTTCCACGCTCCACCCGCACAAGAACCTCGGCCCGCTCATCCGGACGTACGCCGGGTTCCGGCGCCTGCGGCCGGAGTTCCGGCTGGTGATCACGGGAGTCCGCGGGTTCCACACGGCGGCTGTCGAGGCGCTTGTCGAGGAACTCAAGCTGGGCGATTCCGTGTACCTGGCAGGCTGGCTGCCGCGCGAGGACCTCTATAAGCTGTTTCGCGATGCTTGGGCGTTCATCTACCCTTCGACCTTCGAGGGTTTTGGGCTGCCCGTGCTGGAGGCGTTGGCGGCCGGCATCCCGACGGCATGCTCTTCGATCGAGCCGCTGGCGTCGCTGGCGGGCGAAGCGGCCGTGCAGTTCGACCCCGGGAACGTCAAGGCAATGCTCGAAGCGCTCGACCGGGTGGTGTGCGACGAGGCGGTTCGGGAGCGGCTTTCCATCGCGGGTCCCGCCCGCGCCGCGCAGTTCTCCTGGCGGAAGACAGCCGAGCGTACACTCGATGCGTTGCGCGAGGCTTCAGCCGGTTAGGCCACGTCTTTCTACATCCCGAACCGTATCAGGGCACGGCTTCAGCCGTGCCGTAGGGTGCCACCATCACAGGGCTTTAGCCCCTGGGGATGCCGTAAGCGGGGGCTAAAGCCCGTGGCTTGGCAAGCGCTTGCGGCACGGCTGAAGCCGTGCCCTGATACGAGGCCCAAGCCACGGACTTCCACTTTTCACGCTAGACTCAGCTTCTTCAATAGAGTGGCGAACAGCGAGCCGGAGGCTTTGGTTTCGGCGCCGGCGGCGCGGTTGCCCGCAAGCTGCTGAGCCAGACGGGTTACGGATTTTCCGAAACGGGTGCCCGGGGCTGCGGGCCTGCCCTCGATGATCGATTTCCGGATCGCGTCCGTGTCGGCCGGCAGGACCGCGAAGACCGGGCGTTCGAGCGCCGTCTCCACTCCTTCGCGGCGCAGCCCCACATTGTGATCGCGGTTGACGATGACGCGCATCTTGGACTGGTCCGCCCCGTGCCGCTCGAGATACGCCTGGGCGCGCTGGAGCGAATGCAGGGCGGCCACCTCGTTCGTGGTCACGAACAGCAGGTGGTCCGAGAGGCGCGCCAGCGCGGCATTCCATGGGCCGTAGGCGCCGCCGGCGTCGAGCACGACCGCCGAATAGGCGCGGCGCGAGTAGTTGATGATGGGGGCGGGGTCGGCCGCCTCTGCAATTCCATGCACGGGCTCCTCGGGCGAGAGCAGCACATCGAGACCGTGCGACGGGGTGACGAGCGCCTTCCACAGGTCGGCATCGAGGGCGCCGGCGTGCGGGAGCGCATCGGCGAAGCTGTAAGCCGATTTGAGTTTCAGCAGGAAGCCTATGGTGCCGGTGAGCCAGTCGAGGTCGGCGAGCAGCACTTTGTCAGACTTGTCCCGCTTGAGGGCGAACGCGAGGTGGCAAGCCACGGTGGTGGCGCCGCAGGACCCCTTGCCCGGCATGACGCAGTAGACCCGGCCGGTCGCCTCCGGTGGCGCGGCGTGCCGGGCTCGGAATCGGGACAGTTTGGAGAGCGCGGCGTTGAGCTGCTCGGCGGTGAATGGTTGGATGAGGAACTCGCTTGCGCCTTCGCGGAGGCACCGGAGGATGAGGTCGGGATCGTTCGAGCGCAATAATGCGAGCACCGGCAGGCCCGGGAGGCCTGCGGCCGAGGACATGGTGGCAAACGCCGCGTTCCGGTCCGAGGCGGCGTCCACGAAGCAGAGTTCCGCCCCGCCGGCTGCCAGGTCCGCTAGCGCGGCGGGGTTCGGGTACGTTTCGAGCGCCACGACACCGGTAAGCGGCAACTCGCGGCCGAGGAGGTGCCTGAGTTCGGCCACCATCCGCGGGTCCGGCGACACAAGCAGGGCCCGGCTGGCTCCGGTAACGTGCGATTCGGGCATCTATCCACGTTTCACATCGGCAGCGTGTCGGGAATTTTGAGACGAAGCGCCCGTTCAGCCTACTAAAGCTTTGTGGAAATGAAGAAGAGTGTCGCGATTTGCGATACGCAGCCCGTCACCGCAGCCGGGTTGCGCGCAATGCTGGATGCCAGTACGGATCTCGAGTTTCTGAAGGCGAGTGATTCAGTTCCGGCCGCTCTGGAAACAGTCCGCGCGCATCGGCCGGCATTGGCGATCCTCGACAAGGCATTCGGCGCTCAAGCCGTGTTGGAGGCGCTGGGCGAACTGAAGACGAGCGGATGGAGCGGCTCGGCGGTCGTCTGGGGCGTCTCGATGACCGAATCGGAAGCGCTGCGGTTCGTGCGAGCCGGGGCGCGCGGGATTATCCGCAAATCGGCGGATGCGGAAACCCTGCTGGTCTGCCTGCGGTCGGTTGCCGCGGGCGCCACGTGGATGGAGACGAACCTGTTCCATCGCGAGCCTCGCCGGGAGCGGCGCAAGATGCGTCCAGACCTGACCCCAAGGGAACAGCAGATTATGGAATTGGTCGGGCAGGGATTCAAGAACCGCGAGGTGGCCCTGGAACTCGGTATCCGGCCCGGGACGGTGAAGGTGCACCTCAAGCACATCTTCGAGAAGACGGGCGCCCAGGGGCGCCATAGCCTCGCGCTCGTGGGCTTGGGTCATGGAACCGGCGAGACTGCGATGGCGTCGTAACCCGAATGAATTACTGCGCCATGCCCGCGCTTCGGTAAATCGCGTACAGGTAGGGATCTGAGTCGATGCGCAAGCCCGTCGCGCTGATCTGACGGTAGACGGCTTCGAGCACGGCTCGGGCACGCGGCAGGCTCTCGGCGTCTCCAAAGAGCGAGACGGCGAACGCTCCGAGCGCCAGGGACCGGAGTTGGCCCGGGTCGCGCGCCGACGCGGCCGCCTTGATCGCTTCGGATGCCAGCGCATCTCCGGCGCCTGGTCCGGCGAGCATCAGGTACAGCACCACCGCTGCGAAGTGCCCGGATGCCTGGGTCAGGTAGACGCGCTCGTTCTCCGGCGTCAACGCCGGGGACCCTTGGAGCGCTCGCAAGGCGACGATCGCGAGCAGACGATTTTCGCGCGCAAGCAGCCCAATCAGTTGCCGTTGCGCTGCCGGGTCGGCGCCGCTGAACAGGCTGGGATTGCTCTCGAAAAATGCCAACTCGGGCGAAACGTTCTGGGCCCAATCGGAAAACAGCAGAGTGACGGGGCCGAGGCCGTCAAGCGCCTTGACCTCCGGCGCCGGACGGAACAGGACCGTGCCGCCGGAGACGAATGGCGAGTAGCGGTCTTCCGGCGTGAGCTTGGTCTTTTTGGCGAGCGGCTCGTTCCAGGAGTACGCCGCTCCACCCTGAGACCCTGCAACGGCCTGCCATACACCCTGCTTCATCAAGACGGTTCCCGACTTCGGCGGAGCGAACACCTGGCCCGTATCCGAGCGAATGAATGCGCCGGGAGTGGTTGCCTTGCCGCTGTTCGGGCCGGGTGTGATCGCGGCGGCGATCCAGGGCGGGCCGGGCGAGAGGTAAGCGGCGGGGAAGAACGCGGAGATGTCGCGCACCGCGCGGGCGTCGTGCATCAGGATAACCGCGGCGTCGGTTCGCGGCGGCGCGTTGTACGGGTTCATGCAATCTCCTCGCGGCTCATAGCTTCACGAACTTCACATCGATAGTGCCAGGGGCCGGCGCGGTGGTTCTGTTCGCCGGATCGTTACAGACGTCATTCGCGAAGGGCGCTCCGGTCAGCGGGTCGGCAGCCACGGCGGCATCGGCCGCGTCGGTGGTCGCTTTCTGCGGCCCTGCTGCCGAGCTGTCCACATTAATGCTCCAGCCGCGCTGCCGAATGGCGACTGTTTCGTTCGTGGCCTTGTTCCACACGGCAACGTAACTAATGAAAGAGCCTTCCACGGTGGCGCTGATCAGGGAGTACTGTATCGTGCCCACTTTCTTTCCCGCCGCGTCCACGGCATCGATCACGTAATTGGGCGGGGCAGAGTTAGAGGGAGTGTCGTGAAGCTTCGCCGGTCCACCGCCCGAGCAGCCGGTCGGCGGCTTGATCCCGCCCCGGTCGTACAGAGGGGCCGAAGCGGCGTCGGAATCGTTGACCGTTATGGGTTGGTTCAATGTGAGCCGCTGCTGCTGGGGCACGACCACCTCCGTCCCGGCAGGGACCGCGGGGTCGAAGATGATTGTCGGATTGCCCCAGGTGATTCGCCCATAGATTCCGGCCAGCCCGGTTTGCATGATGCCCACGCGCAGGTTCTTAATCTGCGGCGCGCTGCAATCGAGGCCTGCCGGCTTTATGGTCACCTCGCCCGTGTGAATGATCGCCGGCGCTGTGGTCGTTGTGTACTCGCCGCCGCTGAGCGAATACTGCCCGCCGGGCGTGAGGTCGATTTTCGCGCCGTCGAACCAGAACACGGTGAGGGCTTTCTTCCCCTGGAGCGCGCCCTTGCCGGTGTTGCAGTGCGCCTCGATGACGGCATCGCCGATGGCGTCGCTGCCCTTCTCGCCGGAAATCTGGAACGGGACCCACGAACCGTCGTTGGGCACGGTCAGCGTGAGCGTTTTGTCGCTCGCGCCGAACCGGAGCCGGCCGTCCGGGTTGGTCAGCACGATCGTCCCCGGGTTCGGCGGAAGGCTGACCGCCCGAATCCGGCAATTCACGGTGGGGCGGCCCGGCGGGTGCTCCGAACGAAGCTGCACGAGGTCGCTCTTGGCATCCGGCGAGTTGTCGATCTCGATCTCGACGTCCGGGCAAGGTACGTCGCACTCAAACACGGTGGTGCTGACGCCGGCGGCAGCGTCCGGACCGGCGGCGGGATCTCCAGGGGTTCCGGGAACCATGTCTATCTCCGGGCGTCAGCGGGGATTTCCCGCCGGTTGGATCTCGTGCAAAGCGCGTTCGGCACGGGTGCGGGTCTGTTCATAGAGTTTCGTTACGCGGTTCTGCGGGTCGGGCGTTTTCGGGTCGGCAAGCGTGGCGGCGATCCACGGGTACATCGGGTCGTTTGCCGCGCCCTGCCCGAAGAAGAACATGAGCGCCGCGAGCACGACCACCGCCATCTCCAACTTCACGCCGGCCTGCGAAGCGGCATCTACCGCGCGCGGGATCAGGGTACGGATGGCGGCCGGCCCGGCATACTCGAACTTCTCCGGGAAGAGAGCGCTGAGCAGTTGGGCGAGCCGGGCGTCGAACGGTCCGGACAGGCGCTGCCATAGGTCCGGGGACAATCGCGCGAGGTGGCTGAGGGCGGCGATAGCATGCTCGCGCTTCGGTCCCATCACCCGATCGATGTAGGATGCCGCCGCCTGGCGAAGCGCCTGCGCGCGGTCCATCTCGTCTTCGCCCTTTGCCTGCCGCGCCCAATGCAACTGGGCGTCCGCCTCGAAATCGCAGCCGAACGAGAGCATCAGTTCGATGTAGAGCCGTGTGGGGCCTCGCAGGGTAAAGCCGGAGGCGCGCGCCCGTTCCATGCCCTTCTCGACAAATCGCGTGACGTTCTCCGCGCCGGCCTGTCCGGCGAGTCCTGGGGCGAATTCGCGGCAATGCTGGGCCAATTCCTGCCGGAAGTTGCGCACCGCCGCTTCCTCGAAGGCGGCCATCTGCTCAGCGCGAATAATCATGGCGCTTTTAGGAGTATATACCGGGACGAGCGCCGGACGTGAACGAGTGTTTACCTGTCCGTAAGGCTCGTTTTGCTATGCTGATTTGCGTGCCGGTGCTCTTACGAACCGCGCTGCTGGCTGTTGGTGTCTCCGTGGGTTTCGCGCAGACTCCGCCGCTGCTCGACACCCTTGGAGCCGAGCTGGACAGGAACTTCCGCGTCCTCAAGGAAAAGGCCGATCCGGCTCCCTACTATATGGCGTATGAGGTGACCGAGCAGGAGGCGGCCGGCGTTTCGGCCAGCCTCGGGGCGCTGAAGTCCAGCCGCACGGAGCGGGTGCGCCGGTTGGACATCACGGTCCGGGTCGGTACACCGAAGCTGGACAATTACCACCGCGTGCCGGGCGATCGCGCACAGTTCACGGGCGGCATCACAGTCCCGATCGAGGACAACCCGGCGGCCATGCGCCGCCAGTTGTGGCTCGAAACGGACCGCGTTTACCGGCTGGCGGCTGAGCGCCTCATCAAAGTGCGGTCGAACCGGCAAATGAAAGTAGCCGAGGAGGACGATTCGGACGACTTCTCGAGCGAAGTCCCGGCCCGGTACTCGGAGCCTGTCCAGCGGCTGAATTTTCCGGCGGATCAGGCAGCCGCCCGGGTACGAAAATGGTCGGCGGCTTTCGCGCGGCATCCGTCGGTTCTGACTTCCCAGACCAGTCTGGCGCTCCAGCGGGAGACACGCTACTTCGTCAACACGGAAGGCGCCCGCGTACAGCACGGACGCAGTTTCGCCAGCATCGCGCTGTTCGGGCGCGGGAAGGCCGCCGACGGCATGGACTTGGCCGCCAGCCAGGATTTCCAGGCCGAAGATTACTCGGGACTGCCCAAGGACGACGAAGTGCTGGCGGGTGTCGCGCAGGTCGCCAAGGATGTAGACGGAATGCTACGTGCGCCGCTGGTAGACCCGTTTGTCGGGCCGGCCATTCTTTCAGGCCGGGCCGCGGCTGTGCTGTTCCATGAGATCTTCGGGCACCGCATCGAGGGCCATCGGCAGAAGGATGAGACGGAAGGGCAGACGTTTACCAGGAGCGTGGGCGCGAGCGTGCTGCCGGAGTTCCTGTCCGTCATTTTCGATCCCATGAGGAAGAAGTACGGAAGCACCTCCCTCAATGGGGCGTACGCCTACGACGATGAGGGAGTCAAGGCGCAGCCGGTTACGGTTGTAGACAAGGGTATTCTGAAAACGTTTCTGATGTCGCGGTCGCCGATTCGCGGGTTCAGCAGTTCGAACGGGCACGGCCGCCGGGCGCCGGGATTTGAGGCCGTCTCAAGGCAATCGAACCTGATTGTGGAGTCGGCGCAGCAGGTCTCGGACGCGAAGCTGCGAGAGATGCTCATCGCGGAGATCAAGCGGCAGAATAAGCCGTACGGGCTGTATTTCCGCCAGGTCACGGGCGGATTCACCACCACGGGGCGGCAGGGCGTTCAGGCATTCAAGGTGATTCCGGTCGTGGTCTACCGCGTGTACCCGGATGGCCGGCCTGACGAACTGGTGCGCGGCGCGGATATCGTCGGCACGCCGCTGGCGAGCTTCTCGAAGATGGTAGCAACGTCGAACCGCCCGGAGGTGTTTAACGGGTATTGCGGCGCGGAGTCCGGCAGCGTGCCGGTGTCCGCCGTCTCGCCCGCTATTCTGGTTTCGGAGATTGAAATCGAAAAGAAAGCCAAGTCGCAGGACCGCCCGCCGTTCCTACCGCCGCCCGCAGGGGGCGCCCAATGACACGCTGGCTGCTGTTACTGCCTCTGCTGGCCGCGCTGCCCGCGCCCGCCCAGCAGGATGATGTGATCCTGCGCGCGATGCAGGATGAAATCGAGCGCTCACGGGGACTGCGCGTGGTAAGTCCGGAGCAGCCCTATTACTTCGAGTACACGCTGCACGACGGCGAGAGCATCTCGGCCTCGGCGACGCTCGGCGCGCTGATCGGCTCGCACCGCGTCAACTACCGCCTGCCCCGAATTCAGGTGCGAGTGGGCGACTACAAGTTCGACAACACGAATTTCATCGGCACGGATTTCTTCTCCGGCACGCTGTACGATGTGGATCAGTTCCCGCTCGATTCCTCCTACACCGTGCTGCGCCACCATCTCTGGCTCGCAACGGATGCAGCCTACAAAGGCGCAGTGGAGGCCTACTCGCGGAAGCGCGCCGCGTTGAGAAACGTTACGCTTAGCGAGGTGCTGCCGGATTTCGCCCAGGCGGCTCCTTTGGTGCGCATCGAGCCGGTCCGTCCGGGCCTGCCGGACCAGGCGCCGCTGGTTGCGCGGGTGCGGCGGCTGTCGGAGATTTTCCTGAACTACCCCGGCGTGAATTCTTCGGTGGTGGATTTCGAGGGCGGCCGGAGCATGCGCTACCTGGTGACGTCGGAAGGGACCAGGGTTCGCGTGGCTGAAGGGATGATCTCGGTGCGGGCGCGAGCCGGCGCGCAGGCGCCGGACGGAATGTTGCTCCGCGATGCCGTGGTCTTCAACTCACTGGAACCGGACCGCCTGCCGCCGGAAGTAGAGATGGAGCGCGCGATCCGGCAGGTCGGCGAGAACCTTTCGTCGCTGGTGCGGGCGCCGGCGGGCGAAGCGTATTCGGGGCCGATCGTTTTTGAAGGGATTGCAGGCCCGCAGGTGCTGGCCGAGTTGCTGGGTGAGAATCTGGCCGTGCCGCGGAAACCCATCACGATCCCCGGCCGGCCGTTTCCGTTCCCGGCGAGCGAACTCGAGGGGCGGCTCGGCGTACGCATTCTTCCCGAGTTTATGGACGTGGTGGACGACCCCACGCAGAAGGAGTGGCGCGGCCGCCAGCTCTTCGGTTTTTACACGGTGGATCTGGAGGGCGTGGAACCGAAGCCGCTGGTGTTGGTTGAAAAGGGTGTGCTCAAGAACTTTCTTCTGACGCGGCAGCCCGTGAGGGGGTTCGATGCTTCGAACGGCCGCGCACGGCTGCCCGGCAGCTTTGGGGCCAAGGCGGCCGGCTACGGGAACCTCTTCGTGCGTGCGTCGGAAACCATGCCGCCCGCCGAACTCCGCAGGAAGCTGATGGATCTGTGCAAGCAGCGCGGCAAACCTTACGGCATGATTGTGCGCAAGATGGATTTCCCCTCTTCGGCGTCATTCGCCGAGGCGCGGAGGCTGCTGAGCGCGATGGCGCAGCCGGGCGGCGGCGCGCGCCCGGTGAGCGAGCCGATTCTGGCTTACCGCCTGTACACGGATGGGCGCGAGGAACTCGTGCGGGGCCTGCGGTTCCGCGGCTTGACGGCGCGCTCGCTCAAAGACATCGTGGCCGCGTCGGATGAAAGCCAGGTGTTCGATTTTCAGGACAATACAGCGCCGTTCGCGCTCATGGGTGGCGCGAACTTCGTCGCGGAAACGTCGATCGTCGCGCCTTCGATTCTGATTGACGATTTGGAAATGGAGAAAGCGCAGGAGCAGTTGCCGAAGCCGCCGATCGTACCGCCCCCTCCGCTCGATCGCTGATATGGGAATTCTCAGCCGGGCCATCTTTGCCGAAATCGCGTCGAGTGCCATCCTCGGAACCCTGTTGTTCACGTTCGTGCTGTTTTTGCAGCGGGCGGGCCGGAGTTTTGAGATCCTGGTCCGCAGTTCAGCGGGTATGGAGACAACGGCCTACCTGTTCGCGCTGATTCTGCCCGCGACACTTACATTCACATTGCCGGTTGGGGCGCTGGTCGGAATCCTCATCGGTTTGAGCCGGATGTCGAGCGACGGCGAAATTATCGGGCTGAGGGCCGCCGGGGTCCCGAGCCGCCGCGTGATTTTTCCCGTACTGACGTTCGCTTTCATTGCGCTGGCCATTACGGCCGCCTGTTCGCTCTGGCTGACGCCGTGGTCCATACGCGAGACTTACCGCGTTCTGAACCGGCTTGCCGGCGAGGAGCTTACGGCGGAAATTCAG
Organism: Acidobacteriota bacterium; assembly: GCA_023436715.1. Classification (GTDB taxonomy): domain Bacteria; phylum Acidobacteriota; class Terriglobia; order Bryobacterales; family Bryobacteraceae; genus Fen-330. Next base: position 27,214 of record JAEZIJ010000104.1, read on the forward strand.
CCGCGCGTTTTTCAGGAGCAGTTCCCCAACACGATTCTTTACGTGGGCGACGTGATTCCGGGCTCGATCGAGCGATGGCGGGATGTGTTTATGGCCGATATGCGCCCGCCCGAGCAGCGCGCGAACGGCACTGGAGAGCAGGCGAGCGAAGGCCCGCGTATCACGCTGGCGCGGGAGGCGATTGCCGTCCCGGATCTCAAGAATAACCGCATCCAGCTCCACATGCTTGACGGGGGCTGGCATGAGCCGCTCGTCAATGGCGACTACCACAGCGCGAGTTTCCCGCAAGGCGATCAGGTGCTTCAGGCGACGCGTGGGAACGAAGTAAAAACGGCACGGCCCTTCAGCGAACTCGACACGGGGCCTTTGTTTCGCGAAGCGCGGCGGTCGCGAGAGGCTGCGATCGAGCTGAATCAGCGGCTTGCCCTTCCGTTCGGCTGCGTGCTGCTGTCGCTGGTTGGTATCCCGCTTGGTGTCTCTTCACGCAAAGCAGGCAAATCGGCTGCGTTCGTCATGACGGTGTTTTTGGCCTTCCTGTACTACATGGCGTTCGTGAGTCTGACGAGGCTTGCGGGGCAGGGCACCGTTCCAGTCATTCCCGCCGTCTGGGCGCCGAATGCGGCGTTCACGATATTCGGGCTGATCCTGCTGGCCGGGCTCGAGCGCCCGGGCGACCGCGACGTGCTAGGCATGATCAGCGGGCGTTTGCAGTTCGCATGGAGCCGCATTCAGCGCCGGAAGTCTGCGCCCGGAGGTTTCATCGGGGGCCGTCTGGGCCGCCTGCCGTTGCTGCCGCAGATCCTGGATACTTACATCCTCTCGACGTTCCTGTTCTACTTCGCGATGCTGCTGTTCAGCTTCGTGATGATGACCCACATCTTCACGTTCTTTGAACTGCTGGGAGAGATCGTCCACAACAGCATTCCGTTCGTGAAGGTGCTCGCGTACCTGTTCTTCCTGACGCCGAAATTCGTCAACGATTCCGCGCCCATCGGCGTGCTGGTGGCCGTGCTGGTCACCTTCGGCGTGATGTCGAAGAATAACGAGGTCACGGCGTTCAAGGCGACGGGCGTCAGCCTGCACCGGCTGTCACTCCCCGTGCTGATCGCGAGCTTCCTGTTCAGCGCCGGCCTGTTCGCGCTCGATTATTACCGGATTCTGCCGGAGGCCAACCGCAGGCAGGAGGCGCTCCGCAATGAGATCAAGGGGCGCGCGGCGCAGACGTACCTGAACCCGGATCGGAAGTGGATCCGCGGCCAGGGTCCGCGGATTTATTACTACAAGTACTTCGACCCGAACCAGGCGGTGATGGTGGGTGTGAACGTCTATGAATTGGGCCAGAAGCCGTTCCGGCTCGTCCGTCAGATCTCAGCCGCGCGCGCCCGATGGGAGGGCGGGTTGAAAACCTGGGTGTTTGAGGACGGCTGGCGGCGCGACGTCCAGGGGCGAAATGGCGCGCGCTACGAAACATTTCAGGCGGCCACATTCCCGGAACTCGATGAACAGCCCGGGTACTTCCTGAAGGAAGTGATCCAGGATAAGCAGATGAATTATCCGCAACTCGAGTCGTACATTGCGGAACTGGGGCAGAGCGGATTCGATACGGTCCACCTTAAGGTGCAGTTGCAGAAGAAAATTTCCGTGCCGATGTTCGCGTTTATTATGGCGCTGATTTCCGTGCCGTTCGCGTTCATGACGGGAAATAAGGGCGCTATGGCCGGAGTCGGCGTGAGTCTCGGTATCGCGGTGGCGTACTGGGCCATAGGGCAGTTGTTCGAGCAGTTCGGCAACGTCAACCAGTTGCCGTCAGTGCTGGCTGCGTGGTCGCCCAACGCCTTGTTCGCCCTCGCAGCGGCGTACCTGATGGCCCGGATGCGGACGTAAGAGTGGGACAGCGTCTCCCCGCCTTATGCATGAGGTCGGGCCGTTCAGATTGAGCACTCTTCACCGCGGATTCTTCTCACGACAGCCCAAGTCTCGATTGTCCGCGCCAACATTTGACACGACGTCCTCGTGTCCACTAGTTGCTACCCGACGGAAGGAGTATCCCGAGAAGCCATCCTCTTCGAACGCGTTCACGAAGTGCTGCGACACGTATACGGCCACCTTGTACTCTGAAAGGCGGATAATGTCATGGCCGGACAGGGCATCGCGCTCAAGTACGGCCTTACGCAGCGCTCGTATCTGACCGCGACGCTGCGGCAAGAAGTAGTCGTTAGGAAACCGATCAAAATCCGACCGATGAAGGTCTAGCGCACGAACACAGTTGAGGATGTTCGCGATACAGTACCCCTCAACCTCTGTGCCTGATGGCCTCAAAACGCGGAGCGGCAGGAACTGTATCCCTCCGATGTGGGCTGCTTCGATCGCCGACTGCAACCGGGCCGAGTAAATTGGCAGGTCTAGCAAGGTTTGAAGGACGTCGTCAGGATCGCCATCATGCACGCAGTCACTTGCTCGTACCCAGGCCGCACCGGGCCAGTCACGGATCTCCGCACAACTCCGAAGCTGGAACTCCTCATGAGGTCCCAAATCGCCCAGATCGGCCACGAAGGGATTCTGGACAGTGTTGTCGCAGCTAATGATCGAATACCAGTTCACTTCAGCCCGACTCCCTTAACAAGATCTGGATTGCGCATCAACTCCTGCCTGATGTTAGCAAGCTCCTGACGGAGGGCGGTAGCATATTCTTTGCCGCCTAGAACTTCTGTCGCGGTCGTCAGCCGCCCGGCATGGCCCTCCACCACCATCAGGTCCTCCGTGTCGCCAAGCTCCATAACCGGAAAAGGTGTCTGACCCCTTTGCTTACAAACTCCAGGGACAGGCCAGGAGGCCTGTCCTACCGCTTCAATTCGTCCTGCAATTCCGCCAGCAGCTTGAGGGCTTCGATGGGGCGGAGTTCGTCGAGCTTGAGATCGCGGATACGCTCCGCGATCTCGTAGTTGACCGGCTCGAAGAGGGAGATTTGAACGGGGTGCGGGCGTGCGCCGGGCGTGAGTTCTTCGGTGACCTCGTGCTCGCTCTTCTCATGCAGTTGGAGCACCTCGCGGGCGCGCTCGATGACGCTGGCGGGCAGGGCAGCCAGACGCGCGACCTCGATGCCGTAGCTGCGGTCGGCCGCGCCCGGCTCCACTTTCTTCAGGAAAATGATTTGATCCCCGGCCTCTTTCACCGACACGCGCAGGTTGTGCACGCCCTCGATCTGGCCGCCGAGCTCCGTCAGTTCGTGATAATGCGTGGCGAATAGCGTCTTCGCGCGAATGCGATCGTGGATGTGCTCGATGACGGCCCAGGCGAGGGCCAATCCATCGTAGGTGGCGGTGCCGCGCCCGATCTCGTCGAGCACGATGAGGCTGCGCGGAGTGGCCGTATTGAGGATCACGGCGGTCTCGGTCATCTCGACCATGAAGGTCGAGCGGCCGCGGGCGAGGTTGTCAGACGCTCCGATGCGGGTGAACACGCGGTCGAACACCGGAAGCAGGGCGGACTCCGCGGGCACAAAGGAACCCATCTGCGCCATCACGGCTATGAGCGCGGCCTGGCGTAGGTACGTGCTTTTCCCGCCCATGTTCGGCCCGGTGATGATGGCGATGAAGTTGGTCGGGGCGAGATAAAGATCGTTCGGGATGAAGCGGTTCGCCTCGCGCTCGGCCAGTCTCTCGATCACGGGATGCCGCCCGCCGGCGATTCTCATCTCGCCGTCGCTCGAGAAACGCGGCCGAACCCAGCGGCTCCCGGTAGCCACCTGGGCCAGGGCGGCGGTCACGTCCGCTTCCGCCACGGCGGCTGCCGTCGCGCGAATGCGCGCGGCATGTGAAGCCGCAAACGCACGCACCTCGGCGAAAATGCCTTTCTCGAGTTCGAGGATCTTTTCTTCAGCGGCGAGGATTTTGCGTTCGAGTTCCTTCAGTTCCGGCGTGGTGAACCGCTCGGCGTTCACGAGCGTCTGCTTGCGCTCGAAATCGTCCGGGACGAGGTGCAGGTTGGATTTGGAGACCTCGATGTAGTAGCCGAAGACGTTGTTGAAGCGGACCTTGAGCGATTGGATGCCGGTACGGGCGCGCTCCCGTGTTTCCAACTGCGCTACGTACTGCCGGCTGTTGCGGCTGATGTCGCGAAGCTCGTCCAGTTCGGCGTTGAATCCGGCGCGGATTGTGCCCCCGTCGGCAATATTGACCGGCGGCTCGTCCGCGATGGACGTGAGGATGCGCTGGGCCGCTTCCTCGACGGCATCGAGGCCGGGCCTTTGCCATTTCTCACTCAGCTCCGGAACTTTTTCGAGCGACCGGCCCAGGGCGAGCACGTCCCTCGGGGTGGCGGTTCCGAGCGTGACCTTCGCCAACAGGCGTTCCAGGTCGAGAATCTGGGAAAGCACTTTCCGTAGTTCGGTGCGGCGGATGGTATCGCGGAACAATTCCTCGACCGCATCCAGCCGGCCCTCGATTTCGTCGAGCTGCATCGAGGGGCGGAGGAGGCGCGCCCGAAGCAGCCGCCCGCCCATTCCGGTCAAGGTTTCATCCAGCACGCCCAGCAGGCAGGCATCGCGCTGGCCGCCAAGATCGGCGGGGAAGATCGGCTCGAGCAGTTCGAGATTCCGTACACTCACCGGGTCGAGGATCATCGCCGATCCCCGGTCATAGAACGAGGGGCGGTCGATGTGATCGAGCGTGGACTTCTGTGTTTCCTTCAGGTAATGGAGAATCGCGCCGGCCGCGCCCACTGCCAGCGGGCGTTCGGCCAATCCACAACCATCGAGCGCGAGCAGACGGTAGTGATCGAGGAGGCTGCGCGTGGCGTGGTCGGGCGCGAAGACCCATCCGTCCACTTCCGTTTTGAGGATTGCGACGCCGTCCAGACTGCTGCCTGACGGGTAGAGCACTTCGCGCGCGCCGAGGTGCTCGATGGCGGCGGCGATCTCATGCTCGTCGAGTTCGGTGGCGCGAAACTCGCCTGTCGAGACATCGACGTGAGCGAGCCCCGCACGCTTTCCCGCCGTCACGACCGCCGCGAGGTAGTTGTTCTCATGCGAGCGCAGCAAGCCGGTCTCGGTAACGGTTCCCGGCGTCACCACGCGCGTGAGTTCGCGTCTGACGAGCTTCTTGGCGAAGCGGGGGTCCTCCGTCTGTTCGCAGATCGCGACGCGATGACCGCGCTGGATCAGCCGCGCAATGTAGCCTTCGGCGGCATGGAAGGGCACGCCGCACATCGGAATGCCCTGGCCCTTCTCCTTATTGCGGGACGTGAGCGTGATCTCGAGTTCGCGGGCGGCCGTGACGGCGTCCTCGTAGAACAGCTCATAAAAGTCCCCGAGGCGGAATAACAGCAGCGCTCCGGGGACCTGTTGTTTGATGGAATGGTACTGCCGCATCAGCGGCGTGGACGCCTCGGAACTCATCAGGCGTCAGGCGTAGATTCCGCGCAGCTTGATGGCGAAGGCAACGCGATCAAGCGCAAGCATGTAGGCCGCAATGCGGTTGTTCACCCCGTGTTTGCCGGCGTAGTCGACGACGCGACCGAAGTTTTCGACCATGATTTCCTTGAGCCGCTCGTTGACGAGGTCCTCGTTCCAGAAGAAGCCCTGGCGATCCTGCACCCACTCGAAGTAGGAGACGGTGACACCGCCGGCGTTGGCGAGGATGTCGGGGATCACGAAGATGCCTTTTTCCTGGAGGATGTCGTCGGCAACCGGAGTGGTTGGCCCATTGGCGCCTTCGCAGATGATCCGGGCGCGGATGCGCGCGGCATTGGCGGACGTGATGACGTTCTCCCTCGCGGCGGGAACGAGCACGTCGCAATCGAGGAACATGCCCTCATCGGGGTCGATGTCCTCTCCGCCCGCGAAGCCGGTAATCGAGCCGGTCTCCTTTCGGTGGCGCATCAGGGCTTCGATATCGAGGCCGTTCGGGTTGTAGACGGCGCCATCCACTTCGACGATGGAGATAATCTTGAATCCGGCGCGCGACATCAGCCGGGCGCCCATGCCGCCGACATTTCCGAAACCCTGCACAACGACACGTGCGCCTTCGGCTTTCACGCCGAGGTGCTTCAATGCCTCTTGCGTGACGATCATGCAGCCGCGCCCGGTGGCTTCCGGGCGTCCGCGGGACCCGCCGAGATCGAGTGGCTTTCCCGTAACCACGGCCGTAGCGGTGTGGCCGACGTGCATGGAATAGGTGTCCATGATCCAGGCCATCGTCTGGGCATTGGTGTTCATGTCCGGCGCGGGCACGTCGCGCTCGGGACCGAGGAACGGAAGGATTTCCGCCGTGTAGCGCCGCGTGATCTTCTCCAGTTCGCCTTCGGAGAGCACGAGCGGATCGCAGATCACTCCGCCTTTTGCGCCGCCGAAGGGTATATTGACCACCGCGCATTTCCATGTCATCCAGGCGGCCAGGGCGCGAACCTCGTCCAGTGTCACGTCGGGAGCGAACCGAATGCCGCCTTTTCCCGGGCCGCGGGCGACGGAGTGCTGCACACGGTACCCGGTGAAGACTTCGAGGCGCCCGTCATCGAGTTGAACCGGGATATGGACGGTAATTTCCTTCGAGGAAGTGCGGAGGACCTTGCACAAGCCGCTGTCCAGGCCCAAACGTTTCGCGGCGATGTCGAATCTCGCCTCGGCCGCCAGCCACGGATTCAGCTCCCGTTCCATCGAGGCAGATCCGGGCGGCATGGTGATTGTCTGCATCTCGTTCCCTCCAACCACAGCCCATTATGCCACTGAAGACGTTCGGCGCAATCGCACGCGCTCGCCAAGAAGTGCAATCTGGCGGACCATTTCCCGGCGGGCATCCGAGTACTGTCCGCAGTCCCGGCAGCCCGCTTTGATGGCGTCGAGCAGAATGGCCTCGGCGGCTACGTACTCGGCCGCCGCGCCGGCCACATCGGTTGCGATCTCGATCGGGACGTCAGTCACTCCGTTGGCATCGGCGTGCAGGAGATTGCCTGGATGAACGGCCAGGCCTCCGACGCGCACCGGTCCGTGCACGGACACGATGTGGCTGTAACCGTGCGAGCAGATGGCTCCGCTGCTGAACGCGGGAAAGTTGAGCCGCCTCACCTGGTCCAGGTCGCGTGCCGCTCCACTCGTTATCAGGCCGGCTGCGCCGAAGGCCTTGTAACTGGCGCACATGACCTCTCCGAAGGTGGCGGCAACCGGGGGGTCGTCGAGGTCCTGGAATACAACGATCGGGGGACCCGGGAGTTCCTGGAACCGGCGCACCTGCTCGTCAAGCGAGCTGTAGATCGAGCCCTCGGCCGGGGGAAAAGCCGTACGGATCGTGGCTGTTGCGGCGAAGCCGGCGATGGGCGGCATATCCGGGAAGCAGGCGCGAATTCGGACGTCCATGTATCCGGTGTTGCGCGGCCGCACCGCGAAAAGCTCAATCACATTGCAGATGGTCGGGGTGTCATAGTGCCGGAGTTGCTCGAGGCAGGATTCGGGAATTTGGGGCATAGAGGTACATCCTACAACTCCGGGGGGCACCGGCGCGGGCTAAAAACCTTCCCAGACGAAGGCGTTGAATCTGCGAATGGTGCGGAAGCCGGTCCTGAGGTAGAGCTTGACGGCCTCGGTGTTGCGCGCGGTCACGGTCAGGCTGACCTTTTTTGCCCCGGAAGCGGCAAGCACCTGGAGCGAGCGGCGCAGCATTTCATACCCGACGCCCTTCCCCTTTACTGAAGGCGAGACGCAGATCTGGGTGATGTGCCCGGAATCGTGCGCGACCATGCTGGTTAACGACACGCCGCACAACCTTCCCGTGCCGCTTTGCACCGCGATACACGAGGCGGGCTCGAAAAAGGTCCCGCAGCCCGGGTATTGCACGATGTTGAACAGGAACCGGCGTGCGCCGGAGGACGAGCGGTACTGGTCGTTGATCTCGCTATCGATGTGGCCGCGATAGGCGGACGCTATCAGCGAGGCGGTTTCATCCTGCCAGCGCTCGGACCAGCGGTCGAGGAGAATACCGTCGAGGGGCCGCTGCGGCAGCTTCCGGCTCGTGGCGGCTTCGACAAGCATGAAATTGCGCTCGAAAACCCGTGAGAAAGCGCCGCCAGGCAGCAGGCGCGGCTGCAAGGACCGCGCCAGCATCAGTTGGGACTCCACGCGGCGAACGTAAGGCGTCCGAAGCAGGTGGTCCACTACCGCCCCGAAGAGCCGGTGTTCGTTATCCGCTGTGCGATATTCCGCGCGGAGGTAGAGGTCGCCTACGAGGCCCTTGTGCTCCTCGCAGACATAGTAGGAGTACCCGACAACTGTGTCCCCGATCAGCAGGGCGTAGCCGTTCAGCGCGTGCACATCGACGAAGCGGCGGACCAGGTCGGCGGACGGCTGGAAATCCCAATCGAGCTCGTGGCGCCACGTCCGGATCTCTTCCTCGAGCATTCGATCGAGGTCATGCGCCCGGACCTGCCAGAGATCCAGCAGTACCGGCACTTGCGCTTCGGGCACGGCAGCCATAGCCGAATTATATGCGAGTGGTGTGCCACTGCCCACCACCACTCGCAGTATCAGGCGGGATCTTTGAGAAATTGCTTAATGGACCGAACTGCCTGGCGGGTCCGGTGCTCGTTCTCGACCAGGGCGAAGCGAACGTACCCTTCACCCATCGGTCCGAAGCCAATCCCGGGCGATACGGCCACAAGTGCCTTATCCAGGAGCAACTTGGAGAACTCGAGCGAGCCCATGGACTGAAATCGATCCGGAATGCGCGCCCAGAGGAACATGGTCCCGCGCGGCGGCTCCACCTGCCATCCGGCCCGGTTCAGGCCCTCTACGAGCACGTCACGGCGTTTCTGGTAGATTGCGCAAATTTTTCCGGGCTGGTCCTCGCATTCCCGCAGGGCAAGGATGGAGGCAATTTGGATGGGCTGAAAGACGCCGTAATCCAGGTAGCTCTTGATGCGCGCCAGCGCGGCGATCATCTTGGGATTCCCGAGGCAGTAGGCGACCCGCCATCCGGCCATGTTGTAGCTCTTCGACATCGAGAAGATCTCGACGGCAACTTCTTTTGCTCCATCGATTTGGAGGATGCTGGGGGCCTTGTAGCCGTCGAAGCAGAGGTCGGCGTAGGCGAAATCGTGAACCACCATGGCCCCGTGCCGCGATGCCAATTCGACGATCGCCTTCATATAGTCCAGGTCGACGCAGAGGGTGGTGGGGTTGTGGGGAAAGGAGATCAGTATGACCTTGGGCTTCTCCGATGACCTACGGAACAGGTCTTCGAGCCGGTTCAGGAACTCGGCGGGATTCGGCATCGGCAGCACGCAGGCGCGACCCTCGGCCATCACTACCCCGTACTGGTGGATGGGGTAAGCCGGGTTGGGGGAGACCACCGCGTCGCCGGGGCCGATGACGGCAAACAGAAGATGCGCGAGGGCGTCTTTTGCCCCCATGGTGACGATGGCTTCCTTGTCCGGGTCGAGCTGGACGCCGTAGTTGGCTTTGTAGCGGGCGACAATCTCGTGGCGTAGGCGCGGGATGCCGCGAGACACAGAATAGCGGTGATTTCGTGCGTCTTTTGCAGCTTCCACGAGCTTATCTACGACCAAAGCGGGGGTGGCGCCGTCGGGATTACCCATCCCGAGATCGACTACATCGAGCTGCTGGGCCCGCAACTGGGCCTTTCGTTCGTTTACAACCGCGAAAACATACGGCGGCAGCTTCTTTATACGATAAAAATCCTGACCGGAATCGAGCATACGCGTGACTTAATTCTACTGTGAACCGGGGCCGGCTTGCGGAGACACCCCTCTGAAGTGGTGCCAAGCCGCCGACTGCAAGTGGATGTACGGTGTAAGTCGTTGGAAACGTGTTGGATCAGATCTATTTTAGATTTTTTGTTGCGAGAATGTTGCACAGGCGTTTCCCATTTGTTACTCTTGGGAAGTCGCCAGCGGATGGCAGCCGAGAGAAGCGGAACGAAACGAACCGCGGAAACGGAAAGTCAGAAGGTTGGCACGACGTTGCAGATCGAGTTTGAGTCTGTTAGGCTGGTCTGAGTCGTCAGTAGGTTCCACCAGGTACCCAGGAAAAACCGGCAGTTGTGCTGCTAAGGTCTGGGTGGTAGAATTGAAAACGGCGGTAAACAGCCGGGTGCGCTGAGCGCACCGGGTAGCCTTCCAGAAGCTCCTGACGGTTTCATCCGCAAGGATCTCCGCTCCAAAACAAAGGGCGAGGCCAAGTGCGGTCCGAAGGGGCTGATGAGACTGCAGCGGTCCGGTGAAACGGACAGCCGGGGCCGAAAGCGGCACGGTGTTGCGGATGGGTTGAAAGTTTGATAGGCTGGAAAGAGCGGCCGTAGAAACGACCCAGTCACCGAGAAAGATCGACCGGCACTTGCGCCGGGGGCGGTCGGGGTGATAAGATGGTTAAACGGCAAATAGCCTGACGCGGTGATCGCGTCGGGGAGAGGCAGTAGGCCTTCCCAAAGCTCTTAAACGGTTTTTAGTAGTTTTCGACCGCGATAGAGTCTCCGCTGCAAACGAAGAGCGTGGCGGAGTGCGGTTTGAACGGCTTTTGAGGCCTGTAGCCAGCTTGGCTTCTTCGGATCCTGAGCGGGCTGCAAAGATCTTTGAAAATCTGGTTGGATGCACTTTTGAACCTCGGAGATCCGAGTTCAACTGAGGCGATTGATACTCAAAAAGATCAAACGAGAGTTTGATCCCGGCTCAGAATCAACGCTGGCGGCGCGCTTAACACATGCAAGTCGAACGAGAAAGGGGAGCAATCCCTGAGTAAAGTGGCGTACGGGTGAGTAACACGTGGGTGATCTGCCCTTTAGTGGGGAATAACCCTGGGAAACCGGGGCTAATACCGCATAAGCCCGAGAGGGGAAAGTCGAAAGACGCTGAAGGAGGAGCCCGCGGCCGATTAGCTTGTTGGTGAGGTAATGGCTCACCAAGGCTACGATCGGTAGCCGGCCTGAGAGGGCACACGGCCACACTGGCACTGAAACACGGGCCAGACTCCTACGGGAGGCAGCAGTGGGGAATCTTGCACAATGGGGGAAACCCTGATGCAGCGACGCCGCGTGAGCGATGAAGCCCTTCGGGGTGTAAAGCTCTTTCGGCAGGAACGATAATGACGGTACCTGAAGAAGAAGCTGCGGCTAACTACGTGCCAGCAGCCGCGGTAATACGTAGGCAGCGAGCGTTGTTCGGAGTTACTGGGCGTAAAGAGTATGTAGGCGGTTTTGCAAGTTCGGTGTGAAATCTCCCGGCTCAACTGGGAGGGTGCGCCGAAAACTGCAAGGCTAGAGTGTGGGAGAGGAAAGCGGAATTCCTGGTGTAGCGGTGAAATGCGTAGATATCAGGAGGAACACCGGCGGTGTAGACGGCTTTCTGGACCATTACTGACGCTGAGATACGAAAGCGTGGGGAGCAAACAGGATTAGATACCCTGGTAGTCCACGCCCTAAACGATGCGGACTTGGTGTGGGCAGTTCATTCTGTCCGTGCCGGAGCTAACGCGTTAAGTCCGCCGCCTGGGGAGTACGGTCGCAAGGCTGAAACTCAAAGGAATTGACGGGGGCCCGCACAAGCGGTGGAGCATGTGGTTCAATTCGACGCAACGCGAAGAACCTTACCTGGGCTCGAACGGCTTATGCCGGGAGTAGAAATACTCCTTTCCCGCAAGGGACGTGAGTCGAGGTGCTGCATGGCTGTCGTCAGCTCGTGTCGTGAGATGTTGGGTTAAGTCCCGCAACGAGCGCAACCCTTGCCCTGTGTTGCCATGCCGAAAGGCGGAACTCGCAGGGGACCGCGAGCGATAAGCTTGAGGAAGGTGGGGATGACGTCAAGTCATCATGGCCTTTATGTCCAGGGCTACACACGTGCTACAATGGACGGTACAAACCGCTGCAAACCCGCGAGGGGGAGCTAATCGGAAAAAACCGTTCTCAGTTCGGATCGCAGGCTGCAACTCGCCTGCGTGAAGCTGGAATCGCTAGTAATGGCGCATCAGCATGGCGCCGTGAATACGTTCCCGGGCCTTGTACACACCGCCCGTCACATCACGAAAGTGGATTGTACTAGAAGTCCGCAGGCCGACCCGCAAGGGGGGCAGCGGCCCAAGGTATGATTCATGATTGGGGTGAAGTCGTAACAAGGTAGCCGTAGGAGAACCTGCGGCTGGATCACCTCCTTTCTAAGAGAGAACGTGGGTGGAGTCAACGCATAGCGTTGGCAGCCGTTCCACTCCAAAGCAGCTCCCAGCCGGTTCGCCGGTTGGTAAGAGCTCTCGCCTTCAGTGTTCTCCACTTGGGCTCTGAGATCACAAGGTAAGGCTCGGGCGTAGCTCGAGCCGCATCCAACCGGCCTCAAATTAATTCCGGGATTACCAGGGGCTGTAGCTCAGCTGGGAGAGCGCCTGATTTGCACTCAGGAGGTCGTCGGTTCGACTCCGATCAGCTCCACCAGCGGCAAGCCGAGTCGGGCGAGCGAGCGGGCCTGTAGCTCAGGTGGCTAGAGCGCACCCCTGATAAGGGTGAGGTCGGTAGTTCAACTCTACCCAGGCCCACCAAATTGGAACAGAAATCAGAAGTCAAGAATCGGCGGAAGTCGATTGTTGATTTCTGACTTCTGGCGGTAAGCGGAAGTCTTGATCTTTGAAAATCGAATATTGACGGGCAACTAAAAGCACAAGTTCGTCGCCCGGCTGGCGTGAGAGCGCTAGCGGGGGACGAAAGAAGTAGCGCGCCTGGACACTCTGTGTTCAAGGTAAATTTTATGGTCAAGCTACTAAGGGCGTGCGTGTGGATGCCTTGGCGCAAGTAGGCGATGAAGGACGCGGCCAGCTGCGATAAGCCTCGGGGAGTGGCAAGCACACTGTGATCCGGGGATTTCCGAATGGGGAAACCCGATGAATGCGAACATTCATCATCCTGGAGTGAATCCATAGCTGCAGGAAGCTAACCTGGGGAAGTGAACCATCTCAGTACCCAGAGGAAAAGAAAACAACCGTGATTCCGAAAGTAGTGGCGAGCGAAATCGGAAGAGCCTAAACCAGGCGATCCGCAAGGAGAGCCTGGGGTTGCAGGGCCACAATAATCTCGTGGCCGCTTCGCATTAGCGGAGCGATCACGAGGTTAAAAGAGGGATAGGAAAGTGTTAACTGAACGGTCTGGAAAGGCCGGCCATAGAGGGTGACAGCCCCGTAAGTGAAAATGCAATCCTCCTTCAAGTGGTTCCTAAGTACCGCGGGACACGTGGAACCCTGCGGGAATCTGCCGGGACCATCCGGCAAGGCTAAATACTCACTTGCGACCGATAGTGAACTAGTACCGTGAGGGAAAGGTGAAAAGCACCCCTGCGAGGGGAGTGAAATAGTACCTGAAACCGCATGCCTACAAGCAGTCGAAGGGCTATGCTCCGCAAGGAGAATGCCTGACGTCGTGCCTATTGAATAATGAGCTGGCTAGTCATTCTCAGTGGCGAGGTTAAGCGAAAGCGAGCCGAAGCGAAAGCGAGTCTGAATAGGGCGTTGAGTCGCTGGGAATGGACGCGAAGCGGGATGATCTACCCTTGGCCAGGATGAAATCCGTGTAACAGCGGATGGAGGTCCGAACCAGTGTTGGTTGAAAACAGCTTGGATGAGCTGAGGGTAGGAGTGAAAGGCCAATCAAATTCCGTGATAGCTCGTTCTCTCCGAAATAGCTTTAGGGCTAGCCTCGCGTGGTCCGCCACGGTGGTAGAGCACTGGATGAACTAGGGGCCTTCCCAGGTTACCGAATTCAACCAAACTCCGAATGCCGTGGACGAAAGCGCGGGAGTCAGACAGCGGGGGCTAAGCTTCGTTGTCGAAAGGGAAACAGCCCAGACCATCAACTAAGGTCCCCAAATCTGCACTAAGTGGGAAAGGAAGTCGAGAGGCTCAGACAGCCAGGAGGTTGGCTTAGAAGCAGCCATCCTTTAAAGAAAGCGTAATAGCTCACTGGTCGAGCCGCTCGGTGCCGACAATCCAACGGGGCTCAAGTGCAGTACCGAAGTTATGGGCCAGCGGGAAACCGCTGACGGTAGGAGAGCGTTCTGAACGCGATGAAGGCGGACCGGAAGGACTGCTGGAGCGTTCGGAAGTGACTCTGCCAGCATAAGTAGCGAGAAACCAGGTGAGAACCCTGGTCGCCGTAAGTCTAAGGATTCCTGAGAAAGGTTAATCCGCTCAGGGTTAGTCGGGGCCTAAGGCGAGGCCGAAAGGCGTAGCTGATGGACACACGGTTAACATTCCGTGACTACCTTGGTCCGATAAAGACCGAAGGGGGGACGCGGACTGCAAGCTTCTCTGCGCAATGGTTTCAAGGAGAGGTAAGCAGGAGGTTGGGATAGGAAAATCCGCCCAGCCGTCCGCCAGGAAAAGCCTCTAAGGAGGATCGAGGTACCCGTACCACAAACCGACACAGGTGGACGAGATGAGTATTCTAAGGCGCTCGGGTGATGGGTTGTTCAGGAACTAGGCAAATTAGCACCGTAACTTCGGGAGAAGGTGTGCCCCACTCCGGTGGGGTCGCAGTGAAATGCCTCAGGCGACTGTTTAACAAAAACACAGGTCTCTGCAAAGTCTAAAACGACGTATAGGGGCTGACGCCTGCCCGGTGCCGGAAGGTTAAAGGGAGAGGGCAGCCGCAAGGCGAAGCTTCGAACTGAAGCCCCGGTGAACGGCGGCCGTAACTATAACGGTCCTAAGGTAGCGAAATTCCTTGTCGGGTAAGTTCCGACCTGCACGAATGGCGTAACGATCTGAGGACTGTCTTAACAACCCGCCCGGCGAACTTGTGGTCCCGGTGAAGACGCCGGGTGCCCGCCACTAGACGGAAAGACCCCGTGCACCTTTACTATACCCTATCAGTGAACTATGGGGCGGTCTGCGCAGGATAGGTGGGAGGCTTTGAACCCGGGTTTTCGGACTCGGGGGAGCCAACGGTGAGATACCACCCTGATCGTTCTGTGGTTCTAACCTACTCCCGTAATCCGGGAGAGGGACACTGATAGGCGGGTAGTTTGACTGGGGCGGTCGCCTCCTAAACGGTAACGGAGGCGCGCGAAGCTTGGTTCACGCTGTTTGGAAATCAGCGGTCGAGTGCAAAGGCATAAACCAGGTTGACTGCGAGACTTACAAGTCAAGCAGGTGCGAAAGCAGGCCTTAGTGATCCGGTGGTTCTGTATGGAAGGGCCATCGCTCAACGGATAAAAGGTACGCCGGGGATAACAGGCTGATCGGAGTCAAGAGTTCACATCGACGCTCCGGTTTGGCACCTCGATGTCGGCTCATCGCATCCTGGGGGTGTAGAAGCTCCCAAGGGTTAGGCTGTTCGCCTATTAAAGCGGTACGTGAGCTGGGTTCAGAACGTCGCGAGACAGTTCGGTCCCTATCTGTGGTGGGCGCAGGAGATTTGAGGGGATCTGCCCTTAGTACGAGAGGACCGGGGTGGACGAACCTCTTGTGATCCAGTTGTCGCACCAGCGGCATAGCTGGGTAGCGAAGTTCGGTCAGGATAAGCGCTGAATGCATATAAGCGCGAAACCTTCCTCAAGATAAGATCTCCCAACCGTAAGGTAACAAGGGCACTGGAAGACGACCAGTTTGATAGGACGGATGTGTAAGCGTGGCAACACGTTGAGCTAACCGTTACTAATAGCCCGTTCGGCTTGACCATAAAATTCATCGTGGACACAGGGTGTCCAAAGCGCGAATCCCGTCAATATTCGATTTAAATACGAGCTTTTGGGTGATTGTAGCGAAGGGGTCACACCCGTTCCCATCCCGAACACGGAAGTTAAGCCCTTCAGCCCCGATGGTACTGCGCGCGCAAGTGTGTGGGAGAGTAGGACGTCGCCCGAATTAAAAACAGAAGGCCCCCGGAAGTGATTTCGGGGGCCTTTTTGTTTTAATCCCGACCCGGCGGCCGGCTGTCGGGTCCTTCGGTTTACCATAGAGTTGTAATGCAGTCAGTACCCTCTCCAAGCGGAGTCAAGACCAACGCGTTGGTTGCGACCGTGGTTCTTGGCAACGTTTTCGGCAATTTTTCTCTCAGTCATGGAATGCGTGATTTGGGAGCGATCCTTTCGACCTCCCTTCCCACATTCATCCTTTCCATCCTCAACCCCTGGGTAGCCATCGGCGTGTGCGTGTTGACCGTTGGGATCATCGCCCAACTCTCACTGCTGAGTCGGGCGGACCTGACCTATGTCATGCCTGTGACCTCGATCGGGTACGCGGCGACGGCCGTGATGGGTGGCGTGTTCCTGGGCGAGCATATTGTACTGACGCGGTGGCTGGGAATCGGGCTGATTTCGATCGGTGCGGCGCTAGTCGGGCGCACGGCCTGCCGTACGACTCAGGCACCGGAAAAGGCGATGGGGGCCGCGGCAGGACGATGAGGTGGCTGCTTCTCGGAGTCATCCTGGTTGCAAATGCAGCTGGCGATCTGCTGAACGCTGCCGGCATGCGGCGGCACGGCGAGGTGAAGGAGCTCGGGCCGCGGGCCGTGCGGCGATTGCTTAACGGGCTGGTCAGGAACCGGTTCGTGCTGGGCGGTATCGCTGCCATGGCCGTCGGCTTCTTCGCCCTCCTGGCACTGCTTTCCATCGCCGACTTGAGTTTCGCGATCCCGGCGACGGCAGCGACCTACCTAGTTGAAACTGCACTGGCGAAAGTGCTTCTCAAGGAGCGCATCGACCGGACGAGGTGGGTGGGCGCGGTCTTCGTGGCTGCCGGTGTTACGCTGCTGATGCTTTAGGCAGGCGGAACCTGTACACTATTCTGTATCGGAAACACTGCCATACTGCTGATTGACTGTCCTGACCGGAAGGGGATCGTTGCTGCGATCGCCGAGTTCCTTTACCGTCACGGAGCAAACATCCTGCACGCGGACCAGCACCAGGACAATGACCTTGGTCTGTTCTTCATGCGTGTGGAGTGGGCGCTGGACGACTTCGACCTGCCCGCGGACGCGCTTGCCACAGCTTTCCAGCCAATTGCAGACCGCTTCGAGATGAGATGGCGGCTGGAGTACTCCGCCGCGCGCCCGGGGATGGCGATCTTTGTCTCCGGCTACCTGCACTGCCTCGTTGACCTGCTACACCGGCATCGGACCGGCGAATTTGCCTGCAACATTCCGCTGATTGTCAGCAACCACCCCGATGCGCAGCGGCTGGCGGATTTCTATTGCATCCCTTTCCATCACATTCCGGTGGACAAATCCAACAAGGCCGACGCCGAACAGAAGCAGTTCGAGCTGCTGGCGAAGAGCAGGGTTGACTTCATTGTGCTTGCCCGCTATATGCAGGTGCTTTCGGCCAATTTCGTGACGACGTACCCTCAGCGAATCATTAATGTTCACCACTCGTTTCTGCCGGCGTTCAGCGGCGCCCGCCCCTACCACGCCGCCTTTCAGCGCGGAGTGAAACTGATTGGCGCGACCAGCCATTATGTGACCGAAATCCTGGACGACGGCCCGATCATCGAGCAGGATGTGACCCGTGTCTCACACCGGGACCAACTCAGCGATCTGATTCAAAAAGGGCGGGATCTCGAGCGCGTCGTACTTTCGCGCGCGGTTCGGTGGCACCTGGACCGCCGCATTCTGGTGTACGGAAACAAGACCGTGGTGTTCGATTAACAGAGGGCTGGCTTACTCAATGTGGACGGTTCCCGAGTCCACCTGCACATCCACGAGCGGACCGCCGCCGCGGACCTTGCCTTCAGCGCGGTGCCTGGAAAGCGTGCCACGGACCGTCATCTCGGGAACAGTAATTCGGCCGCTATCCGAGATCACGCGGATGTCGTAGCCTGCCGTAGGGACCAGTTTGACCGTCGCGCCGCCCGAATCCACCCTGATGCGGACCGGCGCCGCAGCAGTTTGCGAGACGCGAAGACCTCCCGAATCGGCGGACGCGTCAATCGCGCCAGCAATGTCCAAAGCTTCGATGCCGCCCGAATCCGTGCGGACGAATACAGGACCCCGGATGTTGCGGATGCGGATGCCACCGGAGTCAGCGGCGGCACGGACTTCAGAGCCGATATCGGCGACCCCGATGCCCCCGGAGTCGGCCTTGGCGTCCACGGGGCCCTTGATTCCCTCGGCCTGAATCCCGCCGGAATCGGCACGGGCGAGCAGGCTGCTGTCGGGCGGAGCAAGGATCTCCAGACGCATGGAGACGCCGCGGAGAAGGTCCGGGCTGGTGACGTGACCAACGCGGACCTTATTGCCCGTTTGCTCAACAGGAGGACTCTGCTCGAGGGCGCGAATGCGCCGCTCGGCCGCACCCCAGTCCGCCCGGCGGTGGCCCTTCAGGATTCCGCGGACCTGAACCACGCCGGCCGCGCCAGGCTTGACCGAAATCCCGCCCGAATCCGTCATGAGATCCAGGCTGACAGGCCCCGAAACTTTCAAAGTCCGCTCGAATCTGCCTTCCGGGACCTGGCCGAAAGCAAGCGCAGCGACTGCAAGCAGCAGCATAGTCGATTTCACGACGGTAGATACGAGAGGCCGGGAGATAAAGTTCAGGCCGGCTGAAGGACGGGCTGCTCCTGAAGCAGTTCGAGGAACAATTCCGCGGCGCGATGGAAGTTTTTGCGCCTTCGGTGGATAATCCCGAGCGGGCGTACGAGATCCGCCTCCAGAGGGATTCCCACCAACCGCCCGAGCCTGATCTCGGCGCGCATCGTCCGAGCGGGCAGGATGCTGACGCCCGCGCCCAAGGCCACGGCCTGGAGAATCATCTGGATGTTATCGAAGTGCATCGTGCGATTCACGTCCACGGATCGCTCCCGGAGGAACGCGTCGATCTCGCGGCCGATCGGGAGGTCTTCGTCGAAAGCCACGAAGTCGTGCCCCGCAAGATCCTCCGGTCTTAGCCGCAGTTTCCGCGCCAGCCGGTGAGCGGGCGAAGCAGCCACGACCATCTGTTCCTGCCGCCAGGGAATGGCGGCCAATTCCTTAGTTGCCTGGGGGTAGCTGACCAGCCCCAGATCGACAGCGTCCGCCAGCACCGCCTCGTAGACTTTCCCCGGCTGCAGGTACTCCACGTCGAGGTGAGCAAGAGGGTAGCGGCGGGCGAATTCCTCTTTGAGGAACGTCATCTCGGACAGCCCGACCGAGTAGATCGACGCGACGCGCACCGTGCCTTCCACTTCGCTCTTCAATGCCTCGAGGGCAATCTCGAATTCTTCGTAGCGCCGGAGGACGTCGCGACAGAGGTCGGCATAGAGGCGTCCGGCGGTAGTGACGGTGAACGGGCGGGTGGAGCGATCCAGCAGCATAACTCCCAACCTGCTCTCCAAGTCCTGGACGCGCTGGCTTGCCGCCGACTGGCTGATACCGTTCAAAGCCGCGCCGCGGCTGAGGCTGCGTGTTTGGACAATATCGCGAAACAGGCGTTGAGGATCGAAACTCACCGTTATCAATTATAACATAACATAAGCAGTGCTTATCTTGAGGTGATGTAAATTCCATTTGACTAATGTTTCCAGTTTCGCTATGCTTGCGGGTAACTCTGTTCGGATCATTCGCTTAGCCGAGATCAGCCGCAGAGTATACACCTCCTCCGAGTGGTGGTTTGGACGCAACCATGAGCGATCAACGAGTTTCCACCGGTCTACCCGAAAGCCAGGGGCTGTACGACCCAGCCAACGAGCGCGATGCCTGCGGCATCGGATTTGTGGTCAATATCAAGGGTGAGAAGTCCCACGACATCATCCAGAAGGGCATTCAGATCCTTCTGAACCTGGCGCATCGGGGGGCGTGCGGCTGCGATCCGGAGACAGGCGACGGAGCGGGAGTTCTGATCCAAATCCCGCACGCGTTCTTCGCTCGCGAGTGCGGCAAATGCGGATTTACGCTGCCGAACCCGGGGGAGTACGGGGTCGGGATGGTGTTCCTGCCGGTGGAGAGGCACGAGCGGCTCATCTGCGAGGGCATTCTGGAGCGCATCGTCAAGGAAGAGGGCCTGGCGGTGCTGGGGTGGCGTGATACGCCGATCCATGCGGACGCGATCGGGCGGATCGCGCGGGCCTCGCAGCCCTACATCGAGCAGGTGTTCATCCACCACGCGGCCGGGATGGACCAGGACACGCTGGAGCGCAAGCTATACGTGATCCGGAAGAGGGTGGAAGCCGAGATCGCCGCGTCGAGCCTGCACGACAAGAGCTTCTTCTACATCCCCTCGATGTCCTCGCGGACGATCATATACAAGGGCCTGCTGCTCGCGCCCCAGATTGCGAACTTCTATAAGGAGCTTTCGGACCCCGAAGCGGTGAGCGCTCTATGCCTGGTTCACCAGCGCTTTTCGACCAACACGTTCCCGACCTGGCAGCTTGCGCATCCGTTCCGCTACATCTGCCATAACGGCGAAATCAATACTTTGCGCGGGAACGTGAACTGGATGAACGCGCGGCAATCGGTCTTGACTTCGGAGTTGTTCGGGGAGGACATTAAGAAGCTGTATCCGATCTGCACGCCGGGCGGCAGCGATTCCGCGATGCTGGACAACACAGTGGAATTGCTCTCACTCGCAGGCCGGAGCCTGCCGCACGTGATGGGCATGCTGATCCCGGAGGCGTGGGCGGGCGACGAATCGATGCCCGCCGAAAAGCGGGCATTTTACGAATATCACGCTTCGCTGATGGAGCCGTGGGACGGCCCGGCCGCAATTGCGTTTACCGACGGCCGCGTGATCGGCGCGACGCTGGACCGCAACGGCCTGCGCCCAGCGCGCTACCTGGTGACCCACAACGATCTGGTGATCCTGGCTTCGGAAACCGGGGTGCTGCCGGTGAAGCCCGAGGAGGTTCGGTCCAAGGGGCGTCTCCAGCCCGGGCGCATGTTCCTGGTGGACACAGAGGAAGGCCGCATCATCCCCGATGAAGAACTGAAAGCGCGGCTCGCGGCGCGGCAACCTTATGGGGAATGGATAGAGAAGAACCAGATCACGCTCGACCATCTGCCCGCGCCGAGCCGCTGGCACCCCACTGAGTTCGATCAGATACTGACGCGCCAGCGTGCCTTCGGATACACGGATGAGGATTTGAAGTTCATCCTGACTCCGATGGCGGTGAACGGGATGGAGCCGGTCGGCTCGATGGGCACGGACACGCCGCTTGCCTGCCTGTCGGACAAGTCGCAGCCGCTGTTCAACTATTTCAAGCAACTCTTCGCGCAGGTGACGAACCCGCCCATCGACCCGATCCGCGAAGAGTTGGTGATGTCGCTGGCGAGCTTCATCGGAACCGAGCGCAACATTCTCGAAGAAACGCCGCAGCACTGCCACACGCTGAAACTGCAGCACCCCATCCTTACGAACTACGACCTGGAGAAACTGCGCCGCGTATCCTGGGGCGACTTTCTCGCGACGACGCTCCCGACGCTCTACCGCGTGGATGGGGGCGAAAAAGAACTCGAGCGCGCGCTTGATGGGCTTTGCCGGCGCGCTTCGCTGGCCATCAAAAGCGGCTACACGCTGCTGATCCTGTCCGACCGCGGCGTTGATGAAGAATACGCCCCGATTCCGTGCATGCTGGCGCTCACCGCGGTTCACAACCACCTGGTCCGCGAGGAGACGCGCACGCAGGTAGCGCTCATTGTGGAATCCGGCGAGCCGCGGGAGGTGATGCACTGCGCGCTTCTGATCGGTTACGGAGCGAGCGCTGTGAATCCGTACCTGGCAATCGGAACACTCGAAGACATGTGCCGGCGCGGGCTGTTTCCTCCGGAGATAACCTTCGAGGTCGCTCTGCGGAATTACAAGAAGGCCATCAACAAGGGACTGCTGAAGGTCTTCTCGAAGATGGGCATCTCGACGCTGCAGAGCTATCGCGGCGCGCAGGTGTTTGAAGCGATCGGACTCAACAAGGCACTGGTCGAGAAGTATTTTACCGGCACCGCATCCCGCGTGGAGGGCGTCGGGTTGGACGTGCTGGCGCGCGAAGCGAAACTGAAGCACGATTACGCGTTCCGGCCGGCCTCGAATGCGGAGACCGATCTGGCGGTGGGCGGCAGCTATCATCACCGCGTGAACGGCGAGTACCACCTGTTCAACCCGGATACGATCAGCAAGCTGCAACACGCAGTGCGGCAGTCGAACTACGAGACCTACAAGCAGTTCACGGATCTCATCAACAACCAGAGCAAGCACCTTTGCACGCTGCGCGGGCTGATGCAGATCCGCACGAATCCGCGGCCTATTCCGCTCGATGAGGTGGAGCCGGCATCGGAAATCGTGAGGCGGTTCGCAACGGGCGCGATGTCATTCGGATCGATCAGCCGGGAGGCGCACGAGACACTGGCGATCGCGATGAACCGGATCGGCGCTCGCTCGAACACGGGCGAGGGCGGGGAAGACGAGGAGCGGTTCCGCCCCGATCCGAATGGCGATTCGCGCCGCAGCTCGATCAAGCAGGTGGCGTCAGGACGCTTCGGTGTCACTACGAACTACCTGGTGAACGCCGATGAGCTGCAGATCAAGATTGCGCAGGGGGCGAAGCCCGGCGAGGGCGGCCAGCTTCCCGGCCACAAGGTAGACGAGGTCATCGCGCGCGTACGGCATTCCATCCCCGGCGTGCCGCTCATTTCTCCGCCGCCGCACCACGACATTTATTCGATCGAAGATCTCGCGCAGCTCATTTACGATCTGAAGAACGTCAACCCGCAGGCGCGGATCTCGGTGAAGCTGGTGGCCGAGGTCGGGGTCGGCATCGTCGCCGCGGGCGTGGCGAAGGCGCACGCCGATGTCATCCTGATCAGCGGGCACGACGGCGGCACGGGCGCTTCTCCGCTGACGGCGATCAAACACTCGGGCGCGCCGTGGGAGCTTGGCCTTGCGGAAACGCAGCAGGTGCTGGTGATGAACGACCTGCGCAGCCGTGTTCGCGTGCAGACGGACGGCAAGTTGCAAACCGGCCGCGACGTGATGATCGCCGCGCTGCTCGGCGCGGAGGAGTTCGGTTTCTCGACGGCGCCGCTGGTTTCGCTCGGGTGCATCATGATGCGCAAGTGCCACTTGAACACGTGCCCGGTCGGCATCGCGACTCAGAATCCCGAGCTGCGTGCGAAATTCCAGGGCACGCCGGAGCACGTCATCAACTACTTCTTCTTCGTCGCCGAGGAAGTTCGCGAATGGCTGGCGAAGCTCGGTTTCCGCACGATGGAGGAAGCGATCGGGCGCGTGGACCGGCTCGAAATGGCCGAGGCTATCGATCACTGGAAGGCGCGCGGCCTGGACTACTCCTCGATACTCTACAGCCCGCCGGTTCCCGGCAGGGTAGCGCGGCGATGCATGATCAGCCAGGACCACGGTCTGAACCAGGCGCTCGACTACAAGTTGATCGACCATGCTCGCGACGCCATCGACAACGGCAATCCGGTCGAGTTCAGGCTGCCGATCCGCAACGTTCACCGCACGGTGGGCGCGATGCTCAGCGGAGAAGTGGCGCGGCGGCACGGCTCCGAGGGACTGCCGGAGGACACCATCAAGTTCCACTTCACGGGTTCGGCCGGGCAGAGCTTCGGAGCGTTCCTCGCCAAGGGCGTCACGCTCACGCTCGAAGGCGACGCGAACGATTACGTCGGGAAGGGCCTTTCGGGCGGCAAGGTCATCATCTATCCGCCGAAGAAATCGACGTTCGTTCCCGAGGAGAACATGCTTGTCGGGAACGTGGTGCTATACGGCGCGACGAGCGGCGAGGCATTCTTCAACGGCATGGCGGGCGAGCGGTTTGCGGTGCGCAATTCCGGAGCGACCGCGGTGGTGGAAGCGGTCGGCGACCACGGCTGCGAGTACATGACAAAGGGGCTCGTGGTCGTGCTCGGTTCTACCGGCAGAAATTTCGCCGCCGGCATGACGGGCGGCGTCGCTTACGTGCTCGACGAAACGGGTGAGTTCGCGGCAGTGCGCTGCAACCGTGCCGGCGTCGATCTGGAGGCGGTTGAAGATCCGGCCGACATAGAGTTGTTGAGAAAACTGATCGCCCGGCATCTGGAAGCGACGGGAAGCCCGCGGGCCGAGTGGGTGCTCGAGAACTGGGCGGCGATGCTTCTCAAATTCGTCAAGGTATTTCCACACGAGTACAAGCGCGCGATGGGCATTCCGCGCGCGGCTGCAAGGCAGGTGGTCCATGGGTAAAGTCACCGGATTTCTGGAATACAAGCGTGAGGTGCCGCGGCGCCGCTCCGTCGCCGAGCGCGTCAACGATTTCTTCGAGGTGTACGAGGAGTTTTCCGAGGACAAGGTCCAGACGCAGGGAGCGCGCTGCATGGATTGCGGCGTGCCGTTCTGCCATACGGGCTGCCCGCTGAACAATATCATTCCGGATTGGAACGACCTCGTCTATCGCAACCGGTGGAAGGAAGCGATTCGCGTTTTGCACTCGACGAATAACTTTCCGGAGTTTACCGGGCGCGTGTGTCCCGCGCCGTGCGAAGCGGCTTGCGTGCTCGGAATCAATGAGCCGCCGGTGACGATCAAGCAGATCGAGAA
Source organism: Acidobacteriota bacterium (assembly GCA_023436715.1). Classification (GTDB taxonomy): domain Bacteria; phylum Acidobacteriota; class Terriglobia; order Bryobacterales; family Bryobacteraceae; genus Fen-330. Next base: position 51,685 of record JAEZIJ010000104.1, read on the forward strand.
GACAATTATCGAGCACGCCTTCCATGAGGGCTGGATCGTTCCCGAACCGCCGGCGATGCGAACGGGCAAGCGCGTGGCGGTTGTGGGTTCGGGGCCGGCCGGGCTTGCCGCGGCGCAGCAACTCAACCGGGCCGGGCATTCGGTGACTGTGTTCGAAAAGGCGGACCGAATGGGCGGGTTGCTGCGGTACGGCATTCCCGATTTCAAGATGGAGAAGCACGTTCTCGACCGGCGCATAGACCTGATGGCGGCCGAGGGTGTTGTGTTCCGCCCGAACTCGCATGTGGGCGGGAACGTTTCGGTGGCGCAGCTTCGCTCGGAATTCCACGCCGTTCTGCTCGCGGGCGGTGCGGAGAGTCCGCGCGATTTGAAGGTGCCCGGCCGCGAGCTCAAGGGCGTACATTTCGCGATGGAGTTCCTGCCGCAACAGAACCGCCGTTGCGCCGGCGAGCGAGTCGCTTCGAAAGAAGCCATCCTTGCGACGGGCAAGCGCGTGGTGATCATCGGTGGCGGCGATACCGGCGCCGACTGCCTCGGCACGTGCCATCGCCAGAAAGCCGCCGCAGTTCACCAGTTCGAGATCATGCCGGTGCCGCCGGAGCAGCGCTCACCGCAGACGCCTTGGCCGCTCTGGCCGCTGCAACTGCGGATCGAGAGCTCGCACGAGGAAGGCGGCAACCGCGAGTGGGCCGTGGCGACGACGAAGTTCACGGGAGACAGTGCCGGCAACGTGGCGCAGCTTCACGGGATCCGGGTCGGCCCGCCGCCGGCGTTCGAATTGATGCCCGGAACCGAGTTCACTCTCGAAGTGGACCTGGTTCTGCTGGCTATGGGGTTCACAGGCCCGGTCAAAGGCGGAATGATCGAGGAATTGGGAGTGCAACTCGACGCTCGCGGCAACGTGGCTACGGACGCGGGCTACATGAGCTCGGTGCCCGGGGTGTTCGCGGCCGGGGACATGCGCCGCGGCCAGTCGCTCGTAGTCTGGGCTATTACGGAAGGCCGTAAAGCGGCCCGCGGCGTGGATGCGTACCTGATGGGTGAGAGCAAGCTGCCATAACCGGTCCCCTGCATCCCCGGCTTATGATAAAGGGACATGAAGCTAGGCAAATCGCTGAGGCTCAGGCGTATATTCGCAAACGGGCGGGCGCTGATCGCCGACTGCGGCCCGCTGGCTGAAGACCCGGTGGCGAAGGTCCGTCTCCTGGCGCGTGCCGGCGCTGACGCGGTCGTGCTCACGCCGGGGCTGCTGGACGTTGTGGCCGACGAACTTGCCGCGCTCTCGGTCATCGTGCGGATCGATGGTGGGCTGCGGCGCGCCCAGCAACTGGTGAGCGTTCAGGCCGCGCTCGAGATGGGCGCGGAGGCCGTCCAGGTGGGCATCACGATACACGAGCCGGGCCCGGTGGACGTGCTGGAGCGTTTCGGGCGGGTCACGGAGGACGCGCGGCGCCTCGGCATGCCGGTTATCGCATCCATTTCCGGCGAGAATTGGCTCGAAACCGCGCGCCTGGCCGCCGATTACGGCGCGGACGTGGTGCAGGCCCGTTTCACGCCGGACCGGCTCGGAGACCGCCACTTTCTCCGGCTCACCGGCCGCCAGTTCCTGGCCACACTTGGGCTTCAGCAGGTTCGCACGGCTGGGCTCCTGGCGATGCTTTACGACTTGATGCAGGGAGCCGCGCAGGGAGTGGTGCTCGCCGATAGCGCCCTGGCCGAACCGGCAATGCTGCGGGCGATCCACGGCCTTGTCCACCAGGGGATTTCGGCCGAGGAGGCGATCGGAATCGCGTCTGCGCCCGCTTCCCGAACGGAAGGAAACCTGGAGCGCGGCGGTAGAATCTAAGTGTCAGATGTTGCGAACGTTTTTTGTGCTGCTGGTATCCGCGATCGCGCTTTTCGCCGCGAACTTCAAGCTGTATCTCAAGGACGGCAGCTATCAGCTCGTTCGGGAGTACCAGGTACAGGAAGACCGCGTCCGATTTTACAGCGTTGAGCGCAGCGATTGGGAGGAAATGCCGCTCGCTCTGGTGGACGTCAAGCGGACCGATTCCGAGCGCCAGGTTCGCGAGCAGACCATCCGCAAGGATGCCGAGGAACTCGCCGCCGAAGACAAGTTCGAGCGCGAGCAGGCGGACGAGCGCGGCCGGGTGCCTCAGGAACCCGGAGTCTACCTTCTCGAAGGCAAGGAGCTGAAGACCATCAAGCAGGCCGAGTCAAAGGCAGTGACGGACAAGGGCCGGAATCTCCTGAAAGTTCTGGCTCCGATTCCCGTCATCACCGGCAAGGTCACGGTGGAACTCGACGGCGCGCATTCGGCCAATGTCGTGAGTAACAGCCGGCCGGAGTTTTACTTCCGCCTCTCGCAGGACGAGCGCTTCGGCATCGTCCGCCTGACTCAGGCGAAGAAGAACTCACGTGTCGTGCAGAAGTGGGTGGTAGTTCCGGTCAGCAACGAAACCGTGGAAGAGCAGGAGGACGTGGAGATCTTCCGTAAGCAGGTCGATGACGGTCTGTATAAGATCTGGCCTACGGCTCCGCTCGAGCCCGGCGAGTATGCCGTAGTGGAGTTCACACAGGGCAAGCGGAACATTCAGACCTGGGACTTCGCGTTCCGGCCGAGCAAATAGGTTCTACGCTATGTGCCGCTGGTGCTTCTTCCTGCGCTGGTAGGTGCGCGCAAGCTCCAGATAGACGCCGAGGTCGCGGTCCAAATCCGACTGCGTGCCGTCGAAGTAGAAATTCCGAATCGGGAGGCCTCCCAAGTCGCGGCTCACCCTCGGATACACGGCCTCGCAGACGATCCCGTTCATGCAGGTGAACGGGCTGATGTCGATGATGCCGTCAACGCCGCGGCGCGCCAGGCATATCGCCTTGCCGACGTTCAACACCATCTCGCCCAAAGCGCCGTCGTTCGGCAAATATGGCCGGGCGGCCTCCAGGACTTCTTCGACCTTTGGCTCTTCGTAGCCCTGGAAATCCGCGCGGAACGGTTCCAGCAGCACGTGCTCATCATGCATCTGCACACGCTTCCGGATCCAGGCGCCGAGCGCCTCGACGGAAATCTGCCGGCCTCTCAGCTTCAGGTTCCGGAACTGCTCGGAGATCGTGTACCAGACCCATTCGGTGATGTCGGAGAGCCAGCCCTCGGCCTCGTACTCCTCCAGGCGGCGCACGAGGTCCTCGTTCGAGAACGAATGCAGGCGGCAGAAAATCTCACCGACGATGCCGATCAGGGGAGTGGATGGGTTACGTTGTACGGCGACGGCGCGGAAGCGGTCGCGGCACCGGACCAGCGAGTCGTGCATCGCTTTCAACTGCACCGAGGGCGTGAGTTCCGTTTTCTCGATCGTCGAGCAGATGTCGGCGAGCGATTCCTCGTATGCCGCTTCCGTCGTTCCCTTTTGGACCTCGTGCGGTCGGGTCTTGAGCAGCGCCTTCTGCAGGATGTCGGCCGCTACCAGGGCACGCCAGCCGGTCCGGAGGAAGGGCCGCGCGAGTTCGCCGAAATCGCCGTAGCCGTCCCTGCTGGAGGGAGAGAGAACGGCCGTGTGCGGATAGCCGTTCTGGTCGAGAATACGGCGCAGGTACGTCGCGTACTGGCCGAAGCGGCACGGTCCATCGGCCGTAGGCATGAAGAGTGCGATGCGCGCGGGATCCGCGCCCGGCATCTCGAGCACTCTCATGAAATCGCCGATGGTGACCTTGGCCGGATAGCACTCATCGCCCGAGGTGAAGCGAGCGCCGAGTTCCCGGGTGCGATGGTCGGAGGGCGGCGTGATGTCCGCCTCGAGTCCGAGGGCGCGGAACGCCGCTGCGAACGTCCGGCCGCTGCCGTACGCCATCGGCGGAATGTAAATCCGCTTTCCCTTTAGTGGACCGTGGGCGCTGCCGTTAGAGCTTCCGCTCCCGAGTTGTAGCATCGCAGAATTCCTTTGCTGTCGAGGTATGCTTCGCAGCGGGTCATGTAGCCCGCGTCATTGCCGTGCCCGTCGAATTGCAGCACGAGCAGCGGTGCGCCCGCCGCTTCCCTGGTGAAGTGCTTGATGTAGGAATCCGGGCCGCACTTGAAGTTCGAGATGTAGACGACGTGCAGGTTCGGCCGCGAACTCGCCAGCCGGGATGCGGTCAGAATCTTGCGGCCCGAAGCCCAGTACATATTTGGATGCAGGTCGTCGACCGACTCGCGGCCGGTGACGACGAAATCGATCGGGATGACGTTGGCGCCGTAACGCGTGCGCAGCTTGCGGGGAATGTCGCAGTTGATACTGCGGTCGTAGATGTTATAAGCGCGGCCCACGAGGAGAATGCCCGGCTCGCCGGTCTGGTCGAGGACTTCGAGGGCCTGCCTGCCCGCTTCGAGAAGCCGCGCGCTGAATTCGCGCTGGGCCGCGTAGGCTGCATCGACCGCCTTTTCGTTCGCGCGCCGGCTCACGCCGAGCCGCCGCATTGCGTCATACATGCCTTCCTTGACCTGGTCGCGGCCAAGCTGGAAGTGGAGGCGCGGCACCAGGAACATGTGCCGGTGCTCTTCTAGGCCAGGAGCGGATGCCAGCACGTAGGGCAACGTCTGGTTCCAGGGGCAGTAGTGCGAGGTGCTCGTGCTATCCTCGGAAGCCTCCGCATTGAGCGTGTTGGGGACCAGCAGGTAATCCACGCCGGCGTCGATCAGGGCTTTGGCGTGACCGTGTGCGACCTGCACCGGGTAGCACGGCTGGGCCAGCGCCATGTCCACGCCAGCGGAGGCGATTCTGGGATCGGTGACCGGCGAGAGCACGAGCTCGACGCCGATCTCATTGAAGTACCGGTTCCAGAACGGGTACATGTCCCAGGTCGTCATCGTGCGCGGAATCCCCACGCAGATTCTGCCCGGCGTGCGTTTGAACTTCGGCCCGATGGCCGCGTATCCCGGAAGGCTCTCGATGAGCCGCTCGCGAAAGGCGAGAAGATCTTCGATTACCGGCTTGCGTCCGGTGGCCGACGGCTTGCGGAACTTATCGGAGCACTTATCGCCCCAGTAGCTCTTCTGGCCTTCGATGTTGAATTCCTTGATGTCGCAGAGATTCGTGCAGGCCTTACACACGAAATCCCGCGTGGTCATGCTGAGCCGGGAGAGGTCGTAGCCGCGGAATCGGCTTTTCCCGCCGGTCGCCTGGTGCCACTGCCGCGCGGACAGCGCCATTCCGATTGCGCCCACCACGCCGTTGTACGGCGGCACGGTGACCTTTTTGCCAAGCAGGCTCGCGAAGGCCGCCGCCACGGAATCGTTGTAAGCCGTTCCTCCCTGGAAGTACACGACTTTGCCGATCCGTCTTCCGCGCACGACCCGATTCAGGTAGTTCAGAGCGATCGAATACGCGAGCCCGGCCACGATGCCCGGAACCGCTTCGCCCTTGTGCAGCCAGCCGGTGACATCGCGCTCCATAAACACGGTGCAGCGCTCGCCGAGCCGCGTGGGGGCGGGCGCGGACAGTGCGAGGTTTGCGAACTCGCCCTTGATGCTGATGCCCAACTTTTCCGCCTGCTCTTCGAGGAACGAACCGGTGCCGGCCGCGCACGCTTCGTTCATGGCGAAATCCACCACTACGCCGTTTTCGATGGAGATGAACTTCGAATCCTGGCCGCCGATTTCGAAGATCGTATCCACCGGCTCGCCGCCGAGCGTGGTCGAGATGTGCAGCGCACCCGTTTTGTGGGCCGTGATCTCGTCGTTGATGACGTCCGCGCCTACCAGTTCGGCGATCAACTCCCGGCCTGAACCTGTAGTGCCGACTCCCTGAACCACAAGCCGCGTGCCCCACACGCGATCCACTTCGGCAAGGCCCTGCTGAACCGCTTCGATCGGGCGGCCGGCGGTGCGCAGGTAGATGTCCTGCATCACGGAGCCGTTGGCGTCCGTCACCACAACGTTCGTCGAAACGGACCCGATGTCGATGCCGAGATAAGCGGGAATCGGTTCGCCGTTGGGAGGCGGCACGTAGGGCAGCAGGCGGTCCCGCAGCAGGACGACGTTTTCCATCGAGAGCGGTGCCGTGTCGCGGGCGGCTTCCTCCGCTTCATGCTGGGCGAGGCGGTGTATGTCGCGCAAACTGCGCTTGCGCCGCTCCTCGGCTTCGAGCATCGCCGTGCCGATCGCGCCGCACCACGCGTACAGTTCGGGGACGAACAGATCGCCTTCACCCAGGTTGAACGCTTCACGAATCGCGCTCGTCACGCCAACGTTCTGCGACACCGCGCCGATGAGCGCGACGGGCGCGACTACCGGCCTGCTCTTCACGATGGAGCTTTTGAAATTGCGTGCAACGGCGTCGCACAGGCCACGCAGGATTTCCGAGGGCTGATAGCCCTTCTGCTGCGCGTGAATCATGTCCGACTTGGCGAACACCGAGCACCGCCCGGCGATTCGCGCCGCGCAACCCGCGCCGCATACCACGTCCCCGACCTCTTCGACCGAGTAATTCATCCGTAGCGCCTGCTGGTCGAGGAACGAACCGGTGCCGGCGGCGCACTCGCCGCTGCGGTCGTAATCCACTATCCCGCACGTGTCCGTATCGGGCTGCTTTTCCAGCCGCAGATACTTGGAACTCTCGCCGCCGATCTCGAAGACCGTTCGCACGTTCGGGTAGAACGCGGCGATCATTTTCGCGACAGCCTTGAACTCGTTCTCGAAGTAGATCCCGAGGATCTTCGCAATGGTGCGGCTTCCCGACCCGGTGACCCGGATTCCCTCGACCCGAAGTTCAGGAACCTCTTCGTAGAACTCCTGCAGCAGGTCGAAGGTGGACTGAATCGGGCTCCCTGCAATACGCCGGTAGTCGGAGAGCAGCAGCGGAAGCCGCCGGCCGCCGGGTGCGTCCCAATCCATGAGTCGGAACCCCGGCTTCGCGGCACACAGCGCTTCGAAACATCCGCGATCCTCAGGTTTGCCCAAAGCGGCCAGCTTCAGGCTGATAGCGCCAATGTCGAGACCGATGTTGATACTCATGATGAAGTGTGGTTAATGCCGCCTGCTTGGGCTCTTTCATGATAACCGGATTCGCGTAAAGTCCAAGCATTTAGGGCCTGAAACGCGGGAATCGCGCATCCGGCGAGGAGGTTTGCGAGTTGAACGGTAGCGGGTCCTGCTACCATTTGACTAACCGCTCTCCGGGATGATTGTCTATCGCAATCACCAACGGCAGGTACACGTTCCGAGCGCGCTCGAACGCCTGCGGGCTCCGCACATCGAGCCCACTGCTCTTCTGATCGAGCTTGGCGAACTCGAGACTGGAATCGTCGATGCAGTCTGCCCGAATGCCGACTCCGATTGCGCCATTGCCCGCGCCCTGCGCCGAGCATCGCTTGCCGCCGCCCACGTTTTCTGCGGTAAGCCCTGGCGCGCACGCGTGTTTGCGGAACTGGACGCCCTTCAATCGATGAACCTGCCGGCGCAGGCGACTGTCGGGATTTCCGAGGGTTACGCGTGGTACGGCTTGTACCCCGAAACATACCTCGAAGCCGCCCGGCGGTACTTCCGCGCGGTCCGCCCGCGGCACGCGGTTGTCATCGGTATCCGGAACATCGGTACGAGCCTGAGCGCGGTGGTCGCTGCGACGCTCGAAGACTGCGGGTGCGCGGTGGACTCCATCACTCTGCGGCCGCGCGGCCACCCGTTCGACCGAAAAGTGGTGCTCGCGCCCGGCCTGGAGTGGCGTCTGCGGCGCCTGGTCGATTGCGACTTCGCCATTGTCGATGAAGGACCCGGCCTCAGCGGTTCGTCGCTGGCCTCGGCGGCCGAAGCGCTGTCGCGATTGGGGGTTCCTGACGAGAGGATCGCTCTCTTTCCGAGTTGGACGCCCGATGGCAGCGCATTCGTTTCGGAAGCAGCGCGCGAGCGCTGGCGCCGCCACGCGAAGTACTGCGTGAGTTTTGAGGAAGCGATGCCGCTCGCCGGCGCGCGCGATCTCTCCGCGGGAGCGTGGCGGGGCCTGCTCTATCCCGAGGAGTCTCGCTGGCCCGCGGTGCAGCCACAGCACGAACGGCGGAAGTTCCTTGAGGGAGATGCGCTGCTGAAATTTGCCGGTCTTGGCCGCTACGGCGCGCCGCGATTCGAGCGCGCACGCCAGCTCGCCGATGCCGGATTCTGTCCGCCCGCGCTGGGCCTCGAAAGCGGCTTTCTGCGCACAACATTCATCGCCGGCCGGCCGCTGTCCGCACCGGAGGACATCAACCGGGATCTGCTCGACGCTATGGCACGCTATCTGGCGCATTTGGTGAAGAACTTCGACTCTCCGCGCCGCCTTCCCTTCGATGATCTGGTCGAGATGATTCGGGTCAACACGGGCTACGAAGTTCCGGGCGGAGTGCGCGCCGCGATCCGCGATGCGCCAACGGTGGCCATCGACGGCCGCATGCTCCCGCATGAGTGGATCGTGACTGCTGATGGGTATCTTAAGACCGACGCCGTCGATCACCATGACGATCACTTCTTCCCCGGCTGCCAGGACATTGCATGGGACATCGCCGGCGCGGCCGTTGAGTTCTCGATGGACCCGGCGTCGCTGGCGGAGAAGTACGCCGCGGTCGCGGGGGATCACGGCATCGCGCGCCGCCTGCCGTTTTACATCCGGGCATACAGCGCCTGGCGCCTCGGCTACGTCACGCTTGCTCGCAAGGCGATCGCGGGCACGGCTGACGCCGCGCGATTTGAAAGTTTGACGGAGCGCTACGCGTGTGTTGCCCGGAGGTAAACGCTGTCTGGCTACGGCAGTTCCTGCGTTACGTTGATGCGCGGCACTTGGGCCCAGTCGTCCCCGAGTTTCAATACGCTTACCGACGCGGGTTCGACGTCCAGCCGGTGCATCAGATCCAGCGGCATGCCCAGGTAGTAGCACAGGACGGCGCGAATGGGATCGCCGTGGCTCACAATCGCGACCGTACCCTCGGGATGCGCCCGACGCATTGCCTCCAATGCGGCCAGCATCCGGTGCTGCACTTCGATCAGGGTTTCACCGCCCGGAACGCGCGACCCGCTCCGAAAGCAGTTGAACTTCCGCCACTCAGGGTCATTGCGGAGTTCATCGAAGGTGCGCCCCGTCCACTCGCCCAAACGGACTTCGCCGATTGCGTCTGAGATGCGGACCTCGATTCCGAGGCGCCTCGCGAGCGGTTCCGCCGTATCGCGTGCGCGATCGAGCGGGCTGCTGTAGATCGCACGGATCGGGATGCGCGAAAGCGTGTCCGCGATCCACTCCGCCTGCGCGCGCCCGTTGTCGTTGAGATGAATGCCCGGCATCCAACCGGCCAGCTTGTTGCCGAGAAAATCGTTGTCCCCGTGGCGGATCAGAAGGAATTCGGTCATTTCACCGCGAAGAAGAAAGTGCGGCCGAGCGCGTTGTCGCCTCGCATCCCCACTTCGTAAGCATCGTGCGCCGTGGCCTCCTTGAAGCCCGCCCGTTCCAGCGCGTTGAGGACTTCCGCCTCGTTGTAGCACCTTTCGAGGACCGCCACGTCGTGGCGTTCCCAGGCGCCGTGTTGCAGGCGGAACATGGTGACCTCCGCCCGCCCGATCTTCTCCGCCGGGTCGTAGCTGCCGCGCGTCACCGAAACGTGCTCGGGTTCCACGGTGGAGAATGTGCCCTGCCACAGGGTCTCGAAGGATTCCTGCATGTTCATGTCGAAGACGAACAGCCCGTCTTCATCAAGCGCTCTGTACACGTTGCGGAAGACGCACTCGAGTTCCTCCAGCACGAGGATGTGGTTCATGCTGTCGAAGGTGCTGAGGACGGCGTCGAAGGCCGTTTCGAAATGGAAGCTGCGCGCGTCCTCGAGCACGAACTCGGCATCGGGCACTCGCGCGCGAGCGAACGCAAGCATCTCCGCCGAGCCGTCCAGCCCCGTGACTTTGAATCCCGCGGCGTGGAGTGCGACGGTCAGATCGCCGGAGCCGCAGCAAAGGTCGAGCACGCGATCTCCGGGCGCCAGTCGCGGATAGATCCAATCCCGCAGCACCACCCGAGCCTGATCGTGAAACGATTCGCCCCATCCCCTGCTGTAATACCAGGCGATGCGATCGTACTCGTCGTATCGTTCCTCACCCACGCTACCAGTGTAAGTCTTGCTAGACTGATCCTAAGATCGCTCGTCTTTCTGGGAACCCCGAAGCTTCACGATGAAGCTCGTCATATTCGGGTTATCGATCAGTTCCTCCTGGGGCAATGGGCATGCCACGCTCTGGCGGGGGTTGTGCCGCTCGCTGGCCGGACGCGGCCATGACATCGCCTTTTTCGAGCGCGATGTTCCTTACTATGCCGACCATCGGGACCTGATCGAAATGCCCGGCCTGCGGCTCTGCCTGTATCCCAATTGGGATGAGGTGCTGCCCGCGGCGCGCGCCGAACTCGAGGGCGCTGATGCCGCCATCGTCACTTCGTACTGCCCGGACGCGATAGCCGCCGCAGACCTCGCGCTTTCCTCCAGGGCTCGCTCGGTGTTCTACGATCTCGACACTCCGGTGACGCTGGACCGCTTGCGCTCCGGGCAGCCGGTGGAGTACATAGGCCCGCGCGGGCTTTGCGATTTCGACCTTGTGCTGAGTTACACCGGTGGGACCGCGCTTTCCCAATTGCGGGAGCGGCTCGGCGCGCGGCGGGTTTTTCCGCTGTACGGCAGCGTCGATCCCGATGTGCACCGCCGCGTCCCCGCACTCGAACGGTTCCGCGCCGATCTCTCCTATCTCGGAACCTATGCGGCGGACCGGCAGGCTGCGCTGGAGGAGCTTTTCATCGGCCCGGCCCGGCGCCTTCCGGAACGCCGCTTCGTGCTCGGCGGCGCTTTATATCCCCAGGATTTTTCCTGGACAGAGAATATCTACTTCGTGCGCCACCTGCCGCCCGCCGAGCATCCAGCGTTCTACAGTTCATCGCTGCTCACGCTGAACGTGACGCGGCGCGCGATGGCGCAAATGGGCTATTGCCCCTCGGGACGGCTGTTCGAAGCGGCCGCGTGTGGCACACCCGTTCTCAGCGACCGGTGGGACGGTCTCGAACAGTTCTTCGAGCCCGGCCGCGAAATCCTGATTGCATGCGATACCGCGGGAGCTATCGAGGCCATGCGAACACCCCGCGAGGAACTGGATCGCATCGGGCGGCGGGCGCGCGAACGCACCCTTGCCGAGCACACAGCGGCCCGGCGCGCCGGCGAACTGGAACATTACCTGGAGGTTTAGGCATGTGGGGGATCATTCCGGCGGCCGGCGTGGGGAGCAGGATTCAGCCGCTCGCATTTTCGAAGGAGTTGCTTCCGGTCGGGAGCCGGCTCGATGGCGAAGTGGAGCGGCCGCGCGCGGTAAGCGAGTACCTCATCGAGCGTATGATCTCTGCCGGAGCCGGCAAGATATGCTTCGTGATCTCGCCCGGCAAGTCGGACATCCTGGAGTATTACGGCGGTTCCATCGGCGGCACTCACATTTCCTATGCCGTGCAGCCGAGGCCCTTGGGTCTCTGCGACGCGATCTTCCGCGCGCTGCCGCTGGTGGCGCCCTCCGAGCCGGTGGTAGTAGGCCTGCCCGACACGATCTGGTTTCCCGAAGACGGTCTCTGCTTCCTGGTTGACGACATGCTCTCGTTCCTGCTGTTTCCGGTGGAGCGCCCCGAACTGTTCGATGCCGTGGTCACGGACGATTCGGGCCGCGTGACCGAGATACAGGTGAAGCAGCCCGGCACCGCTTCGAAATGGGTTTGGGGGGCCTTCAAGATGCCTGGAGTGGTGCTCGGGGAACTCTACGGATTGTGGCGCGAACGCGGCCGTCAGGACGAGTACATCGGCACGCTCGTGAATGCATACATCGCGCGCGGCGGTGCTGCGTGCGGCGTGCGGGCGGGCACAGCCTATGTGGACGTCGGCACTTTCAACGGCTACCGCGAGGCGCTCCGGCTGTTAAGCACCCGCTCTGTTCCCCCGGTTGCCAGTGCGGAAGGCTTTGCGAGGAGCGCTCCATAATGAGCCAGCCGGCAATGTTCACTCCCGAGGAGATCCGCCGGCGCGTGCAGGACCTCGGAGAGTGGTTCCACAACCTGAACCTGGGCGGCGTTCAGACTGCGCCCGATCATTTCCTCGGAGACTATCCCGCGGTCAAGTGGCGCGAGTTCGCGCACGCGCTTCCGGCCGATCTCCGGGGCAAGACCGTGCTCGATATCGGCTGCAACGCCGGCTACTACTCGCTCGAACTGAAGCGGCGCGGAGCGGAGCGCGTAGTTGGAATTGATAACGACGAGGGCTATCTGGCTCAGGCGCGCTTCGCCGCCGAGGTTTCCGGCGTTGAAATCGAATTCAGGAAGCTCTCGGTCTACGACGTCGCCGCTCTCGGCGAGCGCTTCGATATCGTGCTGTTCCTCGGCGTGCTTTACCACCTGCGCCATCCGCTGCTTGCCCTCGATCTCCTTCATGAGCACGTGGCCGGCGACTTGCTCGTCTTCCAATCGATGCTGCGCGGCAGCGACGAGGTAGAGCATGTGGAAGGCGACTACCCGTTTACCGAAACCGGTATCTTCGACCGCACCGGATTTCCGCGTTTGCATTTCATCGAGGATTGCTATTCGAACGACCCAACGAATTGGTGGATTCCGAACCGTGCCTGCGCGGAAGCCATGCTGCGCAGCGCCGGATTCAAAATCCTGGCCCGCCCGGAAGCCGAAGTGTTCCTCTGCCGGCGCGTGGAACTACCACCCGGGAGGCGCGATTGATCGAAGCGGTGATGTTCTGGAACGAGCCGAACAATCTTTCGCATTGGGATTTTGAAATCGATCCCGGTTGGAAGATCTATGCGGACATGGTGAAATGCGCATCCGGTGCGGTGCAGGCGGAAGCGCCGGGGCTGCTGCGCGTCCTGGGCGGCATCTCGCCAATCGACCCGGACTTCATCGCCAACATGTCGCGGCAGGGTGTGCTCGGCGCGGTGGATGTGGTCGCCGTGCATGGCTTCCCGCTGGACTGGAACCACTGGACGATCCACGAGTGGCCCGACAAGCTGGCCGAGATCGGCAATGTGACCCGCCTGCCAGTGTGGATCACCGAAGTCGGAGTCTCCACTTTCGGAGCGGAAGAAGTACAGGAATTCGGGCTGAAGCGCAGCGCGGAACTGCTGATCGGCCGTTCCGACCGCATACACTGGTACAGCCTGTACGACCTTCCGCGGGCGTGGCCGGCCACGACGCGCCACCGCGAGGCTGAAGGGTCCGCTTACTACCGGCACTTCTACATGGGGCTGGTCCGGGAAGACGGCACGCCCAAACGCGCACTGGCGCATTTCTCGAAGTACGCGCCGTCGCTCGGCATCTGCCAATGGCTTCACTTCGAGGATCACCGGCTCGATGATGCCGTGAAGTGGATGCGCAAGCTGGGCGTCCGCCATCTGCGGACGGGATTGAGCTGGGCTGACAGCTTTCGGCCCAACGCGCTCGAATGGTTCGACCGCCAGATGAGCGCGCTGGACGAATTCGATGTCACGTTGACGTTCTGCTTCACACCGGAAACGCACGGTGTGCGCCCGCATCACACCAGTCCGCCCCGGCGGATTGAGGAATTTGCGGAATTCTGTGCGAGGATGACTCGACGTTATGCGGCCTAATCTACTGGTGGTGGCACATCCGGACGACGAAACAATCGGGCTCGGCGGGCAACTGCACGCATTCGAAAACCTGAGTATCGTTCACGTCACCGATGGCGCTCCGAGGAGTTTTCCGGCCCGTGAAGAACATGCAGCCGTGCGGCGCCGCGAACTGCTCGCCGCGCTGGGCATCGCCGGCATCGCACCGGAACGGGCCACGTGCCTGGGTGTGGCGGACCAGGAAGCTTCGCTCGATCTGGCCGGCCTGACCGCGCGCATCGCGGGCCTGTTCCGCGAACTTGCGCCGCATGCCGTCTACACGCATCCGTATGAAGGCGGGCACCCCGATCACGACGCCTGTGCGTTTGCGGTTCACGCGGCGTGCGGCATGGTTGACGCACCGCCCGCCATTCGCGAGTTCACGTCTTACCACTGCCGGGGCGGGGCGATGGTCACGGGCGAGTTCCTCTGTGCGCGGTCAGTGACTACAGTGCTGCTCTCACGTGTGGCACGCGCCCGAAAGCAGCGGATGATCGAGTGCTTCCGAACGCAGCGCGAGACGCTGCGGCCCTTTCGGTGTGATGCCGAGCGGATTCGTGCCGCGCCCCGATATGATTTTTCGCGGCTTCCTGCCCAGGAGATTCTCTACGACCATTATTCGTGGGGAGTCAAGAGTGCCGAATGGATCGAGCGCGCTCGCGCCGCCTTAGCCGCACTATGCCCCTGACCGTTCTCAGCGTGGCCTACCCTCTATTTGCCGTGCGCCCGGAAACGGCGGGCGGGGCGGAGCAGGTGCTTCGAATGCTCGACGCCGCTCTTGTCCGCGCAGGACACCGGTCAATTGTCGTCGCCTGTGAGGGTTCGCAGGCGGCGGGAACGCTGGTTCGAGCGTCACGGGCTGAGTATCGCTCCGCCATCGCGCATGTGCTGGCACAATGGCGCGTCGATGTCGTTCACATGCACGGCCAGGATTTCGCCGCGCACCTCCCGCCGCCCGACCCGCCGGTACTCGTCACGCTTCACGTGCCGCGCCAGTGGTATCCAACCGATCCGCTGAAGACAGATCGCCTGAACACCTGGTTCAACTGCGTCTCGCAGAGCCAGCGGGCAGCCTGGCCGGACGACCCACGCTTGCTTCCACACATTGAAAACGGCGTACCGGTGGAGCGGCTGTACAGCCGGATTCGCAAGCGCGGCTTTGCAGTCGCGCTCGGCCGCGTTTGTCCGGAGAAGGGTTTTCACATCGCGCTCGAAGCGGCCACCCGCGCGCGCGTACCGCTGCTCGTCGCGGGAGAGGTTTACCCCTATGAGGCGCACCAGCGCTACTACCGAGAGGAGTTTCTGCCGAGGCTGAACGGGGGCCGTTTCCTTGGGCCGGTGGGGTTCGAGCGAAAGCGCAGGCTGCTAACCGCCGCGCGGTGCCTGCTCGCTCCCAGCCAGGTTCCGGAGACCAGTTCGCTGGTGGCGATGGAGGCGCTCGCATGCGGCACGCCCGTGGTCGCGTATCCGTCCGGCGCGCTGCGCAATATCGTCGAACACGGCAGGACGGGCTTCCTGGTTTCGAGCGTGGCTGAGATGGCCGACGCGATCGAAGCCGCCGGAGCAATCGACCCGGACGTGTGCCGCCGCGTAGCCTGTGAGCGCTTCTCCGCCGAACGGACCGCCCGCGAGTATCTGGAACTCTACAAACGGCTGGCCGCGCAATGATCGAAGTCGAGGAGATCAGCACGATTGAAGCGTTGGAAGCGTTGCGGCCCGAATGGTCCGCGCTGTGGGACCGATGCTCCTCCGCGACGCCCTTCCAGACGCCCGAATGGCTCCTGCCGTGGTGGGATTCGTTTGGTTCGGGTGAACTCGCCGTTCTTGCCGTTCGGACCACTCGGTTGATCGGCGTGGGGCCGTTCCGGATCGAGGGTGGCGTGCTGCGTTTGTTGGGCGCGGGAATTTCGGATTACCTGGACGTCCTGATCGAACCGGAGCATCGCGACGAGGCCGCGAAGGCAATGTGGCAGCATCTGCGAACTCTTCCGTGGCGGCGCTTCGAATTCACCGACGTGCCGTCAGGTTCACCGCTTCTCGAAACTCCTCCGGCAAGTGCTGATGTGGGTCCGTGCGCGGTATGCCCGGTAGTCGTGCTGCCGGCGGCGAAACGGCGCGCCGTGTGGCGGTACGGACGGCACCTCGGCCCGATCGAAAACGCAGGTTCGCGGAATCTGGAAGAGTTCCTGGATGCTCTGTTCCGGCTGCATAGCGCACGATGGAGCCAACGCGGCGAACCCGGCGTCCTCGCCGGCGCTGCGCTCCAGACCTTCCACCGGCGGGCCGCCGCCGGATTGTTCGCAAGCGGCAGGCTGCTGCTTTCCGGCGTGCGCCACTCGGGCTCACTGGCAGCGGTTATCTACGGGTTTCAGGGCCATCGCCGCATCTGGACGTACCTGAGTGGAATCGATCCGTCAGCCGCCGCTTTGAGCCCGGGCACCGTGGCGCTAGGGCTTGTTCTGGAGCAGGCTGCCCGCGAAGGCTGCGTTGAGGCGGACTTCCTGCGGGGGAACGAAGCCTACAAATATGGCTGGGGCGCCCGCGACCGTCAGACGTTCCGACTGGAATCCCGATTGCCCCTGTAAACGGCGTAGGGGACAGGCTTCGGTCTCAAATGCCGGTTGGGCCGCGAGTGAGTGTGGGGAGACGGGGCTGAGCCGGTGGGTCCGGAGCCTGTATTCAATGACTTAACTCAAATTAATAGACACCGGTCTTAATCTTCACGACCGGGCAATTTTTACCGCGTCAGGTCGTGCAGAGGGCAAATTTCTCGTGTTCACCACAGCCCCATCGTAAGTACAATCCCTTTCTGGTCAGCAACCTACAAAGCTCGTCCTGAGTGGCCTTCTACGTGCCTAAGTTGGCGGCGGGAGGCAGACATGAGAACCTCGAATACTTTGGTGGGAGTGGGAATCGGCGGATTAGTATTTCTGACCGCGCTTACCACGACCGGTTGCGCCACGAAGAAATACGTTCGGCAGCAGACCAGTCCCATTCAGCAGCGTGTAGAGGAAGTAGACAAGAAGCAGTCGGACGCCCTCGCGTCGCTTGAGAGCAAGGAAGAGAAGGACGTGTCGCGCGTCGAAGAGCGCGCGATGACGGCCGAAAACAAGGCTAACGACGCCGCTCGCGCCGCACAGCAGGCCGACGTCAAGGCCGTCCAGGCCGGTGACGTCGCCCGCAACGCGACGGAGATGGCGCGCACGAACCAGACAAAGCTGGGCGACCTGTCCAACGCATTTCAGACAATGGACAACTTCAAGCTCGCCTCAGCGGAAGACCTGTTGTTCCGGTTCGACCGGGCTGAACTGACGCCCGACGCGAAAGCCAAGCTCGACCAGGTGATTCAGCAGACCAGCGGAATGAACCGCTACGTACTAGAGATCGAAGGCTTCACGGATAAGTCGGGGCCGAGCGACTACAACCTGGCGCTCAGCCGCCGCCGCGCCGACTCAGTCGTGCGCTACCTCGTTGACCACAATGTACCGCTCCGCCGCATCCACATGATCGGATTGGGAGCGCAACGGGTGACCGAAGGCCAGGCCGCTAACCGGCCGGCTTCGCTCACAAAAAAGGAGCAGCGCCGCGTTGTGGTGAAGGTTTGGGTCCCGGAGACCAACCTTGCCGCGGGCGCGACGCAGCAGCAGACGGAAACCCGCCAGATGCAGTCGGCGAACACGACGACCGCTCCGGCTGTGCATGAGGATCAAGCAGAACCCATCACAAAGCCGTAAATGTTTCCAGCCCTCCCGGCGCCCGGCGTCATCCGCCCGGCGCCGGGCGGTTTCCCCTTTTATTCTTTCTTCTCCTTCAACATCGTCAGCAACATCACGACTTCGGTCTTCGCTTTGATTCCATGTTCGAGGTAAGGCGGCATGAAAACGAATGTGCCCTCGGCCGCTTCGCGCTCGTCGGAACCGAGCCGCAGTGACGCTTCCCCTTTCAGAAACGTGAGTGTGGCCGGGAAGGGAGCGGTGTGAGCCGAGAGTTCCTGCCCGGCGGCAAAGCCGAACAGAACCACCTTGGTTTTGTCGTCGCTGTAAACGGTCTGACTCAAGATGCCGTTTTCGGGCACGCGCGCCTGTTCGCGGGCATCGCGGATGTATGTGTATTGGTCTGGCACACCAATGTTATAGCGCGCTATCGGTGGTCTTTCTGTAACCGGGGTCACGAGGGTCGGTTCTTCCGCCCGATTCACAATCTATTGCAGGCTCTTGGCGAGGTCGTCGGCCAGCACGCTGGCGCGCTCGGCGAGGTTCCGGGCGCGGAACAGGTCGCTCTTGCGGGCCTCTGATGCCTGCTGGAGGAATGTGCGGATGCGGTCGAGGTAGGTCTGCTGCTCGTTGCTGAGGCGGCGGCCGTTGAGGACCGATACCGTGCGCTGCGCGCGCGAAATGTTGCGGTCAATCTCGTCGTTGTAAGCCTGCTGCTGTTCGGGAGTGAGGATCTGCTCGAGTTGAGGAACCTGGGCCGCCGGAACCGTAGCGGTCTCGGCTTGTGCAGGCGCCGGCACGTCGGCACTTTCCCTGACGCGGGCACGCCTCGGCGGTCGCGGCGCGGGGGGGAATCTCTCTTCAACCGGAGGCGGCAACCAGGCGCCGGGCTCTTGCGGGGGCAATTCGGGCGGAGGCAAAAGCAAAACCTGCTCAACTCGCGGCGCCGGTTTTGGAGGCGGCACCACCAGCACCGGTTGCGGCGCCCTGGGAGCCTTGGCTGTTTTTGTCGAATGGCGAAACAGGCTGCAGGACGAGGACACGACGGCCGAACTCAGCACTGCCGCGATTGCAAAAGACCTGATAACCCTCATCTTTCAACCTGGGCTACCGCCCCGGCCTGTTGTCTCCGGCCGTAGTGTAGGCGCTACGCAACGGTTCTTTCTCGATTGCGGGGAACCGCAGCCGGAACGTCGTTCCCTTGCCAGGCTCACTTGTAAAATCGATAGTACCATTATGCAACTGGACGACCCGGAAAGTCATGGCCAGCCCGATGCCGGAGCCTTTTCCTTTCGTGCTGTAATACAAATTGAAGATTTTCTCACGAATTTCCGGCGGAATTCCCACGCCTTCATCCGAAATGGTCAGGCAGCACTCGTCCCCGATGCGCCGCAGCTCGATGCCGAGGCGTCCGCCTTGTTTCATGGCCTCCACTCCGTTGACGACCACGTTGAGAATCGCCTGCTGGAGCAGGTCGCGATCGCCGTGGACGTGAATCTCCGCAGGGTCCGCGTCGAGTTCGATCCGCACTTCCTGGCGCCCGGCTGACGGCCCGACCAGTGCTTCGACCTCGCGA
This sequence comes from Acidobacteriota bacterium, assembly GCA_023436715.1. Taxonomy (GTDB): domain Bacteria; phylum Acidobacteriota; class Terriglobia; order Bryobacterales; family Bryobacteraceae; genus Fen-330. Next base: position 70,598 of record JAEZIJ010000104.1, read on the forward strand.
GCGAGGCCGACCATCTCGATGTCGCGCATCTTCAGATCGATCGGGCGGGTAAAGTCGAGAAAAGTTTTGACGACCCGGTCCAGGCGCTGAATTTCGCGTGCGATGGTCTCAATTTCCGGCGCGACCATATCGAATTCGCCGGACAATTTCGACCTAAGGAGTTCGAGGTGGACGGTGATGGCCTGGAGCGGATTCTTGATCTCATGAGCGACGCCGCCCGTGAGCCGGCTGATGGCTGCCAGACGCGCCGAGACATCAAGCTGGGATTGAATCTGCCGGCGTGTCTCGGCGTCGCGCAAGGTGATGAGAGTGCCGATGCGCTGGTGATCGGGGAAAGCCTCTAACGTCTCGACATTCACGAGGAGCCGGGTGCTTTGGCCGCCCTCCCGGTCGAGCGTAAGAGGCAGGTCCTTTAGCGGCTGGCGCAGTTCGATCGCATTCCTTATGGCAACACCGAGGGCGGAAGCGGGAGGAAAGAGTTCAGGCATCGTGCGGCCCATGATCTCCCATCGGCCCCGGCCGAGCAGTCGCTCGGCTGCGCGTCCGGCCATGACGAGGCGATCGTCCCGGTCGAACAGAAAGACGACCTCTTCCAGTTTCTCGAGCAGTTGCTCGACGTTGCTGCGCAGTTGAATCGCGTCCTGGCGCGCTCCGTGGAATTGTTGGCCGAGCAGAGTGAGTTTGGATTGGACGGCGGCGAACTCCTTGTTCGTACTGTCGGAAACAGGAGGGTGCTTGGCAAACTCGCCGCGGCTGATCCGGTCTATGGCCTTGCTGATGGTCGCCAGAGGGCGCAGGGCAAGATTCGAGACCACGACCGCGAGCAGCATCGACAGCAGAAGTGCGCCAAGGAAAATCAGCGCGATGCTGCGGATCTGCGGGTACACGGTGCCGCGCAGGAATACCGAGGACAAAACCACTTTGATCGTAAAGACCGGCTGCGGGTCGTCTGCAATGCCGAGCGGAAGTGTGACCTGGTAATCGCGGCGCTGCGAAAAGATTTCTATGAGGCGTCCCCACGGGCTCTTCTTGACCCACTGCTTGAACTCCGGGAGAGGATACACCCGGTGACCGACTCGGGACGGGTCGGAATCCGCCAGGATGCGGCCATTTGAATCCGCTACCAGGATTTCGATAACGTCCATTACCTGGGAATTGGAAGTCCAATTCTCAAGAAAACGCGGAAGCTGGTCGTCGGTTTCGACCAGTTCGGTCCAGAGCTTTTTGGTCTCCTCTTTATTGGCGGGGGGAGCCATGTCGGCCATGTTCTCCCGGATGCGCTGGTCCATGTAACTCTTGACCTGCTGCGCGTTGTCCTGCGCGCGCCGGAGAATGCTGTCGAAGGTGGACCCGCCCAGGCTATAGAGGTAGAGCGCGGAGAGGGCGCTAACAACCGAGACCAGCAACGCGATGATGAAAAGACGCAGTCTGGTGGTCAGCGACATAAAACTACACAGGTGATGGGAACTACCACACCCAGCGGCTTAGCTCTCGCTCTCCGCCGCCCCATACTCCTTCAATTTATTGTGCAGCGTTTTCAGGCTGATTCCCAGTATCTCCGCCGCCCGGGTCTTGTTGTTCTTTGTGTGCTGAAGCGTGCGCTGGATGAGAACTTTTTCAGCTTCGCCGATAGTCGTTCCTACGCGGAGCTTTACCCGCGTGGGATCGCCATCGTCGTCGATCTTTGCCGGGCTGGCCGCGCTGCTAAACGTCGAGGGCAGGTGATCGAGACCAATCGTGCCTTCGCCGGCCAGGATGACCGCCCTTTCAAGCGCGTTGCGGAGTTCGCGGATGTTCCCCGGCCAGTGATACCGGTGCAGGTGGTCAACGACCTCGGAGGTGAGATCGACCACGCGGCAGCCGTGCTTCTTGTTGAGATCGCGCAGCAGCGCGTCGCACAACAGCGGGAGATCGTCCATGCGATCCCGAAGCGGCGGCAGCGAAATATGAAAAACGTTCAAGCGATAGTAGAGGTCCTCGCGGATCTCGCTCTTTTTCAGCGCCTCTTCGAGTACTTTGTTCGTCGAGGCAATGACCCGGACGTCTACGAGAATCTCGCTCTTGCCGCCGAGGCGGCGCACCCGGGAATCCTCGAGCACGCGCAAAAGCTTAGCCTGGGTGGCAATGGGCATATCCCCGATCTCGTCCAGCAGGATTGTGCCGTTCTGGGCGAGTTCGAAACAGCCGGCACGCCGTTCCAGCGCTCCGGTAAAGGCGCCTTTTTCGTGCCCGAACAGTTCGCTTTCCATGAGGGTCTCGGGCATGGCCGCGCAATTGATGGCCACAAAAGGACCGCCGCTTCGCGGGCTGAGGCTGTGGACGGCTCGCGCCACGAGTTCCTTGCCTGTTCCGCTCTCGCCCGTGACGAGCACCGCGGCCTTGCTGGGCGCCACCTGCCGGATGAGCGAAAATACCTCCTGCATGGCGGGCGAGCGCCCAACCAACTCGGCGAGCACGCCCTGATAGCTGAGTTCGCGCTTGAGCCGTTCGGCCTCCTCGGCCAGGCGCTGTTGGGAGGCGGCGCGTTCGAGAAGCACGCGAAGCGCTCGCGGCTCGATTGGTTTTTCAAGGAACCAAAACGCCCCGAGGTCGTGCATGGTGGCGATCGCCGTCTCGATGTTGCCGAAAGCGGTCACCACGATCGCCGGGGGACCGTTTCCCTGGGAGGAAAGACGCCGCAGCAATTCGAAACCATCCATCCGCGGCATCATCAAGTCCGTTACAAGAACGTGCGCGGGGAAGGTCCCCAGCCTGTCCAGAGCTTCCTGTCCGTCGGCTGCGGTTTCGGCGGTAAAACCCCACGCTGAAACCATGCTTGCCAGTCCGACCCGCTGATTCTCTTCATCATCGACAATCAGCACTCTGGTCGTATTTCCACCCATAGACTTTATTTTGCGTCATTTTGGCGGCTTCGTGGCGGGGGAGGTCGGTTTTACCGGCGATCGCAAGGGAGTTCGGGCATGGCCCGTTCCGGGCCGCAACCAAGGATGAAAATGCCTGGAGGCGATCCAGCACAGTGGGGCAGGGCCGTGCCCTGCGGCGGGCTCCCAGCCCGCCCAGCTTGGCCGGCCTGAGAGGCCGGCGCAGCCCGAGGGGCTGCCCCACTTACATTAGCCTGCGGGTTTTTCCGGGCCGCTGCGGAGACGGTGAGTGCGCCAATCATAGCGCCCGCGCAGTTCGTCAATGATTGTGTGCTCCCATAAATCGCTGCCGAGGAAATACGCGGCTCGGGCGACGACATGCGCGGCGATGGGCGCGGTGACGAAGAAGAGCAAAACAATCACGCAGGCCCGAAGGACGGTGCCGAACTCGCCGAAGTGAATCGCGACCCCGATCATGAGGCAGCCCACGCCGAGCGTCGTCGCTTTGCTGGTGGCCTGTAACCGCGTGAAGAGGTCAGGCATTCGCAGTACCCCGAGAGCCGCCAGCAGCATGAAGGCGGCGCCGACCAGAAGGAAAAACCCGGCGATGACTGCGCTCATCGCAGGCCTCCCCTTTCGAGAAAGCTCGCGAAGGCGACAGTTCCCAGGAACGAGACCAGCGCCACAATCAGCGCGGCGTCAAGGGTCGAGCTTTCACTGGTGGTGACCGAGTAGGCGCCGATCACGCCAACGGCGATGGTGGACATGAGGTCGAGCGCCACAACGCGGTCCGGGAGCGCCGGCCCTCTGATGAGGCGAATCAGCGCCAGCACAAAGGCGATGCTCAGCAGGACGATTGCGGTCCCGGCTGCGCTCACGCCAAGTCCGGTGGCGAGTGGTGTCATCCGAAGGTCCTCCTGATACGGCGTTCGAAACCGTGCTTGATCTCGTGACGAACTGCCTCGACGTCGCTGATGTTGACGACGTGAACGTACAGAACTCTGTCGTCGATGGAAGCATCGAGGCTGAGGGTGCCCGGAGTGAGGGTCACGAGGTTGGAGAGGATGGTAACCTCGGCATCGCCGGTGAGATCGAGCGGGATGGCGACGACTCCGGGGCGCAGGCGCGTGAGCGGACCGAGCACGTCCCGGGCAAGGCGCAGATTGGCGAGTAGGAGTTCCCAGTGAAAGAAGAGGATGAACTCGAGTAAGTGGACGAGTCTTTGGAGTGCTCGTTTCATCGCTGCGCCCTCAGGACAGCCCGGATGTAATACTGCGGATCGAGCAACTGTTCGGCTGCCGTGCGTGAAAGTTCAAAGACGGGACCGGCCGCGACTGCGACGGCCAGTGTCAGCGCAGCGAGCGAGATGGCCGGGGCCCAGAGCGCGGCGCCCGCGGGCTTACGTGGCCGCGGGGCGGCGGCCTTCGGCGCTGGTTTCCAAAAGGCTTCCGCCCAGATCTTTGTCATGGAATAGAGGGTGAGCAGGCTGACGGCCAGCGAGATGGCGACGATCGTGTAGGCCCCGACGTCGAGGCCGGCCTTCACCAGCAGGAACTTTGCGAAGAACCCGGAGAGCGGCGGCATCCCGGCGAGCGAGAACGCCGGGATCAGAAAAAGTGCTGCCAAGACAGGCCGCCTCTCATACAGGCCGCCGAGTTTCTTCAGTTCGAAAGATCCGCCGAAGCGCTGCGCGAGCCCGCTGACGAGGAACAGGTTGGTCTTAACAATGATGTGGTGAATGATGTAGAACACCGAGCCGGCCAGCGCAAGGGGTGTAAACAAGCCAAGGCCCATGATCATGTAGCCGATCTGGCTGACGATGTGGAAGGAGAGAATTCTGCGGAACTCGTTCTGCGCGATTGCGCCCAACACGCCCGTGACCATAGTGAGGGCGGCCATGCCGAGTATGAGAGGGTGCGTGTATGTGGTGTCCTTCACGAAGATGAGGGTGAACACGCGGATCAGCGCGTAGACTCCGACCTTGGTGAGCAGGCCGGCGAAGATCGCGGATACGGCAACCGGCGGCGTATGGTAGGAGGCGGGAAGCCAGAAGAACAGCGGGAAGGTGGCGGCCTTGGTGCCGAACGCAATGATGAACAGCATAGCGAGCACGGTCACAATCCCGCGATCCGGCGCGTTGCGAAGCTTCTCCGCCACGTCCGCCATGTTCAGGGTGCCGGCGACGCTGTAGAGGAGTCCTACCGCCGCCAGAAACACGGCAGACGCCATCAGGTTCAGGGTGACGTACTTGAGCGCGCCCTGTATTTGGGCCTCCTCGCCGCCGAGTGCGAGGAGGACGAAGGAAGCCATCAGCATCACTTCGAACCAGACGTATAAGTTGAATATGTCGCCGGTGAGAAACGCGCCACATACCCCCATCAGAAGGACGTGATACAGAGGATAGTAGCCGAAGGACTGCCGCCCGTAGTCGATCGTCCCGGCGGAGTAGATGGCTACAGCGGCGCCCATTACGCCGGTAATCATCACCATCATGGCGGAGAAGAGGTCCGCGACGACGGTGATTCCGTAGGGGGCAGGCCACCCGCCAATCTGCACCACCTGGATTCCATATGTGTGGACTTCATACAGGAGCGCGGCGGCGGCGCCGAGCAGCGCAAATGCGCCGGCGATTCCCAATAACTGCTGGACTCCGCGGCGCCGCCAGAAAAGCAGGCACGCGGCGGCCGTCGCGAACGGGATGAGGATGGGAAGGACGAGCAAGGTTCCCATTACTCGATGCTCCGCACACGGTCGAGATCGTCGCTGCCCGAGAGCACGTAGGTGCGGCGCAGCAGTGCGAGGGCGAAGGCGAGCACTCCGAAGCCGATGACGATTGCCGTGAGGATGAGTGCCTGCGGAATGGGATCGGCAACGGGGCCGCTAACTGCACCGTTGGCAGATAGCAGCGGCGGTCTGCCGCGCGTCAACCCGCTTACTGTGAAGATCAGCAAATTGGCGGCGTGGCTGAGAAGGGCAAGCCCGATAATGAGGCTGCCCAGGCTGCGGCGCAGCATCATGTAGAGCCCGCCCGCGTACAGAATTCCAATTACAACCGCGAGTAGCAGGGTCATGTTACTCCTCCGCCAGCGTAAAGATAATAAGCAGCACGGCTCCGAGGACGACGAGATACACGCCGGCATCGAACGCGAGGACGGTGCTTAGGGACAATTTGCCGCCCGGGACCGCGATGGTAAGGGACCGGTCTTCCAGGAACGGCTTGCCTGCGAACAGACCCGCCATTCCACTAAGAGCGGCCACGGACAATCCCATGCCGAGCAATGTTTGCGGGCGGATGCGGAGCGCGCGCCGGGCGGAGACGACGCCGGCGCTGATCGCCTCGAGCGCAAACGCCGCGGCCGCGAGCAATCCGCCGACAAAGCCGCCTCCCGGAGCATTGTGCCCGCGCAGCAGAACGAGCACCGAGAAGACTACCAGCAGGGGCTTGAGTAGCCGCGCGGTGGTGCGGAGAATCGAAGAGCTCATTTGCGGCGGCCCTCCCCGGACCGGAAGCGCACCAGTGCCCACACGCCGACAGCCGAGACCGCCACTACGGTAATCTCGCCCAAGGTGTCGAACGAGCGGAAGTCGGTGAGGATGATATCGACGACGTTGCGTCCGTGAGCCTTCGTGTAGCTGTTTTCGAGGTAATACCTGGAGATCCCGGGAGCGTAGTGGACAGAAGACGCGGCGAGCACGAGCACCGCCATCAGTGCGCCTCCAGAAGCCGAAATCACGAAATTGCGGATACGGTTTCGCCGCTGGCCGAAGACTCCGAAATCCGGCAGGTGGTACAGCACGAGAACGAGCAGGATGACGGTGAGGGTTTCGACGGTCAACTGGGTCATTGCGAGATCGGGGGCGCCGTACAGCGCGAAGAAGAGTGACACGCCGATGCCCACAACGCCGAGCGCCGCAACCGAGGTGAGCCGCGAAGAAGTGCGCACGGCGGCGATCGTGGCGACGATGATGCTCACGGCCAGGACCGCTTCGTGGAAATGCGGACCGCTCGGCCCGGCCAAGTCCGCCAGTGCGGCTCCTCGCCCCAGCGCAGTTCCAACCAGCCCCACCGTAGTGGCGATCACAATGGCCAGGTAGACGCGCAGATATCCGGCCTGAAGCACATGGGTCTGCGCAGCCGCGATCCGGTTCAGGGCGGTGATGGAGCGCTGGTAGATGGCGGCGGGGCCGTAATGGGCGAGAGGCGCGTACCGCGGACAGGCCGCGAGCAGGCGTTCGTGCAGAGCGTACAGGGCGAGTCCTCCCGCGATGGAGACCATGCTGAGAGACAGAGCCGGGGTCACGCCGTGAAAGAGCGCGAGATCGACGCGCGCGTTTGCCGCGGGCGCGATTACGGCAACGGCTGAGCGGACGGGATCGTTCAAGAGCATCGGGGCGAAACCCAGGACGAGGCCTCCGGCCGAGAGTAAGAGGGGGCCACTCCAAAGAGTAAATGGGGCCTCGTGAACGCCGCTGCGCGCGTGTTTGGGGCGGCCGAAGAACGGCTCGAATCCTGCCACGGCCGCCAGGACGAACAGAAGCGCTCCGGCCGTCACGACGGCTGCCGTCAGCAGTTGCTGGTGTGAGGGCGCGTGCAAGCCCGATTCGTAAAGCAACTCCTTGCCGATGAATCCGAGGAGCGGGGGCAGACCGGCCATCGAGAGTGCCGCAAGCACTCCGGCGCACGCGGTGACGGGCATCGCTTGCCAGAGCGCTCCGAGTTTGGTGATGTCGCGCGTGCCCGCTTCGTGCTCCACGGCTCCGGCGACCAGAAACAGAGCGCCCTTGTACAACGCGTGCGCCACGAGGTAGACCGCCATTGCTCTGAGCGCCACAGGCGTTCCGAGACCGATGAGGAAAGTGAGAACTCCGAGGACGCTGACGGTGGAATAGGCGAGAATGCGCTTCAGATCCGTCTTGTTGAGGGCAAGCGCGGCGCCGCCTACCATACTTACGGCGCCGACCGCCATCAGAGCGGTGGACCAGGACTCGGTGCCTCCCAACACCGGATTGAGGCGCGCCAGCAGGTAGATGCCGGCCTTGACCATGGTCGCAGCATGCAGGTAAGCGCTCACCGGTGTGGGCGCCTCCATCGCGCGCGGCAGCCAGAAGTGAAACGGGAATTGAGCCGACTTCGTGAAGGCGCCGATGAGGATGAGACTCAGCGCCGCGGGATAAAGGGCGTTCTCGCGAAGCGCCGTGCCGCGCTGAAGTATCGCGGTGACATCGAACGTTCCCGCCATTTGGCCCAGCAGCACAATGCCCGCGAGAAGGCAGAGGCCGCCGAGGCCGGTGACGAGCAGGGCCTGTAGAGCAGCGCGGCGAGCTTCCAGCCGATCGTGTTCGAAGCCGATCAGCAAGTAAGAACTAATGCCGGTCAGCTCCCAGAAGACATAAACGAGCAGCAGGTTGTTGGCAAGCACCAGGCCAACCATCGAAGCCATGAAGAAAAGCAAGAACGCGTAGAACCGGCCGAGGTGCGAGTGCTCTCGCAGATACATGCCGCCGTAAACAAGTACGATTGAACCGATCCCGGTAATTAGCAGGGCAAAGAGGAGGCTCAACCCGTCCAGGCGGAAGCTAATGTCCAACCCCAGGGATGGCGCCCAGGTGTAAGTGGAAGTTAGTACCCCGCCCGCCCAGATCGCCGGGGCAGCCATTAAGAAGTAAACTGCAAGGACCGCGGGAACCGATGAGAGGATCCAACCCGCCGCCGAGTTGCTGAATCTCCGGATCAGCGGTGCAACGAGAGAGAAAACAAATCCGGAGGCAACAGCAATAAGCATCTGTAGCTGCGAAGCTTACGTGACGCCGCCGGTGAGCACATACAGAAGCAGGTTCCGCGGCGAGTTGCTTTTATTCTAGCATCCGGCCTAAGTGGAAGCGCTCTGGAAAGGGAGTCGATGATTACAGATTCTTAAGAGGTCCGGGGAGCGGGCCGGGCATGCCCGGCCCCTACGGACGGATAAGGTGTTGCATGTCTTCGATGCCCGGAGTCGCTTTGATAAGGAAAACCAGTTCGAAGCGCAGGAAGTATCCGGTCTTCCGATCCCGATAGAAGTTGCCCGGGAGCTGAGTTTCATATTGGACGTGCCCGCGCCAGTTCGCATTCAGGACGAAATCCATGCGCGCCTGCATGTTATTGCCGCGGCCTGTGCCGTTCCCGAAAACGCGCTGGTCGCCCGGGAAAGGATGGAAGGCGTTCATGTGGTAGTAAGTAAGCCGGCAATCCAGTCCTTTACGGGGAGAAAAGCCGGTTTGCCCCTGCCACATGCCCAGGTTCGTCCAGTAGCCCACGCCCTTTTCGCTGACCTGGCTGTAGATGTACAAGTCGCTCCAGTTAGGCCAGCGCGAGAACAGCGGATCCCATCCCTCAACGCGATCTTTGGTTGCCGGGTCGTCTCCCGAGAACCCCCAGTAACCGGCTTGTAAGTACGGCCGCCATGTCCGTTGGAACGTCCGCCGTAAGTGCCCGTACCCGGCCCAACCGCGGACGGACGTCGAAGGATGCTGGGCTCCCCATTGCTCCGCGAACTCACCCGTGGCGCGCCAGGCCGGTGTAATCTGCCGCACAACCCTGCCGCCCAACGTGCTGACGTGGCGGTCCGGCTGAAACTGCGGATTTGTGGACGGACGGTAATCTTTTAGTTCCTTCTTATAGAAGTAGTACGCCTCGAACGTTGTGTCCTTCAGATTCGCATCGGTGTAGTAAGTTCCGATCGCCTGTTCGTTCCAGTCCTGCAGGGGCTTGTGCTGATCGTGTATGCGGGGTAGAAAGCGGTCGTAAGCCGGGTTCAGAATGCCGATCAGCTCGATGGTCGATTTCTTGCGCGTGTAAGCCAGATTGGCGGCGTTGTAGTACATAGTCCGGGATCCGTCCCCCGGACTGCCTTCAAAGAGCAGGAGGCCATCGCCGCGCATCAGATTCTGCCTTCCGACGCGCAGGGAGAGGCCTTTGACAAAGAGGCGCTTGAAATCGAGGTAGGCGTTCTCGAAGATCACCTCGTCGAATTTGTTCACCTTGCCCATCTTCTGGTTGGTTTCCTGGTTGAGACCGACGAAGAAGTCGATTGACGAGCTTACGGGCGCTTTCATCCAGACGCGTGTGCGGTAGCGGATCTGCTCACGCTCGTCGTCCATGTTGTCGCTGTAGTCGAAAATATTGTTCCAGTTTTCGTTACGGACGCGCTGCTCGAAGCCGAATTCGAAGGCCGGCTTCTGACCGTTGCCGGAGGACTGCGCCGCCGCACAGGAACAGAGTGCTAGGACTAATGAGGGTATAAAGAAGTTCCGCATGTACGCACCTGGGAGAAGTCTTCGCCGCCGAGAGCGGTAGCCGCGCAGTGAAGAGAAGGTGAGCCGGGTAGGCCGGTATGCACACCCGCTCACAGTAAGTATACACCGAGTCTCCGCACAATAAGACTAACAAGGGTTAATATGTAGTTCGCTCGAAAGTGTGGCGGACTTCGGGCATGTGTTACTATCCGGGCAAGGGTGAGAAGTTGAGGCACTCTAGCGTACTTCTGCTGGGATTGCTGACGCCGTTGTATGGCCAGCAAGCCACTCCGGGGCCTCCTGCATTCGGGTGGGGCGAACGGTTCGCGTACTACGCGAAGAACACGTTTGGCTGGCATCAGATAGGGTTGCAAGCCGTGGATGCCGGCTTCGACCAACTTCTACGCGACCCGAAATACTGGGCGCGAGGGGCGAACGATTACGGCTGCCGGTACGGGACCGGCTTTGGCCAGCGTGTCACGCGGAACTCCATCGAGTTGCTAGCCGGCGCCGCGCTACACGAAGACGCGCGTTTCAAGCCCTCGGGCGAGAACAGGTTCAGTAAGCGGCTCGAGTACGCATTCAAGCACGCGCTGCTGGCCACCGGCGACCAGGGCAGGGAGCGGCCGGCATACTCGCGGCTCGCCGCGACGGCCGGCGGCGTACTGCTGGCCTACGCGTGGAATCCGCAGCCGCCGACCGCGCCGCAGGTTTTTCAGAATCTCGGCTTCGGGCTTATCGGCCACCTCGAGAACAGTCTGCTCACCGAGTTCAGTCCGGACATGAAGAGGTTCGGGAGGAATTTGCGGCGCAAGATTTTCAAGAAGTGAGAGCGGTTTTGCTATCCGGTTTTTCTTCACTTTAGGCACCCACGCCGGGCAAAGCCCGGCGGCAGCCCAGAAGGGCTGACCCCACCACGTTGGATCCGGTTGACCACTGTTGTGTATTCGTGATACACCTATGCATTCTGAACCGCGGCTGAGACCATGAGCAGGAAGCACTCCATTCGCCGCCGGACATTCCTTGGCGCCAGTCTCGCGGCGGTCTCCGGCACTGCCGCAATCTCGTGCGGGCGCATTCGCGCCGGCCGGGGCTTTCGGTTTTTCACCGCCGAGGAAGCCGCGACCGTGGACGCAATCTGCGAAGCGCTGATTCCGTCCGATAGCGATCCAGGCGCCCGCGCCGCCCGCGTCGTCAACTACATCGACATCCAGTTGACGCGGCATTTCAGGAAGCACCAGCGCGCTTACCGCGAGGGCATCGCCGCCGTCGAGGCAGCCAGCCGCACTAAGTTCAGCAAGCCTTTCACCGGGATTTCGACGGACGAGCAGTCCGAGCTGCTGACTGAGTTCGAGGAGAAATCGAAAACGTTCTTCGACCTGATCCTCGCGCACACGCGGCAGGGCTTCTACGGAGATCCGCGACACGGCGGCAATCGCGACATGGTCAGTTGGAAAATGGTGGGCCTGCCGTTTCCCCCGGTGCGCGGCCGCATGCATTACGACGCAGAATCGAAGGTAAGTTAAGTGGCGTTGAAGCACGTTAGCGCGGTAATCGTGGGAGCCGGAGCCGGTGGCGGCGTGGTGGCGAAGGAGCTTTCGGCGGCGGGCCTGCGGGTCGCCGTGCTGGAGCGCGGCAAATGGTATTCGGCAGCCGATTGCCGCAAGGACGACCTGTACAATCAGCGCACGTCGGTTCTCGGCAACCGCTTCGGTCCGGAAGAGGAAGGCAACCCGCGGGTGCTCGTTGACGATCGGGGTGAGCATGTTCTCGACCCGAGCGACCCTGGCTACTCCAATAACGCCGCCTGTGTGGGCGGCGGCACGTTCAGCTACGGCGCAATGGCGTGGCGGTTCCTGGAAAAGGACTTCCGCATGCGCACGACATACGGCGCGGTGGAAGGCAGCACGCTCGAAGACTGGCCCATCACGTATGACGACCTCGAGCCCTACTACGAGAAGGCCGAGTGGGAGATGGGCGTCTCGGGCGACGACACGAGCAACGTATTCAAGGGGCCGCGAAAAAAGCCGTTGCCGATGCGTCCGCTCGCGCCGAACAAAGAGTACCAGGTGCTTCGTCCGGCGGCGGAACGGCTCGGGCTGCATCCGTTCCATATCCCGATGCTGCGGAACACGGAGCCGTACAACGGGCGCCGGTCCTGCATGCGCTGCCGCTGGTGCGTGGGCTTCGCCTGCGAGTTGAACGCGCGGACCGGCACGCACAACACGGTGATCCCCACGGCGCTCGCCACCGGGAATTGCGAACTGCGCACGGACTGCATGGCGAAGGAGGTTCTGCTGGACGAGCGCGGGCGCGCTCGCGGCGTGGCCTACTTCGATGCCAATGGACGGCTTCAGGAGCAGACCGCCGATCTCGTAATTGTCAGCGGCGGCGCGGTCGAATCCGCGCGGTTGCTGCTCAACACGCGGCACAAGCTGTTTCCGAACGGCCTGGGCAATCGCTACGATTGGGTCGGAAGGAACCTGCAGTCGCACTCGTACGCAGGCGCGGTGGGCCAGTTCGATTTCGACACCTACGACGACCTCGGGCCAGGTGCTTCGATCGCCATCTGCGACTACAATCACGGCAATCCCGGGCTGGCCGGAGGCGCCATGCTGGCCAACGAGTTCATCCGCCTTCCGTATCAGTTCATGGGCCTCGTGCCGCCGTGGATCTCGCCCTGGGGGCCCGAGCACAAGGAATTTGTACGCACGGCTTACAAGCGCACCATCGTGGTGACGGGCCCGGTGCAGGAGATGCCGGTGTTCGACGCCCGCGTCGAGGTCGATCCGAAGGTGAAGGACCGATGGGGCATTCCGGTGGCGCGCCTGTCCGGGAAAAAGCATCCGCATACGATCGAGATCGCCCGGTTCATCGCCGGCAAAGCCCAGGACTGGCTCAAGGAGGCCGGCGCCATCAATACGTGGCGGCGCGTTCCCGGCCCGGGGCTGAGCGGCGGGCAGCATCAGGCGGGCACCTGCCGCATGGGCAACGATCCGAAAGCTTCCGTGGTTGACGCCAACTGCCGGATACATGATGTGGACAACGTGTACGTAATCGACGCGAGCAGTCACGTCACCAACGGCGGTTTCAACCCGGTGTTGACGATTCTGGCCAACGCGTACCGCGCTTCCGAGAACCTGATAAAGACCTGGAAAGGCGCGAACGTGCGGTCATGAAGAGAATCGTTCTGAGTTCGGCGCTGATCGCGGCCGCAGTCGTTCTGATGGTGCCGGGCGCGAGCCTCTATTTCGAGCGGGGAGGCGGCACGGGCTGTACCGCATGCCACGAAATGCAGCCGCTCTACGACAGATGGCACACTTCGAGCCATCGCGGCGTGGCGTGTGAGAAGTGCCACGGGGGCGCGTTCACCACCGACGTGTCGTTTCACATGAACAACGCGCGCCGTGGACTCGAACACCTCCGTGGGAACCTGCCCGAGCAAATCCAACTGGGCAACCGTTACGTGCAGGAGATGACCGAGCGGTGCCAGAGTTGCCACCGGCAGGAATACGCGGCGTGGCAATCGGGGCCCCACAGCGCGAGCTACGCGCGCATCTTTCTCGACAAAGAGCACAACACGAAGAACATGCTGATGGACGACTGCCTCCGCTGCCACGGCATGCACTTTGAAGGCGGCATCGGCGACCTGGTCGTCCCTGTGGACCGGCGCGGGCCGTGGAAACTGGTGCGGGCGGAGCTGGCAGACGCGCCGTCGATGCCTTGTCTGGCGTGCCACCAGGTGCACCGTCAGGGAAGCCCGCTTCAAAAGACCGGCGTTGAGGGGCGCGTGCCCGGGCCGTCGCAGGAACTCGTGCGTCCCTCGCTGGCCCTGTTCGACCGCCGCACCGAGCAGTACGTGCCCGTTGCCGATCTGCCGCTTCCCGCGATGATGGACGGCGCACAGCCGGTCAAGATGAGCAAGGACCAGCGCCAGGCGCTCTGCTACCAGTGCCACGCGCCCGTTGCCGGCATGCAGGTGGGCTCCGGCGACGATCGTACCGCCATCGGCGTCCACGAAGGTATCAGTTGCCTCGCGTGCCACACGCAGCACGGCCAGAAGACACGGGCGTCGTGCGCATCCTGCCACCCAAAAATGTCAAACTGTGGATTGGATGTCGAGAAGATGGACACGACCTTTTTCTCGCAGTCCAGTAAGCACAACATACATTGGGTAAAGTGCGTGGACTGCCACCCCAAGGGCGTCCCGCCCCGCAAAAAACCAGCGGCCTGAACAGGAGAAGCACGATGAGAAAACTCGTTTGCGCAGTAGCGGCGGCCGGGCTTGCCGCATTTGCGGCCCTCGCGGCCGAGCAGAGCTCGGTCACCATCGAAGGCAAGGCGATCGCGGTCGAGTACACGCCGGGCGCAGCCGGCATTTCCGCGACCTTCCATACCGGCACCGACCTGGTGTTCAAGGGAGCCGCCGTTCCCAAGGGCGACTACACGCTTCGCGTGCTGACCGAGGGCGATGCCTGGCAGCTCGTTATCAGCAAGGCGGGTGCGAAGGCGCGCGATCCGAAGGCTGAGGTCGGCAAAATCGCGCTGAAGATGAGCAAGGCAGCCGCGGCCGCGCCGTCGTATAAACTGACGCTGACGAAAATCGCCGCTCTGGCCGGGAAACTCGACGTGTTTTCGGGCGCCACGGTGGCTACCGCCCAGTTCCGTCTGGATCGGGCGAGAGGCGACTCGGAGTGGTAGGCTGAGCGTTTGTTTTCTGTACTCCTAGCGCTCCTGCTTTGGGCGACCCCGCAAGACCGCATCGATTCGCTTGTGCGGCAGATGACGCTTGCGGAGAAGTTGTCGCTTGTGCACGGAGCGCGCGATCCCGAAATGCTTGCCGGCGCCGGCTACTGGCCGGGGCTTCCGCGGCTGGGCATTCCTCCGCTGCGCCTGGCGGACGGCCCGCCCGGTATCAACGTCGATAAGGACGCGACTGCGATGCCGGCGCCTGTCGCGCTGGCCGCCACCTTCAATCCCGAAGCGGCGCGCCTGTTCGGCATTGTCCTCGGCCGAGAAGCGCGCGCGCTGGGCCAGGACGTCGTACTCGCTCCGCACGTGAACATCGTGCGCGATCCACGCTTCCGCCGCAATCACACCACCCTGTCGGAAGACCCGCTGCTGACGGCGCGGCTCGCCGTCGCCCAGATCGAAGGCATACAGAGCCAGGGCGTCATGGCCCAGGTGAAACACCTGGCGGGGTACAACGGCGCCGACGACGTGACCATCGACGAGCGCACACTGCACGAGATCTATCTGCCGGCGTTCGAAGCGGCGATAAAGGCCGGTGTGGCGTCGGTCATGTGCTCCTACAACAAGATCAACGGGGAGTGGGCCTGCGAGAGCTCCGCGCTTCAGAACGGCATCCTGCGCGACCGCTTCGGTTTCCAGGGTTTCGTCACCTCTGACTGGGGCGCGGTTCACAGTCCGCGGGCGATTTTGAAGGGCGTCGATCTGGAGATGCCGGGCCGCGAGATCGCCGGTCGCCCTGGTGGGCCGTACTTTACCGATCCGCTCAAAGCGGCAGTGGAGAGCGGGGCGATTCCGGTGGTTGCGATCGACCGGGCCGTGAAGCGCATACTGACGCAAATGGACCGGTTTCATCTGCTCGACCGGAGACCGTCGCCCGCGAAGATCGACGTAGAAGCGAACGCCCGCATCGTGGAGAAGATCGCGGTCGAGAGCGCCGTGCTGCTGCGAAACGAAGGCGGCGCGCTTCCGCTGAGCGCCGCGGACCTCGACTCGCTCGCGGTGATCGGCCCAACGGCGGGGCAGCTTGCGGCCGGGTTCCTTGGTGAGCGCGGGTTCGGGTTTGAGCACCGGCTCATATCGCCGCTCGATGCGCTTCGGAAACTCGCGCCGCGGGCGCGGATCACTTACGCGGCGGGAGAGAATTTGACCGGCGCTCCGATTCCCGCTTCGGTGCTGTCACTTGATAAGCCGATCGGCGCGTCGCTCGAATTTCAGGCGCTGCCCGTGGGCGAGCATTCCTGGAGCGGCAGCATCACCATTCCCGCCGAAGGCGATTACACGTTCATGGTGCAGACCGCCGTGGGCGAGGGCATGGCCGGCACCGGCGCAATCTCGATTGACGGAAAGCTGGCCGTGCGGCCGGGCGGTCCGGGTCTCGGAGGCATCGGCCCGGTAGTGAAGAAATGGTCGAGCCTTCTGCCGTCCACGGACGGGCGCGACAACGCGCGGGCCACGCTGCATCTCACGGCCCGGGCGCACCGCATCGAGATCCATGCGTCCTCGGAAGGGGAGGAGCCCCTGCGCATACGTTTCGCCTGGATGACCCCGGAGCAGCGCCGCGCGGACATCGAGGCCGCGGCCGCTGCCGCGCGGGCAGCCCGGGCAGCCGTGGTCTTCGCGTCGCAAGGGCAGGATGAGCTGATCCAGGCGGTGGCCGCCGCTAATCCGCGCACCATCGTGCTGCTGAACACGAGCGGTCCGGTTGAGATGCCGTGGAAGGACCGGGCGCAGGCGATTCTCCAGATGTGGTACCCCGGCCAGGAAGACGGCTGGGCGACGGCGAAGCTGCTGCTCGGGCTGGCAAATCCCTCGGGGAAGCTGCCCGTGACGTTTCCGAAGAAGCTGGACGATGGGCCATCGGGGAACGTCTATGAGGAGGGCGTCGCAGTGGGCTACCGCTGGTACGACCAGCGGAAGATCGAGCCGCTGTTTCCGTTCGGGCACGGTTTGTCTTATACACGCTTCGAGTATTCCGACCTCGCCGTGACGGGAGAGGATATCGCCGTGACGGTGCGGAACGCCAGATCGCGCGCCGGGACCGAGGTGGTGCAGGTTTACCTGGGCCCGGCGGCGAATGCTCCCGTGCCGATGGCGGCGAAGGCGCTAGCCGGTTTCGAGAGAGTGGAGTTAGGGCCCGGCCGCAGCAAGCGGGTGACGATCCGGATAAGTGCCCGCGCGCTCTCTTACTGGTCAACCGAGCGGCATGGTTGGGTCGCCGCCACGGGCCGGCGTCCGGTATACGTGGGCGCATCGTCCCGCGATACACGTTTGTCAGGTTTCCTGAAGCCCGGCGATTCGCGCCTTTGTGCTAGTGTAGTGTCTTCAAAATAGCTACTGAGCCGCGAGCGTGAGCGAGCGGTTTGGCGAGCTGAATAACCATGATTGCGAACGATACGGAACAGCTATATACCCAGCGGTTGACCCGCTACGTCACGGCGATGCGCAACGGCATCCCCGACCGCGTGCCCTTGCGCCCGATGGCGGCCGAGATCACCGCCCGCTACGCCGGTTTCACCTGCCAGGAAATCACACACGATTACAACAAGGCGTTCGAGGCCGTCATCCGCTGCTGCCGCGATTTCGACTGGGATGCCGCGGTCGCGAACATGGTCTACGTCTGGACCGGACTGACCCAGGCGATCGGGCTCCGCTACTACGGTGTGCCCGGCATTGACGTCCCGGCCGACGTCGGATTCCAATACCGCGAGCCTTCCGAAGAAGCCGCCTTCATGAAGCGCGAGGAGTACGACGACCTCATCGCCGACCCGGTGCGGTTCCTCTACGAGACCTGGCTTCCGCGGGTCACCACCGAGGTCAGCGCGCCCGGCCAGTCCACTTCCTACCGCAACAACCTTTCGTTCGTGAAGGGCGGAATGGCCATGATGAAATACTTCCAGGCCTTCGGCCCGCAGGTGGAACGCATGCGGCGCGAGTGCGGGACCGTCCCGGCTATTAACGGCATGCTCAAGGCGCCTCTGGATATTCTCGGGGACAAACTTCGCGGCTACATCGGGCTGGCTTTCGATCTGATGGAAATCCCGGAGAAGGTGCTCGCCGCCTGCCAGGCCATGATGCCTCACCTGGCATGGATGGCCCTCACCAGCGCCGACCCTCAAAAGCAGATTCCCATTCCCATCTGGATGCACCGCGGCTGCACGCCTTTCATTTCTACCGAGCACTTCGAAAAGATCTATTGGGCGACGCTGAAGCCGATCGTCGAAGCTCTCTGGGCGCAGGGCAACCAGGTGTTGTTCTATGCCGAGGGCAAATGGGAAGCCCACCTGGAAGCTTTCGCCGAGCTTCCCGCCGGGAGCATCGTCTACCACATCGACCGCGGCGACCCCGAGCGCGTTCACAGCGTGCTCGGCCGCAAGTTCTGCCTCAGCGGAGGCGTTCCGAATTTCCTGCTGGCGTTCGGGAAACCGGACGAAGTGAAAGCGCACTGCCGGAAATTGATCGAGAGCATCGGCGCCGAGGGCGGCTACATCATGGATGCGAGCGCCATCATGCAGAACGACGCCACGATCGAGAACCTGAAGGCGATGACGGACGCCACGCTTGAATACGGACGCTACCGGTCGCCTTCCTCGCCGACTCCCGCACCTCCCACGGCCGCCCAGCCGACAGTTGGGCTGCCAGCGTGGGTAACGGCGCCGAGCCACCAGGCAGGGGTCTGTTTCCCGTTCGATGAAAAGCTAAAGGAGCTACCGCCGATCTGCGGCGACCCGGCCATCGTGCGGCGCGTTTGGGACGAGAACGAGGCGCTTGCCTATCTCTACATCTGGCACGTTTTGCTTAGCTTCTGAAGCTGCGCAACTCCGCCACGGCGCTTCACTGCTCGTCTTCGTCTATCGGTTGAAGCAGAACGACTCTGTGTTGAAACGAAGTTCTCGTGTAAGCGCCGCCCAAAATCTCATCTTTGTCGTTGATCCTCGACGCGCCCGAGAGAATCCACTGGGCATAGTCGGACGGGCGAAGCATATTGGTCAACAACTGGTTTTGTCCCCTTCTCCAAAGCACGGGGTTGAATGGCAGAAGATCGGTCGGCCAGTGGTGCCCCAGCCATGTGTCGCCCAATATTTCATCCCGGTTGTTTATGTCCGCAACGGACCAGTTGATCCCTTCCCATTCGCCGGGCATTTGCCAGACCACGCCGTCTGTCCACGTATAAACGTCCAGCGCTTGGAAGTAACCCGGAGGAAGCACCTGCCGAATTCCTCCCACGATTACGTCCGAGTCGTTAAGAGCGACGGCATCGAACGGTAGAGCGGTGGACTGTCCCCCAGCATAGAAGAAACTCTGCCTTGGCCCATCGAAGCTGCGTGCGACGAAGTGCCCCCGCCGGTTGATGTCCAGCGGTTCGGCCTCAAGGTACTCTATGGCGCCATCACGCCAAATGAAACCTCGCTTCGGGTTGGATGTGCCCGGGAAGCTCGCAACACCAATAATTTCGCCCTTGTCGTTGATCTTTCGGGCGAACGACTGCACTCCCGGAATCAGATCCGTGAACTCGCCGTGCTTGTCGATCAGAAAAGCACGTGACTCGACACAGGTGGAATCGGGGCAATACGATCCCACGATTGCTCCGTCGTCGTTGATCGAAGACGGGACGCCGCGGAAACCCAGGTTCTTGAACGATCCATCGTAGACAAACGGTCCGCCCGAAACTCTTGTTCCGACGAGCTGACCCTTGTTGTTGATATCCAGCAGCGTAACGTCGGAAGACGGACCCAGATCTACTAAACGGTATGTTCGTGGGGGAACTGGTTCCGGCGCGCCCTGGGCCATCGTCGTAATCGCAATTGCCATGAGAGACAACAGTTTTCGCATCCGATGATCCTCCTGAGAACATCTACTGTGGTTTTTTCCAGAATTACAACTAGTGAAAGCCCCAGTAGGATCGATTGCCCAGACTTTTTCGCGCTCAGAAAAGGAGCGCTGCTCCCCATACGATCAGAGCGGCAGCGACGACCCCGGCGATGCGATCGCCACGCGGCGCGAGTTTCTCTACGCAGATCAGGATGGTCAGGAAGCCCATCCAGACTATGTTCATGACGCCCATTGCGAAACCGGTGAACATCAGAGCCCAGCAACAGCCGACGCAGTAGGCGCCGTGGGCGACTCCGAACCTGAAGCCGCCGTGGGGTCCGTTGTCCCAGTGCGTGAGGAAATAGGTGAGCGGGTTCCGGCAGTGTCTCAGACAGGCGCGGCTCAGCGGCGTGAAATGAACAACGCCTGCCCCAATCAAGACGACACCTGCGGCGGAGGAGGGCAGCTTTCCACTGTGATCGAGAAAGGCGGATCGCTGGAACGCTATCTGGAGGACGGCTCCGGCAATACTGTACCCGAGCCAGACGAAGAAGTAGCCCGCGGCGAACGCCCCCACCGCCCGGAACGTACGTCGCGGCTCGCTGCGGCCGGCGAGTGCGGCGAAGGCGAACAGCCAATTCAAAGTGGTGGGCGTCATCATCGCGACGCTCATTGCCTGCCACATCACTACCGCGGATATGAACGGCCATATGCCGGGGTGACCGTTGCCGTGGGGCAGCAGAAGCGCGGAATGAAGGTGGTGGGCCGACCCCCGCGTCAACCAAACCCAGCCTGCCAGCGTAACCGCCAGGGACGACGCGAGTAGGACGGCGCGATGAGTGCGGGTGAGTGTTCCGGTCGCGTTGGTCGCGGGCGGCATTCAGAAAGCCTCAACCCGCCATTCGAAATTCGAGTAGAGTCCGTGCGTCTTCGACGTGCTCATCCGGATGATTCCGTCGTCGTACTCCGTTGCTCCGGTAGCCAGCACCTGCGTCGGGGCGTGGATCTGATTGAAGATATTTTCAAACAGCACGGGCTTGCTGCGATCGCGGCCCCGAATCCGCGTGACCACGGATTTCAGCAAGCCGGGAATGCTCACAGATTTGGTGAGGTCGTCTTCGGTGAAGTCTATCGGCGGATAGCGTGTCTCCAGCCATCGGCCCACGAATCGGCCCAGTACCTCCCAGGGGCCTCCGGCGCGCCCCGTGAGGATCGTCTCCAATGCGACACGCTGGTCCGCCGTAGCCTTTTCGTCGATGAGGATGATCTCGGTCCAGTTGCCGGAAATCATGTGCTGCGGCGCATCGAACGCGATCACGGCTCGGAGGCCGGCCAGCGGAACCTGCCCGGCGAATTCTCCAGCCTCGATGCGAATCGCCCAATAACCAAGGCAGCGCTCATGCGTGCAGAGTTGATCGAAGTGCATATGGCCCGGGCAGACCAGTTGGCAACTGCAGTTTTCGAATATCAACCCTTTCGCCCACCAGTTTCGAGTGTTCATCTATGGCGTGGAAAGATCCAGGGTAGCACCGCGGCTACAGCAAGAATCGGCGTCGTCCGTCGATGCAACCCGATAGATGTGGCAGAGGAAGGAAAGGCCAGGAATCAGAAGGTTTTACCAACTGGCTGGGAGGCAGGGATTCGAACCCCGATAAGCAGATCCAGAGTCTGCCGTCTTACCGTTAGACGACCTCCCAATACGCGCACTGCGCTGCTCAAAATATAGTAGCATGCGCGGCCACAAGGAAGCACACTAGATGGCGATGGCGCGCTTGGCCCGGATCGAGCGGGCTCGCGTCTCGAAGACGTCGGCTTCCTCGGTGCGGCGAATCGTCCGGAGCAGCAGGGCGTAATCCTCCAGACGGTCGGCCACATGGGGATGCTCGGCTCCGAGCGCCTGCTCGAAGGCGGCCACCGAGAGCTTGAACAGTGGTTCGGCATCGGTGTACTTGCCCTCGGCAACATAGAGTTCCGCCAGCGCGTTCAGGGTCTGCATGAAATCGGGGTGCCGGCGCCCGATGCTCTTCTCCAGAATGTCCAGCGCCAGCCGGTAAAGCGGCTCGGCGCGGGCAAATTTCCGTTGCTTGGTATACATGAGCCCAAGCTGTTCGAGCGCCTTTGCGGTCTTCGGATGGTCCTCTCCCAGAAGATGCCGTCGAAGCTCAAAAGCCCGCCAAAGGTGCGGTTCCGCCTCGGGGTAACGATCCTGGAGCGTGTAATAGGCAGCCAGTTTGGTCAGGACCACCAGGGTGATCCAATCGTAAACCTTACGTGCGTCCAGCAGCGCCAGAGCCCGGCGGAGCGCGAACAGCGCCTCCGGCCCTCTGCCCTGGTGCATGCACATTTCTCCGAGATTCTGAAAGGCGAGCGCGAGGTCCGGATGCTCCTCCCCGCGCGTCTCGGTCCAGAGTTCCAGACACCGGGCGAACAGGGTTTCGGCCTCCGGATATTTGCCTTGAGACTTGTACAAGCCGCCGAGGTTGTAAAGCACGTCACCGCACTCGCCCGCCCGGGAAGGGCCCGCGGCTTCAAAGAGGGCAACCGCTCGCTCGAAGACCGGTTCGGCCGCGCGGTACTTGCCGAGATAGTAGTAGAGAACCCCCAGGCGGTTCAAGGTCATCGGCAGGCGCGGGTCTTCCGTGCCGAATTCCTCGGCTTGCTGAACGGCCTTTTGCGTAACCCAGGCGGCCTGATCGATGTAACCGAGGTAGAACGCTCCTTCGGCCAGATCGATATGAAACTGCCAGCCAGCTTCGGCCAGTTCCCTCAAGCCGTCGCCCGGAGCAGCTACGCCCATGTGAGTGATTAGTTTATCAATGCTCGCCTGGGAAAGCGAGGACCACGATGCTGTTGCCGGCTAGCGGAAGTTGCGTTGGATGGCCGTCCGGTATCAGGTCGGGTGTCGATCGGCCTGGGCCGCCCCAGCGCTGGTCCGCCGAGTCGAGCAGCGTGCGCCACTTCCCCGGGAGTGGAAACGTGAAATCGGCCAGTGCTTCGCCGAAGTGCAGAAGCACGCAGATTTCCATATCCGGTGCGGTCCGGTGTATGGCCAGAACGCCGCAGGGCTCGGATAAGAACGTGGCCCCGCGCTTCTCGACGCACGGGAGCAGCCGCTTTCTCAACGCGATCAGCTCCCTGTAGAAATCGTGAAGCAGGCGGTTGCGGCCGTGGTCCTTCAGTGAATGGTTCAGCTTGGACTCAAGGAAGGAGCACACGTCCTGCGGATCGGGGACGTCTCCGGTCCAGTAGAAAGAGCTGAACTCGCGGCGCCGGCCTTCCCGCACCGCCGCGATCAGGTTCTCGTCCGTGTGGCTCACGAAGTACTGAAACGGAGCGGTTTCGCCGTACTCCTCGCCCATGAACAGGAGCGGGAGATAGGGCGAGAGGAGCACCGCGCCGGCGGCCAGTTTCAGTGATTCGAACGGCGCCAGGCGCGAGAGGCGGTCGCCCAGCTTGCGGTTGCCCGTCTGATCGTGATTCTGCGAACAAACCACGAACTTCGAGGGCGCGAGATCGCCCGACGGGTTGCCGTGGCGCCGCCTGCGGTAGGCCGAATAGCGGCCGTCGTAAACGTGCCCCGCCGCGAATGCGGTCTCGAGATGCCCCAAACTGCCGAAGTCCGCGTAGTAGCCCTGGCGTTCACCGGTGAGCAGCGCGTGGAGCGAGTGGTGGAAATCGTCGCTCCACTCCGCGTCCAGACCGTATCCGCCCGATTCCGGCGGCCTGATAATGCGGGAATCGTTGAGGTCGCTTTCGGCAATCACGTAGATTCCGCGGCTCAGTTCGGCCGCTCGCCGGTGGACGGCTTCGGCCAATTCCTGAAGGAAGGGCTGCGCGGAACGATCGACTATGGCGTGGATGGCATCAAGACGGAGCGCGTCGAAGTGGAAACCGGTCACCCAGTCGAGTGCGTTGGCGATGAAATAGGCGCGGACCTCGTCGCTCTCGGGCCCGTCGAGGTTGACCGCATCTCCCCAGGGCGTGCGATAGCAGTCCGTGAAGTACGGGCCGAACTCGCGGAGGTAGTTGCCTTCCGGCCCGAGGTGGTTGTAGACAACGTCGAGGACGACGGCCAGGCCTTTCATGTGGCAGGCATTTACGAGTTCCTTCAAGCCGCGCGGCCCGCCATAGGTGTTTTGCGCCGCGAATGGAAAGACCCCGTCATAGCCCCAGTTGCGGGAACCGGGAAACTGCGCGACGGGCATCAGCTCAACGGCGGTGATGCCGAGGCGCTTGAGGTCGTCCAGATAGGGGATCACGCCCTTGAAGGTGCCTTCGGCGCTGAAGGTCCCTACGTGGAGCTCATATAGGATGTACTGCTCAAGCGGGATGCCGGTCCAGTCGGTGTCGGTCCAGGGGAAGGCCGCGGACAGGACTTCGGACGGACCCTCCACTCCCTCCGGTTGGAAGCGCGATGCGGGGTCGGCTCTCTCGACAGTGCCGTCCAGGCGGTAACGGTAGCGGCTGCCGGGACGGACATTCTCCACCTCTGCCGCGAAGTAGCCGGAATCTTCCGCCTTCATCGAGACCCAGCGTTCGGAGGAAGACAGCAGGTGCAGATCGACCGAGCGTGCGCGCGGCGCCCAGACGCGAAACTCACAGGTATCCCGGTCGAGAGAAATTGAGCCAATTCGGCGTGACGATGGCATAAAGACCCCCCGGTTGCATTCAGATTATCGCGGCCCGCCGCGCCGCTGCAATCGAGACAGTCCGTGGGGCTTTGTATCAGGGCACGCCTTTAGCCGTGCCGCCAGACGCTGGCAGACCACGGGCTTTAGCCCCTGGCGGCCGTTGACCCAGGGGCGAGGTCGTGCGTACTCGGCACGCTCGGATTCTCGCGGGTCGTCTGGCACTTCTGTGTCGCGCACCCGGAGTGCAAGGTTTTTCGTAGGGGCCACGCATGCGTGGCCCGTGGCCAGCCCCCCTCGGGTAGCGGTGGCGGCTTCGCAGGCCGCCAATAGCGATGAAGACCGCTTGCTGACGCGCGCGGCTCGGAATCAGGCCTCGGGCTCCACGGAAATGTCGCGCA
>JAEZIJ010000235.1 GCA_023436715.1 Acidobacteriota bacterium
ACGCATGCGTGGCCCGTGGCCGGTCCAGCAGATGACTGGTTGTTTTTGCGGAGCGACAGACCCTTCGCGGTCTTAACCGAGCCGCGACCGTAAGGGAGCGGTAAAGCAGTTCGCCAGGCATAAGGGAAGGAACTAACACGAATGTCAACTAACACTGCGATGGCCAACCGTGGAGACGCGAGCTGGGTAACGCGCCTGTTCAACGCGCAGCCCCTGGCTCCGGAGTACCAGGAACTGAAATTCTCCCTCCATCGCAAGCTGATCGAGCGCATCAACCTTGAGGCGCTGTCCTCGCTGGGCGGAGAGCGCGTAAGGCTTGAGGTTCGTAGCGCGGTCGCAAAGCTGGTTGAAGAGGAGACTACCCCGCTCAGCCGTGTCGAGAAAGAGCGCGTCACCGAGGAGGTGTTGAACGAAGTATTCGGTCTGGGGCCCCTCGAGCCGCTGTTGCAGGATCCGACCGTATCGGACATCCTCGTCACCACCCCGCGGCTGGTCTACGTCGAGCGCCACGGCAAACTCCACCGCACCCCGGTTGAGTTCAAGGACAACTCCCACCTCCTCCGGATTATTGAGAAGGTCGTTTCGCGCGTAGGGCGGCGCGTGGACGAGTCGTCGCCGCTCGTCGATGCCCGCCTGCCCGACGGCTCGCGCGTGAACGCGGTGATTCCTCCCGTCGCCGTGGACGGCCCCCTGCTTTCCATCCGCCGCTTCCGCCGTGACCCCATCCAGCCCGAGGAATTGGTGCGAAATCTCTCGCTCACCGAAGGCATGCTCCAGGTCGCGCAGTCCTGCGTGAAAGCCCGGCTGAACCTTGTAATCTCCGGCGGAACCGGCTCCGGTAAGACGACTATGCTCAATGTGCTCTCCGGCTTCATTCCGGAGGACGAGCGCATCGTCACCATCGAAGATGCCGCCGAACTTCAGTTACGTCAGACTCACGTGGCCCGCATGGAAACGCGCCCCGCGAATATTGAAGGCCAGGGCGCCATCAAAATCCGCAACCTCGTCGTCAATGCCCTCCGTATGCGGCCCGATCGCATCGTGGTCGGCGAGGTCCGCTCCGAGGAGGCGTTGGACATGTTGCAGGCCATGAATACCGGCCACGACGGTTCGCTGACAACCATCCACGCGAACAGCCCTCGTGACGCCCTCGGTCGCCTGGAGGTCATGGTGGGAATGGCCACCGCCAATATGGCGACCCGGTCCATCCGCCAGCAGATCAGCTCGGCCGTAGACCTGTTCGTTCAGATCGCACGATTCAGCGACGGTTCCCGGCGCGTCACACATCTCACCGAGTGCGTTGGAATGGAGGGCGATCAGATCACCACCCAGGACATCTTCGTGTTCGAGAAGACCGGGTTGAGTGATGACGGCAAGGTAACTGGAAAATTCCGGCCGACGGGCATTCGCCCGAAATTCTATGATCGCCTGAAGGCGTCCGGTATCCAGTTGCCCGCTTCCATCTTCCAGACGACGGTCGAAATTCGTTAGGAGCGCTATGCTGCCCTTCATGCTTCTCAGCTTCCTGCTGATGTTCGCGCTGGTCGCCCTCACCGTCAGCGTGGGCCTCAAGTATCTGGAGACCCAGAAGAAGAAGAAAGTCGCCGAGATGCTTGACGTCGCGGGCGGCGTTGCCGCCCAGACCGAGACGAAAGTCCTGATCGAACAGGAAAATCCGTCCGGCGCAGCTATTGCGGTGACGAAGTTCCTCAGTCAGTTCAATTTCGCGCGAAAGCTGGAAGCGAACATTCAGCAGGCCGGAATGACGATAAACGTCTACTCGCTCTTGCTCCTGATGGCGGCGCTGGTGGTCCCGGGCGCGCTCATCGGGGCGAAGCTCAACTTCCTGATGTATCCTGGGCCGAGCGCGCTGGCTGGCGGCCTGGTCTGTGGAATCATGCCCTACGTCTACGTCATGCAGAAGCGAAGAAAGCGCCTCGGCGCTTTCGAGGAGCAATTTCCTGAAGCGCTGGATTTTCTGGGCCGCGCGATGCGTGCCGGTCACGCCTTCTCCATCTCCCTGGAGATGCTGTCGGAGGAATCGCCCCAACCGCTCGGCCAGGAATTCCGTAAGGTGTTCAATGAAGCGAATCTCGGGCTGCCGATTGAAACGGCCCTTCACAATCTGTCTGCCCGTGTGCCGCTGCTGGACGTCAGCTTCTTCGTCTCGGCTGTCCTGCTTCAGCGCGAGACCGGCGGCAATCTCGCCGAAATCCTCAACAAACTCGCATTGGTTATCCGTGAGCGGTTCAAGCTGAAAGGGCAAGTGAAAGCCGCAAGCGCCCATGGCCGTATCACCGGGCAGATTTTGACGTTGATGCCCGTCGCCCTGATGTTTGGATTGCTGATTGTCGCGCCCGGATACCTTCAGGGTATGGCCAAGGATCCGGACGGCCGCATCATGATTGCGGTCTGTATCGTGTGCATGGTGCTTGGGCATTTCTTGATCAAGAAGATCGTGAATATCAAGGTGTAGATCATGGCGCTTGCAGTCTCCATCGTCTTTTTCTTGCTCTTGCTGGTGTCGATTTCGGCATACGGCTACCGGCTGTACTCCCGGCCGGGGCGAATCCATGACCGGCTCGGCGAAGCCGCTCTGGAGGCGCCATCTCTGGAGCACATCGTTCCGCACGATCGGAAGTGGGCTGTCCGGGTTATTCAACAGATCGGCGAGAAGGTACCCATCTCGCCGCAGGAGGCCGGCATCACGCGGCGGTACCTGTTCGCCGCGGGTTACCGCACTGATACGGCGGCCAAAGTCTACTACGGCATCAAGGTCGTCCTTGGCGTCGTTTTCTTTCTGGTGGCACTGATACTGCGGGGGTATATCACAAACCCGGTGCTGAGTATCGTCGTGCTCCCGGCCGGCGCTCTGGCGGGCTATTTCGGCCCGAATATGGTTCTGGAAAAACTCATAGACCGCCGGCGCGAGCAGATCCGGTTTTCGCTTCCCGACGCGCTCGATCTCATGGTAGTCTGCATGGAGGCGGGCCTTGGCCTCGACCAGGCCATCTCCAACGTCAGTCGCGAGTTGATGCGGACCCACCCGGCGATCAGTGAAGAGTTTGGGCTCGTTACCCTCGAAATGCGCGCAGGCAAGCGCCGCGGCGAGGCCCTGAAAAATCTCGCCGACCGCGCCTCCGAGTCGGAACTCCGTAAGCTTGTGGCCACGATGATTCAGGCGGACCGCTTCGGGACAAGCGTCGCGGAAGCCCTGCGGACGCACGCGGACTTCATGCGCATCAAGCGCAGGCAGGAAGCTGAAGAGCGCGCGGCTAAGGTCGGTGTTAAGCTGGTTTTCCCGATCTTCTTCTTCATCCTTCCGTCCATGCTTTTGGTGGCGGCGGGGCCGGGATTACTGCAACTGTTTAAGGGGTTGTTCCCCTTGATGGAGTCGTTTGGAAAATAGGACCAAGTTATAGAAAGGAGAATCGAGATGGGTGATAACACGACGGTAACCGCAATTCTTTGGATCGCAGCCGGGGCAATCCTTGTGCTGCTGATCATGCGCCGCCGCAAGCGCAAGATGCAGGGCTAGTATCTTATGAAAGAATCCGGGGATACTCCGGGCTGGATACGACGCATCAGTCGCATCCAGAGGATCGTAGGCGTGTCCCCGGATTCTTTCACACTTTCCCGGGGCCGGGGCGCCCCCCCCCCCACCCAAGGAGTGCG
>JAEZIJ010000013.1 GCA_023436715.1 Acidobacteriota bacterium
GGCCCATGGCCCCTAAAAGCATGGTCCGTGTGGGGGCCGGGCATGCCCGGCCCGCTCCATGAGGACTCCTGAGGCTTCAGCCGGCAACCGCGGCGCCCGCGATTCCGCCGATTCCCACCCGCTCGCCCGCTGCGAGTGAATCATACGCCCTGAGCACGATCTCCAGGTCGCGCCGCCCGTCTTCGGCCGGAGTCACCGGCTCGCGCCCCTCCGCAATTGCCGCTAGGAACTCGCGGAACTCCGCTTTGTATCCGCTCTCCTTCGGCCCGGGAATCCGCATCCGCACTCGCTCGAGCCCCGGCCGCATGAGCCACTCCTGGAGCCGGTACGGCCGCACGTAACCGATGAGCTTCATCAACGGCGTGGGCGCCACCGGATAGAATTCCACGTACCGTTTGTCCGGCCAAAGGTGGAACGTGCCCTTATCCCCCGCTACGACGATGTCCGGCCCAGCGCCCCAGCGGTGTGACCAGGTCGCGAAAATGTGCGCCTGCCAGCCGTACCGGCTCTCGAACAGCACGCTCAGGCCGTCCTCCCCGGTCATCCGGGTATTTACCTGCATCGGCCTCGAAGCAAAGGCGCTGTCCGGCTCGCCCATAAGCAGACGGACGGCCCGCACGAAATGGACGCCGATGTCCATGAAGACCCCGCCCCCGAGCTTCTCACGGTCCGCCGCCCAGCCTTCCGGACGCCGCACCGCTCCGCACCGTACCACCATGTGCAGCGGTTCGCCGATATCGCCCAACGCGATCCTTCCGGCGGCGAACGCAACCGACGGCCGGAAGTGCATGTTCTCCGCCACCATCAGGATTCTGCCCGCTTTCGAGGCCGCCGCGATCATCGCATCCGCATCGGCAAGGGTTGTCGCGATCGGCTTTTCGACCAGCACGTGCTTGCCGTGCGCAAGCGCAATCTCCGCCGCCTGCCTGTGCAGGTGATGCGGCAGCGCCAGGCTCAGCGCCGCGACCCGTTCGTCGCGCGCCGCGCTTTCGATCCCGATGAAATAACCCTCCGCGCCCACCGACCGCGCCAACCGCTCCGTACGCGCCCTGTCCTGCCCGCAGACGAACAGCCGCACCGCCGGGCTCGCCTCCCGCAGCATGCGGCAGTGGAACGAGCCCCAGTGCGTGCCGGCTACGCAGATACCAACAGGTTGCCGCACCTCCCGCGCCGGTTTACCCGGCTTGAGGACCCGCCCGCGGTCCAACACGCCGTGGCTGAGGGTCTGCCGCATTTCATCTTCCGTTTGCCCGCCTGCGCGATAGGTGTTTTTCTGAAGGTCGGGGCTGTCCGGAGGCCGCAGCCGGTTCTTGAGCGACCTCAGGGCGTCGCCAAGCGGCGACCCGATCACCAATCTGCGGACCAGCTTGTCCAGGCCCGGTAGAGACGCCGGATCGCCCGCCACCTCCTGGTAGAGCAGTGGAAGCGCGCCCGCCCGGTTCTCGCCGGTGCGGATTTCCGCGACCCGCGCAATCATGACCGTGTGGTCGCCCGTGTCGAGCGCAGTCTCAAGCTCGCAAAAGAGCGTTTGCAGCGCCCCAGGCAGATACGGGATCTCATCCTGCTCTTCCAGGCGCCATCCCAGCACCTCGGTCTTGCGCGGTTGCCGCCTCCGCAACCGCACGAGCCTGATCGCTTCGTCGCGGTCTTCGGCCCTGAGCACGTTCAGCGAGAACCGCCGCACCCGCCGGATCATTGCCTCGATCGGGTACAGCCTGTTTGGATTCAGAACGATTCTCGGCGGATCGAGCGTCGCCTGCCCGAAATTCCCGGAGAGGAACACTTCGGTTTCCCCGCCTTCTTTTGCCGCCACTACCGCGCAGACGCACTGAATCCGCGTGTCCCATATGGTTCGTGCGGGAACGATCATCGCGCCCCCAAATCGGACAGCAGCAAGGGACGCATCGTGCTGCAACGTGAATTTGTTACGCCCGCCAGCATTTCACCGATGAACAGCGTGTGGTCCGCAATTCGTTCGGATCGCGTGATCCGGCACGCGACGCAGGCGAGCGCGTCGCGAACGAACCGGAAACCATCCCCGAACTCGTACAACTCCAGGTTCGCGGCGGACGCTAAGTCCGCCTGCCCGCTGTGCAATGTGACGAACGCGAACCTTCCCGCTTCCACCAGCATTTCATGAACGGGGTTTGTCCGCTCCACGGAAATCCACATTGTCGTCGGATGATGGGCGGCTTCCGAAAAGGATGAGATCGGGACCGCCTCCGTTCGCCCCGCATGGCTGACGATTACCAGCCCGACCGGGCTGTCGATGAGGAACGAACGCAGGTGAGCACTCTCGGGCAATGAGTAATTCTTGGCACTGCGTGGCCGCCATTGTCAAGGCCTTCAGGCAAGTGGAAGTCCGTGGTTCGGGCCTTGTATCAGGGCACGGCTTCAGCCGTGCCGCAAGCCCCTGCCGGCCGCTGACCCAGGGGCGAGGCTGCGCCTACCCGGCACGCTCAGATTCTCGCGGGTCGTCTGGAAACCGGAAGATCCACCCCTTCTTCGCCCCCAAGATTTACCATGGCAAACCATTGCTGGATGGTAGAATACGGGCCATGCGCTCGCTCGCGGACCACGCCTACAAGAGGCTGTACGAGGGCCTCAACTACCGCCTTCGCACATTCTCCGCGGGCCGTTTCGCATCCTTGTGCCGTCCCGCCTCGATCGCTCTCCTGCTGACCGAACGCTGCAACGCGCGCTGCCTGCACTGCGATATCTGGAAGAACAAAGGCGGCGAGCCGGGGCCCACGCCCGAAGAGTGGCGTCGGCTAGTCGATGATTTGCGAGACTGGCTCGGCCCCGTCCACGTCACTTTCACCGGCGGCGAAGCCCTCCTCAGGCCGTACACGGCCGACCTGGTCGCGCACGCCTCTTCGCGCGGCCTGTTCGTCGAGGTGCTGTCGCACGGCTACTGGCTCGACCAGTCCCGCGTCGAAAAGCTCGCCCTCGCCGATCCCTGGCGCATCACCATCTCTCTCGACGCGGTCAGCGACACGCATTCCAAAATCCGCGGCCGGCCGGACTTCTTTCCCACAACCACGAAGAGCATCGAAACCCTGCTCCGGTTGCGGAGCGAGAAGGCCCTCGGTTACCACCTCCGCCTCAAAACCGTGGTAATGGAGCACAACCTGGACGAAGTGGCCGATGTGGCCCGCTTCGCCACCCGCGACGGCGTTCACGTCTTCTATCAGCCCATCGAGCAGAACTACAACACCGGCGAGGATCCGTCCTGGTTTACCGCCAGCGCCAACTGGCCGCGCGATATCGAGAAGGCGGTTCGGGTTGTCGAGGAGTTGATCCGCCTTAAGCGAGAGGGCCTTCACATAGATAACAGTTACGAGCGGCTCGAAGCCATGGCGCGCTACTTCCGCGATCCGGCCGGCCTGCGCATCGCCACCGAGGCTCACAGCGCCCACGAAAACCAGTCCCTCTGCTCCGCCCTCACAACGCTTCAGATTCAGGCCAACGGCGATGTGAAGGCCTGCGCTACGCATGAAACCATCGGCAACATCCGGCAGGCATCCATCCGTCGCATCTGGCGGGATCGCCCCCGCTGGTGGGAACAAGGATGCTGCATCGCTCACCGCCAGGCGGCCGCACAAGCCGGCGGAACGCCGCCCGGAGCTGACCCGTGTCCCGTGCCGTAATGTCCATCTTCGGCATCGTGCCGCGCCGCATCGGCGGTGTCGAAATGTTCGCGCGTGAACTCTCCTCCCAGTTGGATCGTTTCGGCTGGCGCAGCGTTCTGTGTTTCTTGCAGGAGCCGCCGGAGAGCGTCCGCCGGTTCCTGGAGTCGCCAAACACGTCCATTGAAGTGCTTCCCGGGGCCGTCCACCCCGGGCCGTCCACGCTACTTCAAGCCGCCAGGCTCATCCGAAAGCACCGCCCCGGCATCCTGCACCTGCATTTCACGGATTTCCTCACGCCCTACCCTTGGCTCGGTGCCTGTCTTTCGGTCCGTCGGTCCTTCCTCACCGACCACACCTCGCGCCCGGAAAGATATCTCCCGCAACCCGCCGCGCTCTGGAAACGAGCCTGGGGCCGGCTTGTGAACCAACCGCTCTCGACCGTCGTCGGCGTCAGCGACTATAACGGCCGATGCTGTGCGGTACGCGGTTTTATCGCGCCCCAGCGTGTTTGCCGCATTTACGACGCGGTCGACCTCAGCCGCGATGGCGGCGATCCCGCCGCCTTTCGGCACGTCCATTCGATCCCCCATAACCGGACGATTGTGTTGCAGGCGAGCCTCCTGGTTCCCGAGAAAGGAATCGATGACCTGCTGGAAGCCGCCCGGATTGTTCTCTCACGGAACCAGGACGTTCATTTCGTCGTCGCGGGCGACGGCCCCGGCAGACTCCATTACGTGGAACAGGCCCGCCGCCTCGGCCTCGAAGACCATTTCACGTGGACCGGTTTGATCGGCGACCCATTGGGCGAGGGCGTCTATGCCGCTGCTGACGTGATCTGCCAGCTATCCCGATGGGAAGAAGCTTTCGGATGGGTGATTACGGAAGGGATGCTCTGTAGGAAGCCGGTGGTGGCAACGCGCGTTGGCGGCATCCCTGAGATCGTAGAGCACGGACGGTCGGGCTTCCTTGTCCCGAGCCGCAGTCCGAACGAGGCTGCAGAAAAGCTCCTGCTGCTGCTTGCCGATCCCGCCCTACGGCAAAGCATGGGAGAAGACGGACGCCGCCTCGTCGAACTCAGGTTCAATCTCGAAAAGAACGTCGCCGAGTTGCTGAAATTATACGGGATCGCTACCTCGGGCGATTCGCCGGTTCCCGAACTAGTGTCCGCACCGGGCGTGGAGACCCGGCCAATGCCGCCGCGCTAGCGCGCATCACGCTTTCGATGTTCGCTCCCAGGTCCAGCCCGTCCGTACCCGCCCCTTTGTAGCCTCCCCCGGTCAGCCGGTAATCTCCTTCGGCAAAGTTGGCGAACTCAACCATGTCCGCCCTCGCTGGAAAAAAGTTCCCCGGCGGGTATGACGATTCCTTCGCTCCCGCAAAAACGTTTTTTACAACCACGGCGGCCGGGAAGTGATATTCGATCGCAGAAGTTCCGATGCCCTTATCCGAAGCGCTGCAAATGTCGCCTTTGCCGACGTTGTTCGTGAACTCGAACCGCACCGAAGGCTGGCTGTAGGCGACCAATACCATGCACCCCGACTGGAAGACCGTGTTGTGATCGATCTTGATGTCCAGCGGTCCGTGCAGAATCTGAAAGGACACGCCTGAGCCGCCCCAGCGCGTGCGGTCGATGTACTCGATCACGTTGTCCTTGAACAGAATGCGCTGCGTAACCCCCTGATTATTCCCCTCGTCATCGTAGCCGGACAGATTCATCCCGCCCCCCGCGTGCCGGAATAGGTTGTTGCTCAGAGTGATGTCTTCCACGGCGTTCCATGGCATTGTGCCGCCCTGGGTCCTTACGGTGAACAGGACCGCAAACCCGTTCCAGATGTGCTCGAAAACGTTGCCGTCCACCAGCACGCGGCGCGCGTTCTTAAATTCCAGCAGGTTCTTGATGGACCACGTGTCTCCGGCGAAGCCCGGCTCCCCCGGTTTCCAGGAAAGCGGCTTGAAGAAGTGGTTACCTGTTATCTCGATATCGGAGGGCACGATATTGGGAAGGAAGCCCGCCGCCCCGCCGAACATCACGTTCTCGGTGGATGCCGAGAGGAAGTTGTTCTCGATCCGGAACGGCCCCGGACCGTTCCAGCCGCAGATCGCCTGCGAATCCACGCCGGGCGCGTGAATCTCCGAGATGTAGGAGTCCACCACCGCCGTCCGCGCGCTGTTCACGCCCACGCCCCGCTTGATCTTCTGATGCGCGCTTCCGTGGATGTAGCACCGGTCGATGATCAAGTCCGTTGGGGTCGCCTCGATCGTCTTTTGCGCCTGCGATCCATCCCCGAAGCTGATCAACTCATTCACCGCAGCCGAGGGCGCCGCCGTTACTTCCAACCCGATAAGCCGGTAATGATGCGCGCCCGCTTCCGTCCGGAATGCCGGATTTCCGTTCGGCGTCACGATTTTCGCCAGTTGGGCGGCCTTGTCCGGCGTGACGCGGAACCCCGGCATTGGCAGCGAACCGCCGCTCTGGATTACGATCCACCCGGGAACGGCGCCCTTGTTTCGTAGCACGAAGTTCCCGCTGCACGTCGCACCTTTCGGGATCACAACGGTGTCGCCCGGACGCGCGGCATCGATTCTTGCCTGGAGGTCGCTGCAATCGGCGGCCACTCCCAGCGTGTTTCCGCCCTGGACCGGCAAAACCGTGTCTACGCGCTCCCGCGGCAACTCGGGTGACGCTCCCCAGGCGGTAAATGCCATACCGATCGAAAGGAGTACTGCGGAATACTGATTCAGCATACCCGTTGCCTTGAAGTGTGATGCGTATACGCCCGTTTGTCAAGCCGCTTGTCCGTGGCGTGGGCCTCGTATCAGGGCCCGGCTTCAGCCCCTGCCTGTTGCCGTTTCGCGTACACCTCGTAGGAGTCGCGGTCGTAATCCGCACGTATTCCAAGTCCGTGGCTTGGGCCTTGTATCAGGGCACGACTTCAGTCGTGCCGTAAGGCTCTGCCAAGCCACGGGCTTTAGCCCCTGTCGGCCGCCAGGCGCCCCTACGATTCCTCACCGAGCCGGGCGCCGTTTCGCGTACACCGCTTGCTCCGGTCAAAGGCACCCATGGCCTCGTATCAGGGCCCGGCTTCAGCCGTGTTGCAAGCTCCCCAGTGCTCGGCTCCGCTTCACCGAGCCGGGCGCCGTTTCGCGTACACCGCTTGCCCCGGTCAAAGGCACCCATGGCCTTGTATCAGGGCACGACTTCAGTCGTGTCGTAAGGCCCTGCCAAGCCACGGGCTTCAGCCCCTGTCGGCCGCTGGCCCAGGCGGCCCCAGGATTCTTTGACAACTCCCCAGCGCTCGGCTCCGCCTCACCGAGCCGGCCGCCGTTTCGCGTATACCTCGTAGGAATTCCGGTTGTAAACTCGCATGTATTCCTGGCCGAGCAGGCCTTTTACATGCCCGTAAAGCGCTGGCTCCTTTCGGCGAAATTCAAGGAAGCTCTGCTGGTACGTCAGGGGGTCCACCACGATGAAGTCCGGCCGTTTTCCCGAGTAGTATCCGAGCGTTGGATCGTCCGTGATCCCGCTGTCGAATCCCAATCCGAAGCCGAACTCCCCGCTAGCGATAACCGCGCTGCCTGCCGGCGCTGCTTCTTTAAGGAAAGTCAAAACGGGGGCGAACCCGTTATGCATCGTGTCCAGCCTGAGGATACGGTAGCCAAGCGTGCCGAGGTTGACGAGCAGAATGAGCAACGCCGCGCTCACGGCGGCAAACCGGTGCAATGCGCCGCGCAGTGCAAATTCGCATAAGACCACGGCAAAAATTACGCCCACGGCCGTGATGGCATACACGAGATAGTACGGCTGGCGCGTGCTGTCGAAAATTGCCAGCCCGCCAACATAGATCCCGGCCAGCCCAAGCAATGTGCCCGCTACCCCTGTCCGCAGCCGCCGTGCTCCCAGGCTCAGGGCAAATACCGCAACGTACGCTGCCGGCACGACTGCTTTCAAACGCGCTTGAAGCGAATCCGTCGCCCTGAAACCGTAGTAGTTGAGGTAACGCCTGACTACTTCATCGTGTATCGCCGTCAGCGGTGATAGAAGCTGCGAAAACCGCCCGGTTGCGTTTCCGCCGAACTGCGCCACGAAACTGCCTGGGTCCTGCATGATATACAGCCCCCAGCCAATCGCTCCCACGCAGTACGGAACGGTTGAGGCGGCAATTTGGACCAGCCGCAGACGCCCGCGGTCCAACCACAGCGTCAGGAACGCAAGCGCGGCGAACGCCAGCACGCCGCCGACGGGATGGGTCAACCCGGCGGCCGCCACAAGCGCATGGCTCGCAACCACCGCCACCGTCAATCTGCGCTCCCGCAAGGTCAGATAAACGGCCAGCGCGGCCCATCCCAGAGCGGCGCTCATCATGTCCATCCGGCCCACGGAGGCCGCCGACACATATGTAAAATCGCAGCACACGAGGCCCGCTGCAACCAGCGCCGGCCCGTTTCGCCCGGTCAGAACGCGCACAATCTGAAACCATGCCGCGAGGCCGATCAGCCCCCACACCATCGACAACGCACGCATCGAAGCCAGGCTGAACCCGGTCGTCTTGTACCACGCCGCCTGCGCCAGTATGTGCAGCGGCGTGATCCAGTAGGTGTGCTCGCGGATGCCCCAGGGATGGCGAGGGTTCCCGCGTGGCTCCAGAACCGTCGTGCCCATCGTCCCGTGCGTGATCAGGTTGTAGGCGGGGTTGGCGAACCAGCCCTCGTCGCACCACGGCCGCTGCGTGTAGGCGTTCGCCGCCGCAAGCACGATATAAGCGGCTATGATCGCCGCCGCCGGAAAGAGCGCCTTTGCTTGGAACTTACCCGACCCGTTCATGTTGCACAGGCGTTTTCCCGTCCGCTGCCCGCAAGCCGCTATAGAGATCCATCCACTCGCCTCTCACCGCTTCCCATCGGTACCTGGCGCATTCCCGCCGCGCGTTGCGGATGATCTCCGACGCCAGCGCTTCGTCCGCAAGCAATCGCAACGCCCAATCGGCCATGCCTCTGTAGTCTCCCCGGCCAACGACCAGCCCGGTCTTCCCGTTCGCCACCATGTACGGAATTCCGCCGGCGTCGGTCGTAATCACCGGCAGGCCGCACGCGAACGATTCCAGGATCGACAGCGGCATATTGTCGATATCCGACGAGTTCAAGTAGATATCGGCTTCGTCGTAAAGGCGCGGCATCTCCTCGGGCGGCACTTTGCCGGTGAACCGCACGTCATGGAGTCCCAGTTCCGTCGCCAGCGCCTCGAGTTCACGCCGCTGGCCTCCGTCACCGGCAACAATCAGCCTGGCCCCCGGCGCCCGCTGCCGGATCAGCGCGAACGCCCGCAGTATCGAGCCCACGTTGTACATCGGCTCCAGGTTGCGGTTCGATAGGAAAACCGGCGCAAGCGGCCGCCTTTCGCGGAACCGGAACCGTTCCGTTTCCACCGTATTGAAGACCGCGCGCGCCTCGAGCCCGAACTGCCGGAACACGTCCACAAGATAGCCGGAAGGGACCGCAATCGCATCCGCCAGCCGGATGGTTGGCACAGCCGTTCGCCATTGGCGCAGATGATCCTCCGCCTCCCCGCTGTGGTAATTCAGTACGATCTTGCGGCCGTAGAGTTTGCTCACGAGAATCGCGGGCATCGGCGCCAGCATGAATGAGAGGTAGGAGGCCGAGAAGATGTGGATCACGTCGTACCGCGGCACGCGCAGCAGCAGACTGGCACAATAGGCGGGCCACGTCACCAGCGTTCGCAGGTACTTCACTCGCTGCATCGCCCCCAGCCAGCCCGGCAGCGCCGGGTTCACGGGCAGAAAGCCTGCTTCGAGGGCCGGTTCTTCGCTCAGGCGCTCGAGCAGGTTCGCCGCCTGCACCGCCTGGCCGCCGAGAATCCGAAGCGATGGCGCGACGATCAGGACGCGCGGCCGCGGCCCGGTCCCGGCCTTTTCCGGCGCCCGCTCCGCAATCGCCGGCTGAGAGCGCTTCATTGCCGCGCCTGCACCCGGAGAGACGGCCTTCGGAATCGCCGCGTGTAGGGGCCGGGCACGCCCGCCGCGCTCGCCGGAGCCTGCTGCAAACGGCCGGCGGCAACCGCGGCCGATCGCTCCAGCGCAACCGCGAGCCCCGCCAGCGTCGGAAGCAGATTGCCGTATGCCACCGAGGAAAAGAGCGAGGATACCCCGTAGGCCGCCAGCGCCACTTCGAGCGCCAGTGCGGTGTGAGCCAGCGGCAACAGCCGCGCATCGCTTCCGCACTGCTTGTGGATTCTGTGGCTGGTGCGGATCGAAAGCACCAGGACCCCCACGAAGAAGATCAGAGCGGGGATGCCGGCCTCGCTCGACACTTGCGTGTAGGCGTTGTGCGTCTCGTGCCAGTTCCCCCGCCGCCCTTGCTCCTCCGCGAGATCCTTCTCGGCTATCTGAAACGTCGCCGGACCGGCGCCAAGCAGAGGATGGTGCAGCGTGACTTGTATGCTCGCCCGCAGCAATCCCAGCCGGCCCTCCGTGGAACCGAGCGCCTTCTCAAGCGAAGGTCCGCCTTCCTCCCTCGCCGTTTCCCCGGGCTGGTCCGCTTCGAACAGCGTCAGGAACCGCGACCTCATGTCGGAGGGGACCGCCACCATAGCCAGGCAGGCCCCCGCCGCCGCCAGCGCCGCCAGCTTCATCTTGTTCGCAAACGAAACACGCAGCATGAAGACCAGCCCCGCCGCTCCGGCTGAAATCAGCGCGCTCCGCGAACCCGTTCTGCTGATGACAAACACGATCACCGCAAACGCCGGGAACGCCGCCAGCCGCCGCACCGGACTCATTCCCGACTTCGTGGCCATCAGCCACCAGAACGGCAGCGCCAGCAGCAACGCCTGTGCCAGGTCGTTCGGATTCGCGAACTTCCCCGAGGAGAGCATCAGGCGCCCATCCATGAGATCCCCGAAGAAAAACGTCAGAATCGACAGCGTCAATATGCCGTATCCCAGGGTGTGTATCGCTTTTCGCGAATCCTCGAAATCGGCCGCCATTCCGCCGATAAAGAAAAAAACCGGAACGTTCCTCGCCACCTCCATCAGCGCCTCGACGCTACCGCCTCTCCACATGCTGAACGGCGTCGCCAGCACCAGCCAGAACACATATGCGGTCAGAAAGCGCCCGATCCGGTGCGACAGCGCCTGCGTGAATCCGCCGGATACCACCGCCAGCCCGAGCACGGCCGCGAAGACCAGCGCGGTGATCCGCAGGGATGGGATCAGTACCTCGATTACTCTGCTGTACGTGATGAACAGGTAAACCAGGGCGAGGGCGAATCCGGCCTTTCGCACGGTGGAGGAGTTTGGGAGGGCTTGTGTCGCAGTCGCCATCGCAGTCAGCGCCGACCCGGTCGGACATCGCACTGCCGCGGGGGCCACGCTTTCGGGTATTGTCACATCAATATAGCATTGTTCCTTGGCAAGGAAGCATGCACAAATGTGAACAGCGGCCGTGGGCCGAGCTCTGTACCGGGACATGCCCGGCCCGCGCATCCGCGCTTCACTCCCAGGTGCCGCTCACCGCCGTCTCCGTCTTGCCGGTTGCGATCACCGCCCCGTCCGCCGCCCGGTATTTCAGCCGGTAGTACACCACTTTTTGCGCAATTGCCGGTATGGTCACGCTACACCCCGCGGAGCAGGGAACCCCCGTATAGGATTCCCCCGCCCAGAAGAACGGAGTCTTCTCATTCACGCCCTGCGGGCCGTTCCCCCCGGTCACACTCACGCACGCCTCCTGCCGCGACGTACACCGGAACTGCGGGTCATAGCCGAACTCCACGACGACCGTATCCGTGAACGGCGGCACGGACTTCACCTCACGCGAGATGGGCACGAACGTCGCCAGGTTCTGCGGCTCTTCCCTGGGGTACGGCGGCAGCTTCAGACCCATGATCACGTTCTGCGTTCCGCCTGCCCCTGGTGTGAACGCCAGAGCCCAGCTCCCATCCGGCAGCGCCGTAGTGTTGGCGAATGAGTAGTAGGCCCGCTGCGGAAACGTCAGGTGCCGCCCCAGCGTGCGCGACCACCTGCCGGTACTATCGTTCGGCCCGCCCACCGGTCCGAGTCCCACCTGGTACGTAGTCTCGTAACGCGGGCCCGAATCCGCGAAGCACGGTCGGATCGAATCGTTGATCCCGTCCGCGAAGCCGTTGTTACCGCATTGCGACGCCACCGTGACCGACGGGCAGTTGAGCAGCACCTGGCCCACCGATGCCCCGCTCCAAGGCGTTCCGTCCGCCCTCGTGCATTCTGTTGTAGCGTCGTACTCGATCACGCAGTACTGGTGCGCGTAGGCCGGCGCTTCATCCATCTTCGAGTTCGGCCCGCTGACATCGAGCAGCGCCTTGTTGCCGCAGGCCGGCGCTGTCGGCGAATGCTTGCGGTTCAACGCGGGATGTGTTCCGTCCGGAGTCAGCCGCCACAGCTTGCCCCCGCTGCCGAGCGCCGCCATCGGCATCGGCAGAATCGCCGGGTTCGCATAGAGCGGGCTGAAGTCCAGCCCCCACGGGTTCGCCTCCACATCCGTTTGCGGCAGCGATATGTGCGTGTCGGACCCCGGGTTCGGAGTCTTGCCCGCGAAGGGCACGTAGTAGGCCACCGTCCGGCTGGTGTTGTTGTTGAACTGCGCGGCCATTTGAGGGATCGTCCCCTCGAAGACTCTGTAGCCCTCGGAGATGCGCCGGTTCCCGCGCAGTGCGCCGTGTTCCTGTGGAAGTTGGTATACCGCGCTGTAGCCCGCCGTCCCGGTCGGGTCGGCCTGAACGTCCCACCACTGCACCGCGCCCTCGGCCGGGCACCAGGCGGTCATAGTGTCGGTGCCGGCCCATGCGGTGGGAACGCGCCCGCCCAACCCTCGCAGCACGGTCCAGTTGCCTCCTCCGTTGTTCCGGAGCAACTGTATGAACTCCCGGTCGCCGGTCGAAAGGCATCCGCCGACGCACAACTTGTCGCCTACCCTCAATCCCTGTCCCGGAAGATATCCCAGCGCCCCCGGCTGGCTGTTGCCGTTGTCGAAGCTCGCATTCGGACATGGATCGGGGTCGTACGGCTCTTTTGTGATCGTGATGTCGCTGCAGACCGGCTGGCCCCCGCTCTTGTACGCCGTCGCTCCGGTGTTGAAATCGTTCCAGTTTTCCGGGCACGCGCCTCCCGTCGCGGGAATGGCCGCGTGGTCCACCTTGAACGGCCCCATCCCACAGGAAGTACTGCTATAAGTAAAGCTCTTCGGGTTGATTCCGGAGTACAACCGGCCATCGATGCCAAACGTCGACGAGTTGCCATGCATGCCGCAGTACCGGAAGGGGTATGCGCCGTTGCTCGACCTGGCCGCCACGATCTGTCCTCTCGTCGGAGAATCGTCCCCGATGTCCATCGTCGTCGCCCAGCCGTAACTGTCCGTCGGGCCCCAGAGACACATAAAGCCCATGTACTTGCCGTCTCCGCTTCCCCGGTCGCTGCACCCGGCTGTTCTGAAGCTGCCGGCCTCCGGCGAGTTGGCGTTCACCCAATCGGCCACCAGTGCGTCCACCTTCTTATCCCCGGCATTCAGCGGCGTGACCGTTGCCGGCAACCCGAATGAGTCGTAATGCAGTTCCAGATTGTTGCCGGTGTATTCCACAAGAAACACGACCCCGTCCCTGGTGCAATAGAACTTGTTCGGGTCCGTCGCGTGCCAGCTCGGAACCGAAGCGCTGCATGCCCCTGATGACCACGACAGGGCGCCGCGGCTGCCCCCGGCGACGTTCGTTAAACCGAGAAATGTGGCATCGCCCGTCTCCGCGCTTACGAAATACAGCGAGTAGATCGAGTCCCGCGGAACCAGGCAGTGATAACCCTCCCTCGTCACACCGTTGTAGGTCTGCGTGACCTTCGCGTCATGGCATGCTTTCACTCCGCCGTAATACCAGCCCGGAGTCGTGAACACCCCGATCGAAAACGACAGGTGCTGCACGGCCACCGTGTCCGGCGAAGGCGTAGTCTTGCGCACCAGCACGCTGAAATTCGATGCCGTGTACGCGTAAGTCCCCGCCGCCGGCGGGTTCTGCAACACTAGTGTCTTCACGTTCGGCACGCTGTCGATAACATGCGATGTCCCCGGGCTTGTGCCGAGCGTCACCCGGCTGCCGCGAGTCCAGTTCTGATTGAAATACTGGCTGGTGTTGGTGATCGTAAACGTGTTTCCTGCCAGGGTTCCGGTCCCCGTCCTCCCGTACAGATCTTTGCGGGAGATCTGCGTCTTCCCGGGATCGGATGGGTCTTCCCAGAACTTGAGCACCGGCACGATGTCGCCGGCCTGGCACCCCGCGACGCACTGGTTGAGGTCCTGAGTCACCACTCGCGTGAAGCAGTCCACGCCGTTCTTGCTGAGGCAGAGATCGACCGAACCATTGGCCCCCGCCGCGCTCGCACTCCCCTTCAACGTGATCGCAACATACGCCGGGTTGTAGAAGCCCGTCATGTTGGACGCCTGCGAGTCCGTGATGTCCGTATGTCCGTTGTCGTACCCGGGGACAACCCACGACGACGTCGCCGCGAGCCACGGCTGCTCGCCGCCTCCCCCGGTAAACGAAACGGCGTTCGAATCGTCCGCCGAAAGCGCGTCGTAAAGCGTCCCCGATGGGGCCGTCCAGTGCGCGGCCGTTCCGTTGTCCCACGC
The DNA here is from genome assembly GCA_023436715.1 of Acidobacteriota bacterium. Taxonomy (GTDB): domain Bacteria; phylum Acidobacteriota; class Terriglobia; order Bryobacterales; family Bryobacteraceae; genus Fen-330. The sequence goes on from JAEZIJ010000013.1 coordinate 14,291, forward strand.
TTCCCGGATGGGTCTCACCGCCGGCGGCACCGATCGGATAGCCGTCATCGGGCGCATCAGAATTCCGCTCTGGGGATCGATGATCGTCTGCGCCGAGGATTCCTTCGTCGGGTCCAGCTTGATCCACTGCCGGTTTGTCTGATTCGCGGGAAATGCCGATTTCAGCGTGACCTGGTTCGCGTTGAGTACCGACGCCACTTCCCGCATCTCCCCCATCTGAGGGCCGGAGTTCAGCGCGATATTGTCGCCTGCAACCAGACCGTGCGCGGCGGAGGTCACCGCCGTGCCGCTGCTCGTCAGCGGGTTCGGCCCCGGCGAGTAGACAGGCGTGAAGTCGATTGTCGGATACGCAACCTGGTTCGGAGCGGCCGGGTCCACCGGCCAAGAGTCGAAGTAGTTATTGCCGAGCGGAATATTCGTGGTCTGGAAAGTCCCCGCCGCGCTGTCGGCGCCGCACACGATGCGGTAGTAGTGCGGAGTCGAGGTCTGTAGCGCGCGGGAGTACCAGCGGCCGTCCGCCGCCTTCGCCGCCACGCGCGCCCCGATCACAAAAGTACGGCTCCGGCCGTTCACGATATTGCCGGGGCGGGTGTCCTGGTCCGCCCCGCCGAACAACCGCGTGTTCACGTCATGGACGAGCACGGCCACGCTTCCGCCCGGCGTGTACGCGCCGTTCCCGGCTTTGCCGTCAAGCGTGAACGTCCGCGGTCCGGTGACTGTAATCGATGAGTATCCGTTGGCGTCCGTGTTTCCCCCGGCGCCGCTGATGTACACCTTGTCGCCGGTCGTCAGATAGTGGTCGTAGCCGGTCGTGATCTGGATGGGCGAGCTGTTCGTCGCCCCCGTCACGGGGAGGCCGCCGCCCTTCATGCCGGTGGAATCGTAGACCTCCACCGCGCAGGCGGCCCCGGCCGGTGCGGTGTACGTCAGCACCGCCTGGGTCGCTGTCGCACCGGAGACCCGCACGTTGTCCACCGCGGCCAGTAGGGGGAAAGCGAGCAGGAAAATGTAGAGATGTCTCATTTTTCAGTACCCGTAAAGAACTTCGAACCGCTGCACCGAAAACGACTTCGCCACCGGTTCCAGCGGATTGGCCCATACTTGAGGCCGCAGGGCCGTCGCGAAGAACGAGACCGAGTACAGGTCGTTCGGTCCGTTCGTTCCGGCCTCCGAATGCCAGTTGTACCAGGGCCCTCCATCGATCCTTGCCCGGATCAGGTCCCCCGACACGCGTTCGAATCGCACCGTGTGGCGAACCGTATCCCAGCCCGCGACCGCGTTGAAGCATTTGCCCGCGCCCGGTGAGGACATGCACAGGTTGAATCCCTCGCCGTTCCCGTGCGTAACGGCGACGTAGGTTCCCGCGACCGTCGCGTCGGCCAACCCTAGCAACATCTGCCCGGTCTGCATCGAGGCATCGGCCGTGAAATCGTACTCGATGGTCCATCGTTTCGTGTGTCCTGGGTGTACCCAATCGCTCATCATTCCGCCCAACCACGCGGAGTATACACCCGACCCGTTCGCCGTCAACGACGCACCAATTGGCACGTCACCGGAGGTCACCGTGCCGCAATTGAAAACGAAATTGGACCCTCCTTTAACCCACAACAATTGCCCTATCGTCGAGGAGTTGCTGCCGCACGTCCCAAACCAGTCCACGACGTGCCTCACCGGAGAGAACGGAGTGGTCGTATAGGCCGGTGGATTGCTTCCGCCGCCCCCGCCGCTCATCTGCGTCCAGGTGTTCGCCGCGGTACACAGATACAGGTTCTGGCCGGCGGTCGCATCTGTCTTGAAGAACTGCTCGCCCACCGCACAAGACGCCGGCAGGCTGGAGCCGGTCTTCGCCGGGCGGGTGGAGGCGGCGCCGGCCGCGTCCCATGTTCCGGTGATCTGCCGCCCGCCATTCACGAGCGTTTGTGCCGATAGCGCCACCGGCAGGCTCAGCAGCGCCAGTATTCGCAATACTCTGTTGCTCATCATTCCTCCAAAAACAGCCAAACACGGTCTCCTTCGCGTTCAACCGGTTCAAAATCGCATGTGCGTGGAAATAAATCGAAAATAAACTCAGGCCGGATGGCACTGCGTGAGTTTTTACATTTGCATTTGGGCATGATCGGCTTTGTATCGCGGCATGGTTTTAGCCCCTGTTTATGGGGGATGTGCCACGCCTGGCAAAGCCCGGCGGCAGTCCGGAAGGCAACCGAGCCTGTCGAGTGCGGATGCTATATTCGGAGGAATGCCAGCTGCGAGCACGACGAAGCGCGTCCTCATGATCGCGCACGCCTTCCACCCGGAACGCGTCGTCGGCGCCCTGCGCCCATTCCGGTTCTCGAAGTCGCTGCCGGCTTGCGGGTACAGCGTCACCGTTCTCACGGCGAGCGCGCAACCCGAGGCCCCGGAATCCGTGCGCCACATCCCGCAGCGCCGCACGTTCGCCGAGAAGGTTCTCCGCAAGTTTCTCGTGCCCGGCGAAGAGGCGCTGCCCTGGATCGGCCCGGCCTTCCGCGCCGCGGCCCAGCTGCATGCGGCCACCCCCTTCTCCGCCGTGTTCTCCACTTTCCCGCCCACTGCCGTACACGCCGTCGCCCTCCGGCTCAACCGCCGCTTCGGCATTCCGTGGATCGCCGACTTTCGCGATCCCATGCGCGGCAGCAGCGTGCGCCTCCACCACGCGTTCCCGCACGTCGACCGCATCTTCGAGCCGCAAATCTTCCGCCGCGCCGCCGCCGTGATCGCCAATACCGACGCGGTCGGGGAAGCATGGAAGCGCCGCTATCCCGAGTTCGCGCATAAGGTCACCGCGATCTGGAACGGCTTCGATCCCTGCGAAACGGTCGGCCCCGCGCCCATCCCGCCCCGGCCCTACCGCGTTCTGGGGCATTTCGGTGAGATCGCCGCGTTCCGCCATCCCGGTGCGCTGCTGGCCTCACTCGAGCGCCTGATCGGCGCGGGACGCCTCGATCCCGCGGGCCTCCGCATCCATCTGGCCGGCGACGTCGAGGCTCCCGGAGACCCGCAAACCTACGCGGCGCTGGCCGCCCGCGGCGTAATCGAGACCTCGCCTCTGCCGCCCTTCGCGGAAGCGGCCGCGCGCATGGCCGAAACCGACTATCTGCTGGTCGTCGATTTCACGACCGGCGCGCCCGGCCTCCAGGTCCCCTCGAAGCTCTACACCTACATCCGCATCGGCCGCCCCGTGCTCGCCATCACCAGCCCCAACTCACCCGTCGAGCGAATCCTCCGCCGGAGCGAAATCCCGCATGCCTGCATCTACCCCGGCAGTCCGGCCGAAGAGATCGACCGCCGCGTGCTGGAATTCCTCCGCCTCCCCTCCGACCCCGTCCGCGCCTCCGACTGGTTCTGGGAGAACTTCGATTGCACCGCCCAAACCAAGTTGCTGGCGTCGATCCTTGACCGGGTAGCGCCCTGAACAGCCACACTGATGGGGACTCAACTGTACACGCGACTTCGCCGCACGATCCCTGAACTGGGTCCGGTCTGGCGTGCGCTCTCGTGGAATTCGTTCGCTACCGGCGGCAAAGTCATTCTCGGTTTCGTGCGGGCGCTGATTCTGGCGCGCCTGCTCAGCCCTGACGATTACGGCCTCTTCGGCCTTTCCACCGTCGTGCTGTCGGCACTAGCGTACTTCACGAATTTCCGCCTCAGTTCCGCGTTCATCGTGCGCAAGTTCAGTTCCACGGAGGAACGAGACGAGTTTCTCAATACCATCTGGACCGCCGATCTTGCCAGGTATTCCATCATCAGCCTGTTAGTGCTGGCGACCGCTCACCACGCCGCGATCTACATGGGCGACCCCCGGCTTTCCGGCATTCTGCTAATCACGGGACTTACGCCGCTGGTTACCGGCTTCACCAATATCGGGCTAAGCGTTCTGCAGAAGGAGATCAACTTCAAGCGGCTTAGTTTGCAGACGCTCGCAACCGAGGTGATACAGTTTGTCGTCGGCGTCGGCCTTGCATGGTTCTTCCGCAATGTCTGGGCGATGGTTTGGACCCAGCTCGCCGCCACGGTTCTCGGAGTGCTCGCCTCCTATGCCGTGCATCCTTTCCGCCCGCGCCTGGCCTTCAACTGGACGGCGTTTTTCCAGGCGTTCGGCTACGGCAAGCACCTGCTGCTGATCAGCGTCCTGACTTTCTTCACTACTCAGTTCGACAACTTCGTCGTCGGAAGATATCTCGGAACTGCCGTTCTGGGCGCATATCTGGTCGCATACCGGCTGGCGACGCTCCCGCTCGAACTTCTCGGCGAGGTCTCCGATCCCGTCCTGTTTTCCGCATACGCCAAAGCCCGTATGGACGATCCGGCGAAACTCCTCCGCATGTTCCTCGGCGCGGTCAACGGGATTACCGTCCTGCTGGTCCTGGCGGCAATCGGCACGCACGCAGTCGCCCACGATGCGATCGTGCGGCTGTATGGCGGGAAGTGGGAGCAGGCGGTCCCGATGCTGGAGGCGCTGGTCGCGGTCGGCGTCGCGCGCGGCATCTCCAGAACGATCAGCGCTGTCTTGCTGGCGCACGGCAGGTCGGGCCTGGACGCGATCGGGAAATGCGTCGAGGCCGGCATCTTCGTGCCATTTACGGTTCTACTTGTGCAGCGCTATGGAACCGCCGGAGCGGCGGCAGCCGGCGCGCTTTCGTATGCAGTGGGGGCTGCCGTGCGGTCGGTCTTCGTGTTGAGGCTCATGCCGGAACTCCGCGGGAGTTTCCTGAGAAGCGTGGTGAACCACACCGTGCTCGGCGGTCTTGCGTTCGCGGCCACGCAAGCGGCGCGAGCCTACATGCACGGACTATTCGCCGCGGCCCTCGTGCTCCCGCTTTACGCCGCCGCCGTGATTGTCTCCAATCCTCCTCTCCGCGATTTCGTCCGGACGTTCGGGTCCCGGAGACCTTCGTGGGCAGAGGCCGGCCGGTGCTGAACTCATCTCTTCGCATGCCAAAGGTCCGCATTTCCTGTGTAGTCGGGGCGCGCCCGAATTTTATGAAGATCGCCCCCATCATGAGCGAGCTTCGCGCGCGCCCGGTGTTTGCGCCGCAGTTGATCCACACCGGCCAGCACTTTTCGGCCGAGATGTCGGACAGCTTTTTCCGCGAACTCGAAATCCCGGAGCCGGACGTCAACCTCGGCGCGGGCGGTGGAACGCACGGCGAACAGACCGCGCAGATCATGCTGCGCCTGGAGCCGGTTTTCCGCAGTTCGGCTCCCGACGTCCTGCTGGTGGTGGGCGACGTGAATTCCACGCTGGCCGCGGCCATCGTGGCTTCAAAAATGGGAATCAGGATCGCCCACGTGGAAGCGGGGCTTCGCAGTTTCGACCGTAACATGCCGGAAGAGGTCAACCGCGTGTTGACCGATGCGGTATCCGATTACCTGTTCACCACCGAACCTTCCGCCGGACGGAACCTGCTGGCCGAAGGAATTCCGAAAGGGAAGATCTTCTTCACCGGCAATGTGATGATCGACACGCTGCTCCGGTTCCGCGAGAAAGCGGCGCGGTCCTCTGTACTCGACCGGCTGGGCGTGGCCGCGGGCTCGTACGCGGTGGTTACGCTGCACCGGCCATCCAACGTGGATGGTGCCGCCGGCCTGCGCGAAATCATCGCCATGCTCGCGGAGCTGGGGCGGAAGCTGCCGGTGGTTTTCCCCATACACCCGCGCACACGAGCCCGGATGGCCGCGGCCGGCATCGCCTCCGGCGGGCTGATCCTGTCCGAGCCGATGGGCTACCTGGACTTTCTGCGGCTGGTAGGCGACTCGCGGCTCGTTCTCACCGATTCCGGCGGCATACAGGAGGAAACCACGGTTCTGGGCGTCCCTTGCCTGACGCTGCGCGAGAACACCGAGCGGCCAATCACCATCGAGGCGGGCACCAACCGCCTGGTGGGAACCAGACCGGAAGACGCCCTCAGTGCCGCGCTCGAAACGCTCGCCGCGCCGAAGCGACCCTCCGCACCACCGCCGTTGTGGGATGGAAAGGCGAGCGGCCGCATCGTAGATGTTCTCGAGCAGGCGCTCCTCTCGCGATGAGCGCGCGGCTCCCCATTTTCGCTTTCGCTCCCGACGAATGGACGGGACGGCGGCTGAACCGGCAGCATATCCTTTCGCGGCTGGCGTCGCGCGGCTGGCCCGTGGTCTATTCGATCGGCGCCCTTTCGGTGTGGGACCGCCGGCGCGCCCGATGGGCGGAGGCGGGTTGGCTCGGCGGTTTCGAGGAGATCGAAGGCGTGTGCGTGGACCGGCCCGGCCGGCTGCCCCCGCGGTGGCAGCGGCATCCGGGCTGGGACCGCCTGGTGCTTCGGAGCCACGCGCGCCGGCTCGAAAGGGAAGCCGGCTGCCCGGCTTCCGGGGCCATCTGCTACGTCTTTCACCCCGAGTACTTGCCGTATGTCCGTTGCATGCGCCCCCGCTTCGTCGTCTATCACGCCTACGACGCCTACGACCTCATGCCGGACTGGAGCCCGCGGCTCTCCGAAGGGCGGAACCACCTGCTGGAACAGGCGGATCTTAGAGTGGTGACCTTTCAGGGCATTACGAATTTCTATCCCGAAAGCCTGCGCGGGACCGTGCGCGAGCTTCCGAACGGCGTCGATGAGATTTTCTTCGGCTCCGATGCAGCCTGCCCGCCGGAGCTCGCCCAAATCCCGCGGCCGCGCATCGGCTACATCGGCGCCGTGAACCCGAAGGTCAATTTCGAACTGCTGAGGGTGCTTGCGGCCGAGCGGCCGGACTGGCACTGGGTCGTCATCGGCAAATCGGATCTCGAAAGCGAGGCGGCGGCCGGCCCGCACATCGACAGCATGCACGCGTGGCACGCTTTCCGCGGACTGCCGAACGTACACTACCTCGGTGTGCGCCCGTTTCGCGAAGTTCCCGCGTATGTCGCGCACATGGATGTGAATACGATCTGCTACCGGACGGGAGCGGACGGGTGGTGGTCCTTCGGGTCGCCCAACAAGCTGCACGAGCAGCTCGCCTCGGGCAAGCCGGTGGTTGCCAGCCCGCTCGAAACCATCCAGCCTTTCGCGGACGTGGTGCAGCTGGCCGCGACTCCCGCCGAGTGGCTGGCGGCGCTCGATTGCGCCGTGGCCGGGGGCGGCCCGGGGACGCCCGAACAGCGGCGGGCGGTGGCGCAGCGGAACACCTGGGACCAGCGGGTCGATCTGCTTGAGGGCTGGCTCCAAGAGATGCTCGCCTCCCGGTAGGATCCAACTACATTAGTAGTTAATAAGCACAGGTTAAAATAGACTCATTGACTCTGGGCTGGGATGCTCGTTCTCGTTCTGGGACCTCGTTCATCTTGTCATGCCCGGCCCCCACACGAATTGAGGGGGGGACATGCTGAAAACGCTGGCCCGGGAGGGATTTCATAGAGCGGGCGGGCTCCGGGTCGCCCGCGCGCTCACGCGCAAAGGGTTGCGCATCCTGATGTACCACCGGTTCGACAGCGGCGCACGGGCTGCTTTGGAGCGGCGGTGCGCGTACATCCGCAAATACTACAATCCCGTAGCACTGGGGACAGCCGCACGGGTATGGCGGGACGGTGGCAGCCTCCCGCCGAACGCGCTGGCGGTGACGGTGGATGACGGCTACCGCGATTTTTACGAGGCCGCTTACCCGGTGTTCGCTTCGTTCGGCGTCCCGGTGACCGTTTACCTGGTGGCGGATTTCATGGACGGCCGCTGCTGGTTGTGGGTGGATCGCGTGCAGTATATGTTCGAGCGCACCCCCTTGAAGCAGGCGGAAATCCCGCTTTCGCCCGGCAACTCCGTGGTGTTCCGGCTGGAATCTCCCGGCGAGCGCGCGTACGCAGCCCGGGCCGTAATCGAAGCCGCGAAGCGCATGCCGGACCCCGATCGCCTCACGCTGCTGGCCGGACTGCCGGGGGTGCTGAAGACCGCCGTTCCGGACGAACCGCCGCCGGAATACGCGCCGCTCACCTGGGAGAGCGTGCGCGAGATGGGCAGCCACGGCGTCGAATTCGGACCGCACACGCGGACGCACCCGATCCTTTCCCGCATCCAGGATGACGAGCGGCTTCGGGATGAGATTGGGGGGTCGCGGCAGCGCATTGAGGAGGAGACGGGAAAGCCGTCGGTTCACTTCTGCTATCCGAACGGGCGGGCCGAGGATATCGGCGAAAAGGTTCTGGAACGAATCAGGGAGTCGGGTTTCGAGACCGGAGTTATCACCGAGGAGGGGCTGAACTTCCCGGGCTCCAACCCGTTGCTGCTGAAGCGGATCCCGGCCGACCCGGCGTATTCCGACCTGTTCTTTCACGAGTACCTGGCGGGGGTGAGGAGACGCTGAGTAGACCCCGGCGGCATGTGTTAAACTTCTTTCAGAACTGCATGGGCGCTCTGGGCAACGTCTTCGCCGAGCTTGACAGAAACCCGTCTCTTTCCGCGTATGCCGCAGCCGCGACGAAGGTAAGGGAACTGGCGGCGCCGCTGCCCGAACTCCGCGTGGCGATCCTGTCGAACCATACGTTCGAGATCGAGACGGCCCTCGAGGTGGAGTGCGCCCGGCGGGGGTTCAGAGCCGTTCTCTACCAGGCGGGCTACGATCAGTACCGGCAGGAACTGCTGACCCCCGGAGCGGGGGTGGATCGGTTCCAGCCCGAGGCGGTCCTGGTCTCGCTGGACCTGGAGAGCGCTTTTCCCGGCCTTTCCGCTCTTCCCTCGATTGCGGAGTGGATCGAGGGAACGCAGGCGCTGCTTGGGGCCTGGCGCGCGCGCAGTGCGGCCCCGGTGTTCCTGCACGATTTCATCCCGCCGGCCTCCTGGGGCCAGGGCCCGCTCGACGGAGCGGTCTTCGATTGGGTGATGGAACTGAACGCGGCTCTGCGGCGAATGGCATCGGCGATGGAAGGAGTTTTCGTACCCGGTGCCGCGCAGACGGCGTGCGCAACCGGGCTGGCGGGCTGGCGCGACCCGCGGTTCTGGTACCTGGCGCGGGTCGGCATCAATCCGAAGAAGTTCCCGATTCTGGCCGCGCACCTGGCGCGCTGCCTGGCGGCGCTGCGGCGTCCCGCGGCGAAGTGCGTGGTTTTCGACCTGGACAACACGGTGTGGGGCGGCATTCTGGGCGACGCCGGCCCGCGGGGGATCCTGTGCGCCGGGAACGACTACCCGGCCAGTGCGTACGCGGATTTCCAGCGGGCGCTACTGGGTTTGCGCAGCCGCGGCATCCTACTGGCGGTGGCCAGCAAGAACGACTGGCCGGCGGTGGAAGAAGCGTTCCGGATCAGGGACGATATGCCGCTGCGCCCGGAGCACATCGCCGCATGGGAGGTCCACTGGGAGCCGAAGCCGGAGTCGCTCGACCGCATCGCCCAAAAGCTGAATATCGGCGTGGACAGCCTCGTTTTCCTGGACGACAACCCGGCGGAGATCGATCTCGTGAGGATGGCCCGACCCGTGGTCCGGGCACACCTCATGCCGCCGCACCCGGAGGAGTTCGCCGGATTCCTTTCCGAACTGGAGGATTTCGACCAGCTCCGGCTGTCGGACGAAGACAGGCGCCGGGCGGAACTGTACCAGATGAGGCAGAAGCAGGCGGAGTTGGCCGCGGTGGCCACGGACCTGGAATCCTTCTACCGTTCGCTCAAGACCGTCATGACTCCGGAGCGGGCGGGGCCGGCGAACTTCGACCGCATTGTCCAACTCATACAGAAGACCAACCAGTTCAACCTCACCACGCGGCGGCACGATAAGACCGCCCTGGCGGAGCGCACGGGCCGCGGCTCTGAGTTGTGGGGATTCCGCGCCTCGGACGTACATGGCGACCACGGGCTGATTGCCGTCGCCCTGCTCGATTTCGAAGCGGGCGCGTGCGTGGTGGACACGCTGCTCATGAGTTGCCGCGTGATCGGCAGGACGCTCGAAACGGCGATCCTGCACTTTCTCGAGCAGCGGGCGGCGGCCCGCGGAGCGCGCGAAATCCGCGGCGAGTATCTGCCGACGGAGAAAAACGGACCGTGCCGCGAGTTTTACGCCGGGCACGGCTTCACTCTCACGGAGAAGGATGAGCGCCGCACTGTATGGTCCAAAAACCTGGAGAACCGCACGGGATGCCCGGAGTGGATAACGATCAGCGGGGAGCTGACCGAAGTATGCGCGAAGAACTGAAGCAGGTTTTCCTGGATGTGCTGGAGGTCCGGTCGATTTCCGACAAGGACTCCGTCGAGACCATCACGAGCTGGGACTCGGTCCGGCATCTCAGCCTGATCATGGCTCTGGAGGAGCGATTCGGAGTCGCTTTCGAGGCCGAGGAAATCCCCGAGCTGATTTCCGTGGCGGCAATCCGGGACGCGCTGAACCGGCGGTCTCCGGCGTAGTACTAGTACTTTTACCCCAGCAAGATTGTGAGGAACGGTGTATTCTGGCATCCAGGTTAAGACCTTAAACTGGATCCGATGAAGCCGTTCGCCATATCGGTTAGTCTTCTGCTGGCCGCGTCGGTACCGCTCGTTGCCGGGCGGATTGACGTAACCGGCGAATCATCCGCCTGGGTACACACGGGCGCAAACATCGAGATCGTATTCGGAATCTGGAACTACGGGCTGAACAACCCGGGTTACTCCCCATACCCCACACAGGTGGGGGTGCAGGTGACCGGTTTTCGACCGGACTCGCCGGCGGCCATGATCGCAGGCACGACGCTCCAGTACTTTGACGGCTTCGTGTTCCAGGGCTGGCTTGAGTCGATGGACGGCACGACCGCCGTACCGTTTCGCGACCCGAATGCCGAGCTGTTGGGGCTGCCCGAGGGTTCGCTGCTGGTGATGCCGGGGACGTTCACGGCGGGTGGATCGTCACCACTCGACGTCGCGGTGATCTCAGCTTTCGCGACGCTCTCCGAGGCGGCATCCGAGGCATTATTTGGCGCCAATGCCGCGAGCTACGACGGCGGGGCGCGGATCAGGCTGCGGAACCTGGGCTCCGGGTTCACGATCGGAATCGGTCCGGACTACACGGTGCGGAGCGCGGTGCGCGAGCCGGGGATCGCGGGACTGGGGCCGGCCCAGACGTCGGGCATCACCGGGCAGGTGGTGATTGCGAACCCCGAACCGGCGACATGGTTGACGCTGGCGGGGGCGCTGGCGGCGCTGGTTGTCTGGCGACGCCGGACAGCGCGTGGCTGACCCGTATCAGTCGCGCTGCAAGGCCTGCGGCATGCCCAGGGGCTAAAGCCCTGTGATCGTGGCGCACTACGGCACGGCTGAAGCCGTGCCCTGATACAAAGCCGATCATACCCAAAGCCCCTACTCGGTTCCGTAGCTGATTTCCATGCGGCGGATCAGGTAACCGGCCAGGACGAGCACCAGGAGCGTCAGCAGGATCAATCCGGGGATGGCCAGGTAGGCCGGCGTGGGATCGGCGGTGATGGCGAACAGGGCTCCGGGGCCGGTAAACGGCAGTCTGACCGGGCAGAGCGACTCCAGGTAGAAGATCACGCTGAGCTTTTTCAGGATGGCCGGCAGAAACACGATGATCGATTCCCAGGTCAGGATAGCGGCCGTCGGGACGATCGGGTTCCGGAACAGCAGGCCCATGATGAGGAAGACGGCGCCGTAGCCGAGGCATGCGAGGGCGGTGACGCCAATGTAGGCCGGAAGGTCTCCCATCGCGTTGACTGCCATCGCGCGCGATGCCGTCATCTTCAGGTGGCCCACCATGGTCAGGTACGATAGCGCGGTGCTGGCCGTGAAGAGCACGGTCATCATTGCCAGTCCCGAGAGATACTTTCCGGCTACCAGCACTTCCCGCCGCACCGGCGCGAGGAAGTAGTAATGGAGGGTTTTCTCCATGACCTCTCCGCGGAACAGGTTCATGAAGATGGCGACCGCGCTGAAGACGATTGCCAACCGGAGCACGAACACTTGGAAGACGGCGGCGAAGATCATGATGTCTTCATGGCCGTCGCACATGCGCCAGCCGCGCACGTGGGCGAAGGAGTGAGCCTGCCACAGCACGAACGGCATGGCCGCGAGCATGTAGACCGGAATGGCGCGCTTCCGCTTGAAGTTCTTCGCCATCTCGAGCCGCAAAATCGCCATTACCTGCGCTGCTGTGTTCATGCCGCACCTCCTTCGTGGCCGATCAGGTACTCGTAGACGGAGTACACGTCGTCGTCGGCGGGCGCCACAGACTCTATATCGACGCCGCCTTCAATCACCAACTGGTTCAGAGCTTCGTAGAACAGGCCGGGGTCGCGCGTGGAAACGAGGAGACCGCGGCCGTCGGCATGCATCTTGACTTCGGCGACATGGTCCTGGGTGAAGACACGTGCGGCCAGCACGCCGGGGCGGGAGCAGCGCACCATGATTTGCAGCGGGTGCTCCTGGTGCATCTCTCCGCGCACGGCCTGGATCTGGCCCTCCGCGACGACGTAGCCGTTGCTGAGGAGAACCACCTGGTCGGAGATGCGGTCCACTTCGTGCAGGATGTGGCTGGAGATGATGACGTGCAGTCCATTCTGCGCCAGCGAACGGAAAAGGGCGATGGCCTCGGCGCGCGCCATGGGGTCGAGCCCGTTCAGCGGCTCATCGAGGACAAGAATGGAGGGCTGATGGCAGATTGCGTGCGCGAGCTTGATGCGCTGCCGCATTCCCTTGCTGTAGGCGGCCACGCGGCGCTCGGCGGCATCCGTCATGCCGGTGCGCTCCAGAGCGGCTAGGGTGAGCTTGTGCGATTCGGCGTGTCCCTTTCCGTGGAGCCGCAGCGTGCTGTAAAGGAACTCATAGCCGGTAAGCCCGCGTGGGAACGAATCGAACTGCGTACAGTAGCCGAGCACACGGAAGAGGCGCTCCGGTTCGTCCGGCGCCATGCCGAGGACGCGGATACGGCCGCGGGTGGGGCGGATAAGCCCGGCCATGAGGTTCATCAGCGTGGTCTTGCCGGAGCCGTTCGGGCCGACCAGAGTCGTGATGCCCGGCGGGATCGACAGGTGAACGCGGTTCACGCCCAGCACGTCGCCGTAGAACTTCGATACGTCTTCGAAAACGATGCGGTCGTCGCTCATGACCGTTCCACCTCGTAAGCGCGGATCTTGCGCGACAGCAGATGCAGGCAGAGCGCGCAGCCTGCGGCGAGGGCCATCCAGGCGTTCTCGGGCGAGATACCCGAACTGTTCGCCACGCCGAGCATGGAAGACCAGATGGTATTAATCACCTGCACCACGTTGATCAACCTGCCCGCCTGCGTGTGCACTATTTTGTTGAAAGCTTCGCCGAATCCGGCGGCGACGAACAAGATCGCGAGGATCAGGGCTCCCGCTGCGAGCTTCCACCTCACCCAGGCGGACATCGCCAGCGCCAGCAGGCTCAGCAGCGCGATCCATACCCAGAAACCTACAAACAGCGCATAAGCGACTTGCAGGTTGTCGCGGAACCATTCGAAGCCGGCAAGGTAAGACTGGAAGGCGAAGAGCGCGAGGCCGGGAATCCACGTGATGAACGAGAGCAGGATCGCCAGCACGGACGACTTGCCGAGCACGTACTCGGTGCGCGAGAACGGGCGGGAGAAGTAGAGCGGCAGCGCGTTGTTGGCGAGGTCCGAGGAGACCAGGCCGGGGCCGATGAAGGCGGTCAGGATGAAACCGAGCCACCCCTGGCAGTGCATGAAACGCAGGAAGAACTCGGGTTTGACCGAAATGAGGTTGGCTCCCGGGAGCATCTTGAGCGCGCCGGCGTTGTGCGGCAGGTACATAATCACCGCGCACACCACCGGGCAAATGAAGCACAGCGCAAGGTAGGCGACGAGCAGCCGGGAATCGAAGACCCGGCGGTAGGCCTGCCAGGCGATGGCGAGGCAGCGCGACCACTCGGGGGTCAGCCTGCCCTCGTAGGGTTCATAGCCGCGCTTATAGACTGCCATTGCCGTTCTCCATGGCCTTGAGGAAGATGTCCTCGAGGCTGTCGCGCTTGTAGTTGAGCTTGCGGATGTTGAGGCCGCGCTCCGCTGCGATTTCGTAAAGGTGACGGATCTCGACGGTTTCGTTCAGCACCATCTTGATGCGGCGGTCGCCCGCCAGCGCGCACTCGCAGCCGAGTTTATGGGCGGCTTCGACGAACGGCGTGCCGTCGGCGTCCGTTTCGAGTTCGAGGAACTTGCGGTTCGAGCGGCGCTCCTCATCGAGGTTGGCGTAGTGGACGATGCGGCCCTTCTTGAGGATCAGCACTTCCTCGCAGCACTCTTCGACATCGCGCAGGAGGTGCGAGCAGAGGATGATGTGCAGGTCGCCCTTGTCCCGGATGTCGCGGATGAGGCGGATCATGCGCTGGCGCGCCGGCGGATCGAGGCCGTTGGTTGGCTCGTCGAGGAATAGCAGCTTCGGGCCGTGTACGATGGCCTGCGCGAGCTTGGCAAGCTGCCGCATGCCGAGCGAGTACTCTTCCAATTTGCGGTAGCGGGCCTCGCCGAGTCCGACGTAAAAGAGCGCCTCGTGTGCGCGCTCGAGCGCGGCGTCCGAAGGAAGGCCGGAAAGCTCCGCCATGTAGCGCACGAATTCCACCGCGCTCATGCCGGCGATGAACGCCTCGTTTTCCGGCATGTAGCCGATGAGGCCGCGGACGCGGCGTATGTCCGTGCGGATGTCGTGGCCGAAGATGCGCGCCGTGCCCTTCCACGGCTGGTAGAAACCCATCAGCGTGTTGATGAGGGTGGATTTTCCGGCGCCGTTTGGCCCCAGAAGACCGATGGCCCGCCCGGCGAGCGAGCGGGTCAGGTTGTCCAGGATGATGCGGGCGCCAAACCGGACCTCGAGTCCTTGAAGCTCGATCACAGGTTGTGTTTCCATGGCCATCCTTTCAAGGAAACGCGGAATGGGGGGATTTCGTTCGATATAAAAAAAGCGGGCCGGGCATGCCCGGCCCCTACGGAAAACGCTTGAATTACGGTGTTCGACTATCTGGCGGAGGTCCGCCCGCGTCCAGGGCTGAAGCCCAGCATCTGCGGCAGGCGGAAGCCGAAGAGGTTGCCTGTCGATGCGAGATGGATGCGATCGGCCTCTCCGTAGGCCAGGATCAATGCCGGCGGGCCTGCTTCCGCGAGCACGGCTCCCGCGTTGTGGTAGACCATGCCGGAAAAGTGGACGTGTCCGTCGCGCGGCAGCAGCGCCGTGAATTTCTCCGCGCGGGAAAGCGAGTAGCCGGTCGAGCGGTATTCGAGCGCGCGCACGACGAGATCGCGGCTGGCGGCTGCGATCATCAGGCCGTCGTCGAAGGTGAAGTGCGCGGCGAAGCCCGGCTTGCCGCCCGTGAGGGTGTAGAACGTGCGGCCGTCCGCGGTCTGTCTGTCAATCCGCACGGGTTCTTTGCCCGCCGAGGCCAGCTTTTCAACGGTCGCGACGAAGCGTTCCGGATCGTTCACTTCGAGCACGAGCTTCCACGAAGGCATCGGCAGCATCGGCCCGTCGATTGCAAACGCGGCCTCGCCCCCGAGAGGCGCAATGAGGTCCGTCGCGAGGTTCACACCGGTTTTCGCCTCGAACTCCGAGAGTCCGGCCAGGTATTTCGGGCCTGCGACGGAGGCAACGTCTTCGAGCATCCTGCCTGGGTTTTTGGCGAGCGCGGCGACGGCAAACGTGGCGTCCGCGGAGATGTAGTTGAGGACGCGCATCGGCGCGGGGGCCGCCAGCCAGGAAGCAATACTGCGGCGCGGCTGGGCAAACGTCAGCTCGGCGCTGTTCTCCACCCGGCCGTTCACATCCTTGCGCTGGACGACCAGGTACCGCACGTCGCCGAACCCGCTCACCTTCGCTTTTTCGTCGTTGGAGCCCGGCCTGCTGATGAGCGCGTGCATGTCCGCGCAGAGCAGCATGCTCACGCCATCCGCGTAAGCCGCGGCGATTCGCGTTTTGAAATCCGATGCCGCGCCGCCGCCCTGGGCGATCTTCCACAACTGAGCCGGGCTGGTGGACGCGACGATGAGATCGTTACCGAGCCAGATCGGCAGGTCGTGATCGCCGGTAGAGACCGCCTGCGCCGGGTTGTCCACGATGCGTATGTTCGCCTTGCCGCCGGATTCGGCCGCGATCCTTGCGATCTCCTGCTGGAGGAACTCGCGGAACCCACCGCGGGCCACTTCTGCGAGAAACACCGGCCGCTCATTGCGGCCGCTCGCATCGGGCGAGAGCGCAACGACGACTTCCGCCCCGAGGTACTCGCTGAACGCGCGGATGCGGTTGAGCATCGCGTCGAACTTCGCCTGGTCCGCCGCGTTCTTCATCTTCTCGGCCCACCACTGCCGCAGCACATCGCTCTGCGCCATCTGCTCCTGGAAGAGGCGATTGGTTTCGGTGATCGCGGGCCCGAGGTTGGGGATGGATGCGAAGAAGACGGCGTCGCCGGGAACCAGCCCGAGCAGCCTGCTCGAATAGCGCAGCGCCGGGCCGGGCATCGCTTCGAGCTTCTTCTGGAACTTGGCGAACTCGTTCAGCAGGGCGGCATGCTGATCGAAATTGCGGCTCCAGGCGATCTCATCGCGCACCGGCACGGGGGTCAGAGTGGCCGATGTGGCAACCTGGTCGCCCGCATGCAAAACGCTGGTGCGATTGCCCTGTTCCACATGGACCTCGCCCTCGATCACCGACACACGCGAGCCCTTCACTCCATGATTCACCGAGAATACGGTTCCGGTCACCGAAACGAGGCAATCCTCGGTGGCGACGTAAAGGTGGCCCTGCCGCTGTTTGGCCGCCTGCACGATGATACTGCCACCCGCGAGATTGATGGTGACGCCGTCGCGGCGCGAGGCCAGCGATAGCTCGGAGCGCTCCCTCATCTCGACCAGCGACCCGTCGCGCAGGCGGATGATAGCGCCCGAACCTTTCGCGGTGCGGACCGATTCGCTGCCCTCGATGGCGGCCATGCCGGTGGTGAGGGGTTTCGAGACGCCGGCAACGATTTGATAGAGCGTTCCATCGACGGCCTGCACGGTCGCGCGGGGGCCCGAAGGGCCGGGAGCGAACCGGTCGTAAGCGAGGTATCCACTGAGTCCGACCGCCACCACCATGGCCGCGGCAACCGCCCACTTCCAGACGGGGCCGACCGGCTTGCGGACTGGGATGCTCTCCACCTTCGGGCGCGCGGAGAAAGCATTGCGGCACGCGGCGCACTCGTGGAGGTGATCTTCGACGAGCAGCGCGCGGGCGCTCGAGAGGCGGCGCTCGCGGAATGCGGGCAGGAGCGCGCGGAAATCGGCGCAGGCGCGGATGGTTTCGACTTCTTCTTCGGAAGCCGCGGCGGGCGCTCGATTCGCGAGGTGCGCCCAGACGCGGCCGGCGGCCGCCTGAACCTCGGCGGGATCGATAGACTCGTTGCGGATTTCCGAAATTGCCCGGTCCAGAATGGGATCTGTTTCCTCGGTGCTCATAGAGTCTCTCCTAAATAGGAACGCAATTCCTGTTGAAGCCTGGTCCGGCTGCGGTGCAGGCTGACCGCCACTTCTCCCGGCGAAGTACCGAGCATGCGGGCGATCTCCTGATTGCCGTAGCCTTCGAAATAGCGCAGCGCGAACATCTCGGCCGCCCTGGGCGAGAGGTGCGCGATCGCGGCACGTAGGCTGGCGCGCAGTTCGCGGACGTCCTGCCGGCGGTCCGGCTGGAGGCGTGGGTCGCAGGCGAAGGCCGCTTCTTCGAGCGGTACGGTCGCTTGCGAGCGGCGGCTGCGCAGGACGTCCAGCGCTGCGTTTACGGCGGCGCGATGCAGGTAGCTTTCCAGGCTCTTCACGCCGCCCGAGGTCCAATCCTGGCGCAGCATTCGGAGGAAAACCGTTTGGAGCACGTCTTCCGCGTCGCCGGCGTTGCCGGTAATCCGGTACGCCGCACGGAACACGCGGCCGCAGTGAGCCTGAAACACCTGCTCCAACTCGCTGCTCGCAGGGGAAACCGCCGGCGCTACCGCGCTCATTTCGTCCTCCCGCCTCCTGTCCTCATTCATGGAGACTCCCGTTCCGAGGAATTCTTACATCCGGGATACGAAAAAAGAAGAAATCCGGTTCACGCCGCTGCAAGTAAGCAATCTCCAGACCTGCAAGCGTATCAGAGCATGGCTTTAGCGATGCCGAAGAGCGATGAAGAGGCCCGGGCTTTAGCCCCTGTCTGCGGCATACCCAGGGGCTGAAGCCCTTGGCTTGGCAAGGGCTTGCGGCACGGCTGAAGCCGTGCCCTGATACAAGGCCCAAGTCACGGACTTCCACTTGCCTGAAGCCGTGCCCTGAAACAAGGCCCAAGCCACGGACTTCCACTTGCCTGAAGCCGTGCCCGTGATTACCGGGCCGCATGGCCTCTCTAAACGCGCGAGCACCAGCGGGAAGCGTTCGTCATGAGCCGCTGCATGGGCTCGGACTCGAGCACCTCGCGGTGGTGCCCGTTTGCGAGATAGCAGATCCGCCCCTCGCCGTACGTGCGCGCGTAGGCGTGCACGTTGTTTCCCGAAGTCCTGAGCAGGACGGTGAGGTTATCCGCGAACAGGCCGGGGCGGTGGTGCTGGTCCACCACGGTGAAATCGTGCACGCCCTGAGTCACTGGGTGCTCGGGGGCTACGACGCGCACCTCGAATTTCTCGTCCTCCGCTCCGTGCCCCCGATTGCTGCTGCCGAGCAGGTCGCGGTAGAGGCAGGGCTTGTCGCCGAACCAGCGCAGCGCGGTGGCGCAATGCAGGGCGAGGTAGCCGCCGCCGCGCTCGACGAACTGGGCCAGCGCCTTTTCCTGTTCGTCCGTAATCCACCAGACAGGGTCGGCACCCGGCGCCGGGCGCAGCATCCCATCGCGCAAAACGACGAGCAACTTCACACCGCGGAAACTCTCGGCTGAGAGCTGCTTAACATCGTACAGGAACTGAGGGCGGAAACCGGCCTTGCCGAGCATAGCTTCGAGCGGCGCGCGCGATTTGGCGGGATGGTGATAGAAATCGCCGATTATCACGAGCGCGCGGGGCTCGTTTCCCGACGGCGCCGGCAGCGGGGCCATCAACTGCCGGTAATACTCTTCGGCTTGCGCGCGGTCCTGCTGCGCGACTTTCATTTCCGCGAGAGCCGTTTCCAAAGTCCGCCCCTGCACTACCTGGTACGCTACCTGGTCGCGCAGGCTGGTGGGTTCGGAATCCGGCGGGGCGGAGGCCGCGTTACGGGCAAGGGCGCCGAGAGCGGCGGAGGCCAAAAAGTCGCGTCTTCGCAAGGGCATGCTTGAGGATACACTGGGCAGGGCCGGCCTTGACAATTCACGTCCGGCGTTATAAAAAAGCGGATCGAAGGAGATTTCTCGCATGCCGCAATTTCCGATGAACCGCCGCTCGTGGCTTCGCGGCTTGATGGGCTCCGGCGCGCTGCTTGGTTTGGATTCGGTGTTCACTGCCGAAAGAACAAACGCCGCGCAGATTGGACCCAAGGACACGATCAAGATCACAAAGCTGGAAACGTTCATTCTCAAGAACTCGTGGGTCTTCGTAAAAATCTCGACCGATGCCGGCATAGTGGGCTGGGGCGAAATGCTCAAGGACGATGCCAAGGCGTGTGCCGCTGGCGCACAGGAGGCCGGGCGCTTCCTGGTGGGCCAGGACCCGTGCCGCGTCGTGTATCTCTGGCAGGCGATTCACCGCGGCGCCTTCTATCGCGGCGGGCCGGTCAAGACCGCCATTCTGAGCGGCATCGACCAGGCGCTGTGGGACATCAAGGGCAAGGTGTATGGTGTGCCGGTGTACAAGCTGCTTGGCGGCCCCACGCGCGACAGAATCAGGGTGTACGGGCGTATCAGCGAAACGACCGGCGTGAACGCGATGAAGACCGGGCCGCGGGGCGCCGAGCGGGGAGCGCTCAAGTACGTCGAGGGCCCGAAGTTCGTCGGCGAAGTTGTGGAGCGCTTCAAGGCGCTGCGGCAGAAATACCCCACGGCGGACATCGCCATCGACTTCCACGGCGCCGTACAACCGCCCACGGCGGCACTGCTTATCAAGGCGCTTGAGCCGCATCAGCCTTTCTTTTATGAAGAGGTCGTGCAGTGCCTCAACATCGACGTGATGGCCGAGCTGGCCCGCAAGACTCACATCCCGCTGGCGACCGGCGAGCGGATTTTCACGAAGTGGGGATTCAAGGACATTCTGGAGAAACGCGCGGCTACCATCGTTCAGCCCGATGTCTGCTACGCGGGCGGAATCACGGAACTCAGGCTGATCGCGGGCATGGCGGAAGCCTATTACACCCCGGTTGCCCCGCACAATCCGCAGGGGCCCTGCTCGCTGGCGGCGAGCTACCAGATCGCGGCATCGATCCCCAACTTCCTCATACAGGAGAACGGCGACGCGGAGTACAGCGACCTGCTCGCGAAGCCGCTGCCGCCCGTCAGGAACGGACACCGGCCGTTGCCGACCGATCCGGGCCTCGGAATCACGATTGACGAAGACAAGCTGAAAGCGCAGGTCGGAGAGCCGAGAGAGTACAGACCGCAGTTCGATCCCGACGACGGCTCGGTAGGGGATTGGTAAAACTACGGCGCGGGCTGGCTACCCTTTCGGCAGCCCGCGCTTTTGAACCGGTTTCTCGCCGTCCGGCTTCGGGACGAAGATGTCCTGCCAGGTGAGGCCGCACTCTTTGACCATTGCGAGCGCGTACTCCGACCGGCCCAGGTTTTTGTCCACGTTGTTCGTGCCGAAGGAGAACTTCACTCCAGCGGCTTTCGCGGCCTTGATGAATTTCGCGCTCGGGATCTTGTAGTAGCTGTTGATCTCAATGGCGATGTCGCTCTTCTTCGCGGCGGCGATAACGCGTTCCATGCGTTCCGGAGTCCAGAGGCGGTCGTATTCGGCGGCCATGGCGGCGGGCAGGAAGGTCGGGTTGACGTAGATGTCCACGGGCTCATTGGACAACACGCCTACGATACGGTCCACGATGACATCCATGAACGCCTCGTGGTCCTTGATCTCGCCAACCTCCTTGGGAATCCACAGGCGGATGCGCCGGCCATCGTGGCTGAAGGTCATGGCGTCCGTGAAGACGTAGTCGAACTTCGCGATCGTGCGGGGCGAGAACATTTTCACCCACTCACGCCCTTCGGCCTGCATGGCAACGAAAACGGGCTGTCCCTGCATGGACTTGAGGAAATCCTCGGCGCTGGCGTCGTCCGTGACGGGGAAGCCCACACCGCAGTTGACCGCGATGCCGTACGCGATGCCGGTCTCGCGCGAGTAGCGAAGAGCTTCGTCCAGCGTCCATCCGCCTTTCAGGTGCACGTGGTAATCGACCACCGGGTAGTTGCGGGCGGCGAGGGCGCGGATTTGCCGGTAGGTGTCATCGACCACCGGGCGCGGGGCGTCCGAGGCGGCGTCGTCCGGAAGAGGCCGCACGCGGATATCGCGATAAAAAGCTTTCGAACCGGGATCGTGGCACTGGAGGGCAAACGTGCCGGTGGCGAGGATGCGGCCGGGCTCATCGGGGTCCTGTACGGGAGGATCGGGTTCGACGTAATCCACCAGCAGCACGCCATTGAGCCGTACCTGCACCTGCTTGCCGCGGACGATGAGGTGAATCTCGAACCACTCGTTATCGCGCGCGAAGGCCTTGTAGACGTTGCGAACGCCGTACAGCGAGCCGGTTTTCTTGCGCTCGCGATAGGAGCCTTCCCCAAGCGCGCTGTTGTTGATCTGAATCTCGAAGCCCTGGCGCGGGAAGCCGGAGGGCTGGAAGCGCGTGTGGAAGAAGACACCGGAATTGCAGAGCGGCCGCGTCATCACGCCGGCTTTCAGCTCGAAATTCTTGAAGGAGGCGCTGCGCACCGGCCCGGTGTAGAACAAGTGCGAGCGCGGGCCGTCGGCGGCCAGCATGCCGTCCACCACTTTCCAGGAATCCGTGTTCTCGCTCGGAGTCCAACCGTTGAGCGACTCGCCGTCGAACAGCGGCGTCCAGCCGTCATCGGCGGAGGCGCGCAGGGCGGCGGGAACAGCCGCCAGGGAGGCGAGCAGATTGCGTCGGGATAGCGTGTCCATGAGTTGACTCCTAGCAGACTATAGTATTGCCTGGGTTGCTCGCCAGCAAGTCTTGGTCTTTGGAGCGGGCCGGGCATGCCC
>JAEZIJ010000016.1 GCA_023436715.1 Acidobacteriota bacterium
GGGCATGCCCGGCCCCTACAGGATGCGTCTTGTAGGGGCGACGCATGCGTCGCCCGTGCGCGGCTCCCGGGTAACGCTGACTTTCAACGGAGCGGTTTCTTAGGACGCAATGGCGCAACGCGTAAAGACCGACTGGGTGTTGTTCGGCTGCATCCTGGGCATGGTGTGCTTCGGCCTGGTGATGGTGTACAGCGCTTCGTCCGTTGTGGCGCGGATGAAATTCGGCGACGCGTGGTATTACATCGAGCGCCAGTTGGCCTGGGCCGTGTGCGGATTCTTTGTGCTGATGCTCCTGATGCGGACGGATTACCGCAGGCTGAACTCGCCTGGCTGGGCCTTCGCCTCCATCGGAGCCGTGATCGCTCTGCTTGTGCTGGTCTATTTCGTGGACACGCGGGCGCATCGGTGGCTGCGCATCGGGCCGGTAGGAATCCAGCCGTCGGAATTTGCCAAGCCGGCGCTGATCCTGTTCCTGGCGTACTTCGTGACGCTGCGGGCGAAGGTGATCAACAACCGCCACACACTGCTGCCGGCATTGGTCGCGGTGCTGCCGCTCTCCGTGGCGGTAGTGATTGCCGACCTCGGGACGGCGGCCGTTCTGGTGGTCACCGCGGCCGTGGTGTTTTACGTCGCGGGCCTGGACAAGAAGTACATACGGATTGCGCTGATCGCCGGCCTGGTCGCGGTGGGAGTGGCGGTGGCCTCAAAGCCGTACCGCATGGTTCGCGTGTTCGGCTTCTTCGATCCCGAGTACAAGACGCTGGAGCGGCTCCCCTGGGGGGAGAAGGTCAAGACGTATGTGAGCCAGTCGTCATTCAATCGCGACCCCGGCTATCACGTGCGGCAGTCGAAAATTGCGGTCGGCAGCGGCGGGTTGATCGGGCAGGGGCTGATGGATGGCAAGCAGAAGCTGTTTTACCTGCCGGAAGCGCACACCGACTTCATCTACGCGGTTGTCGGGGAAGAGTTGGGATTGATCGGCTGCGGCGCGCTGGTCGTTCTGTTCCTGGTGATTCTGTGGCGCGGCTTGAGGCTCGTGCGCATGACTCAGGACGATTTCGGCCGTTACCTGGCGCTGGGGGTCACGACGATGGTTGTCGTGCAAGCTTTGATCAACATGAGTGTTGTGCTGGGCATGGGGCCCACCAAGGGCATTCCGCTGCCGATGATCAGTTACGGCGGCAGCTCGCTACTGAGCACGCTGATTTCGCTCGGGATGCTGCTGAGCGTAAGCGAGCAATCGGGATGAAGTTTTTGATGGCCGGCGGCGGCACGGGCGGGCACGTGATTCCCGCTCTGGCTGTCGCCGAAGAGTTGAAGCGGCGGGGGCACGAGCCGTTTTTTGTCGGGACCGAGCAGGGGCTGGAAGCAAAACTGGTTCCGGCCGCGGGCTTCCCGATGGAGTGGGTCAGGATTGGCGGGTTGAACCGCGTGGGCATGGAGCAGCGGGTGAGAACGCTGTGGCAGCTCGGGTTCGGCACGCTGGGCATGGCGGGTTCGCTCGGGCGCTGGCGTCCGGCGGCGGTATTCAGCATGGGCGGGTACGTGGCCGGTCCGGTGGTGCTCGCGGCGTGGGCGCGGCGGATTCCGATGGTGCTGATGGAGCCGAATGCGGTGCCGGGAATGACGAACCGTTGGATGGGGCGGGTGGCCGCCCGCGCGCTCATCAGTTTCGAGGAAACCGCGCGGTATTTCCCCAAAGGGAAGTCGGAGATGACGGGGCTGCCCGTCCGGGCCGAATTCTTTTCGATCCCGCGGAAGCGGCGGTCCGAAGTGCTTACGGTGCTGATAACGGGCGGAAGCCGGGGATCGCGGACGCTGAACCAGGCGGCGCGGGGGAGCTGGGCGCTATTTCGGGAAGCGAAATTCCCGGTCCGGCTGGTCCACCAGGCCGGGCGTGAGGGCTGGACGGAACTTGCGCGCGAGTTTGCCGCCACGGGACTCGAGGGCGAGGTCGTTCCGTTCATCGACAACATGCCGGCGGTTTTCGCGGCGGCGGACGTCGTGATCTGCCGGTCCGGCGCGGGCGCCTGCGCGGAACTGGCCGCGGCGGGGAAACCGGCGGTTCTGGTGCCGTTCCCATTCGCGGCCGACGACCACCAGCTTCGGAACGCCGAGGTGCTGGCCGCGGCCGGCGCGGCGCGGCTGGTTCGCGACGCCGAGTTCGACGGAAAGAGACTTTTCGAGGAAGTACGCAGTCTGGCATCCGAAGGCGATGCGCTTGACCGCATGGGAGAGGCTGCGCGCCGTTTCGCCCACCCTAATGCTGCGGCGCGCGCGGCCGATTTATTGGAAGAGCTTGCAGGTGGAAGATTCTGATTGACATGCCGGACGGAAGCCGAAACAATAGCGTAGATAAATGTAGTGGCACAGAAAATGTTCCTTAAGCCTCAACATCTGCATTTCACCGGCATCGGCGGGATCGGGATGAGCGGGATCGCCGAAATCCTGCTCGATCTCGGGTTCCCGATTACGGGGTCCGACGTGAAGCTGACCGCGATCACGGAGCGGCTTGCGGGCCTGGGCGCGACGATTTACGAAGGGCACGCGGCGGAGAACGTCGGGACGGCAAGAGCGGTAGTCGTAAGCTCGGCTGTAGGCGAGGACAACCCCGAGGTGCAGGAAGCGCGCCGGCGGCAGATCCCGGTGATCCCGCGCGGGGAACTGCTCGCCGAGCTGATGCGCCTGAAATACGGCATCGCGGTGGCCGGCAGTCACGGCAAGACGTCAACGACTTCGATGCTGGCGACCATTCTGAGCCGCGGCGGGCAGGACCCGACGGTGGTGGTGGGCGGCCGTTTGAAGTCGATCGGCGGTTCGAACGCGCGGCTCGGCAAGAGCGACTTCCTGGTGGTGGAATCCGATGAGAGCGACGGCTCGTTTTTGAAGCTCTCGCCGATTCTGGCGATCGTGACGAACATCGATCGCGAGCACCTGGACCACTACGCTTCCATCGAGGAGATCCGCGCGGCGTTCACCGAGTTTGTGAACAAGGTGCCGTTCTACGGAGCGGCGGTGCTGTGCCTGGACGACGAGAACGTGCAGCGCATTCTCCCGGCCGTGAAGCGGAGGACGATTACTTACGGCACGCGCGCGCAGGCCGATTTGCAAGTGAGCGATTGCACGCGTACGCATTTAGCCAGCTCTTTCCGCCTGCGGACGCGCAGCGCGGATCTCGGTGAATTCCAGCTCCAGGTACCGGGCGCACACAATGTGCTGAATGCGGCCGCCGCCGCGGCCGTGGGCCTGGAGCTGGAACTCCCCGTAGAGGTGATTCGCGAGGGACTGGCGGCCTATACCGGCGTGGACCGCAGGTTCCAGGAGCGCGGCCGGGAGTGCGGGATCACGGTGGTTGACGACTACGGGCACCATCCGACCGAGATTCGCTCGACGCTGGCCGCCGCGCGGCAGTGCAACTACCGGAACATCTACGCTATCTTTCAGCCGCATCGCTATAGCCGCACGTTCCACCTGATGGACGACTTCGCGCGCTGCTTCTACCAGGCCGACGGCGTTTTCCTGCTGGACATCTACGCCGCTTCGGAGAAGCCGATCGAAGGCGTGAGCGCAGAGGCGCTCACCGAGCGGATCCGCAGCTTCGGGCACAAGTCGGTCGAGTACGTGGGGACGATTGATTGTGCGGTGGATGCCGTGCTGTCCGTGGCCAAGGAAGGGGACTTGATACTGACGCTGGGGGCCGGCAACGTGTGGCAGGCGGGGGACCGCATACTCGAACGCCTTCGCCGGGGATAAAGGATGGGCCGCAGACAGACCGCACAAGTGGAAATCGAGCCGCCGGAGGAAATTTTGGTGGAGCAGGCGCAAACCGCGCCGCCCCGCCGTGCGCGGCCGAAGGCGGAACCACGGCCCGGCTGGCGCCAGCGCGCTGGCAAGTGGCTCTTCTGGACGGTTCTCGCGCTGGCTGTGGTTGGCGCGATTGCGGCGGTTTACCAGATCGACCAGTTCCTGGCCAGCGACAGGCATTTCATGCTGCCCGGCAACGTGGATGCGCATCCGAACCTCAGGATCGCGGGCGCGCAATATGCGCAGAGCGGCCGGCTCTCCGCCGCATTCGCCCGCGATTTCGGGCGCAGCATCTACCTGCTGCCGGCAGCCGAACGCCGCCGCGCTCTGATGGCAATCGATTGGGTGCGCGACGCCTCGGTAGCGCGCCGCTGGCCGAACCGGGTGGACGTCACAATCGTCGAGCGCACACCGGTGGCCTTCGCAATGCTGCCCCTATCGCGCGACAATTCAGGGACGATGCTGTATGATCCCGCGCTCGTCGATGCCGATGGTGTAATCCTGAATCTGCCAGCGCGCGCCAGTTTTGCGCTTCCGGTGCTCTACGGGTTGACGCGGGATCAGGCGGCGCCGGCGCGGGGCGAGCGCATACGGCAGGTGATGGAACTGATCGCCGAGGTGAAGAGCTACACAGGGCAGATTTCGGAAATCAACGCGGCCGATCCCGACAACCTGACGATTACATACAGTGTTCAGCAGGGCGGTAATCCGCTCGGGAACTCGGTGCGGCTGATGTTGGGCAACCAGCGGTACCTCTCGCGTTTGAAGAACTTCCTGACCAATTACCCTGAGATCAGCCGGAGGCTGCCGAATGCGAAGCTGTTCGATCTGCGTCTGGACGACCGGATCACGGCGGTGGAAGGAGCAGCCAATGCGCGGTAAGTGCGTCGTCTCAAGAGCCGGCCAAACCGCTCCGTTGAAAGTCACGGTCGGGCCGAACACGGGTCACGCACGCGCGAACGGCTCCGGGGCCGCGGCGACGACGCGCCGGCTTTCATCGCTATTCGCGGCCCGCAGGGCCATGGAGACTCCCTTGAAAATCACCGGGCGTGCCTCCGCGAATCCACGAAACCGCTCCGTTGAAAGTCACGGTCGACTCCGTTGGACTGCTTCTGATTGGGAAGTGGGGCAGCCCCTCGGGCTGCGCCGGCCTCTCAGGCCGGCCGCGCAGGCGGGCTGGGAGCCCGCCGCAGGGCGAGGCCCTGCCCCACTGGG
>JAEZIJ010000023.1 GCA_023436715.1 Acidobacteriota bacterium
CCGTTCTTCAAGGGGTACCGGCCGCAGTTCTACTTCCGGACGACGGACGTGACGGGCGTAGCGACGCTGCCGGAAGGCGTGGAGATGGTGATGCCCGGCGACAACGTGGCCCTGGAAATCGAGCTGACCACGCCGGGGGCCATGGACAAGGGGCTGCGGTTCGCGATTCGCGAGGGCGGCCGTACGGTCGGCGCCGGTACTGTGAGCGAGATATTGGGATAGGCGGGTAGACAAAGCAAATGCCACGGGAAATGATTACGTTCCAGTGCACAGAGTGCAAGCGGCGGAACTACACTTCGACAAAGAACAAGAAGACCACGACCGAGCGGCTTGAAATGAAGAAGTTCTGTCCGCACTGCCGCAAGCACCAGACGCACAAAGAGATCAAGTAGGGCGGAAATGCGGGCCGGGCGTGCCCGGCCCTACAGTAGATTTAAAGAAGATAGGGTACACTAAAAGGAGTCTCCGGCAGCCAGGAGTTGGCTGGGCTGCTGTGGATGGTCGAAGCAGGTATGACCGTCGCAGGGGCGTAGGTTTAACGGCAGACCAGCGGTCTCCAAAACCGCGAGTGGGGGTTCGAATCCCTCCGCCCCTGCCAGCAAGTGCTTCAGCGCCATCTTCCAAGCACATCAGCAGCACACTCGTATGTACCGGCAACCTCGGCGGCCGGAAGGCGGCAAGGTTTAACAATGGAAGGCAATTCGTTGGGCCAGAAACTACAGCAGTGGCCGGCCAGCGTCAAGAATTACGTGCAGGAATTGCAGATGGAAATGCGACGCGTGACCTGGCCGTCACGGAAACAGGTGGAGGCCACTACCGCGATCGTCGTAGTGACGGTGTTCGCATTTGCCGCGTACTTTGCGGTAGTGGACACCGTAATTGGGCGAGCGATCGGTAAGCTCTTCACCGCTTTCGCGAAACAGTAGGGTGGTGCCGTATGGCAAAGGATTTCACAACCAATCTGGAACAGGACGAAGGCGGTTCGCGGCACGAGCCGCAGGAAACCGCTCCGGAAACCGGAAGCCCTGAAGCACCGGAAGCAGGCTCGGGCGAGCAGGCTGAGGGTGCGGCGGCTCCGGAAGTCCCGCAGGAGTCCTCCAAGAAGTGGTTCATCATCCACACCTATTCGGGTTTTGAGCAGAAGGTTGCGGATTCGCTCCGCAGCCGCGCCCAGGCGTTCGGATTTGCCGATCAGATCGGGCAGATCCTGATTCCGACCGAGGAGGTCGTCGAGGTCCGGGGCGGCAAGAAGGTGAACAGCAAGCGGCTCATGTACCCGGGCTACGTCCTGGTCGAGATGGATATGAACGACGACCTCTGGCACGCGGTGAAATCGACGCCGCGCGTCACCGGGTTCGTGGGCGGAGGCAATACCCCGGTTCCGCTGAGCGCGACCGAGGTGAACGACATACTGTACCGGCAGGCCAGTTCGGCCGAGCGGCCCCGTCCCAAGCAGACGTTTGAAAAGGGCGAGACGGTTCGGATCAACGACGGTCCGTTCAGCAACTTCTCCGGCAAGGTGGACGAAGTCAACACGGAGCGCAATACGCTTCGCGTGCTGGTGACCATCTTCGGGCGCGCCACTCCGGTGGAGCTGGAATTCGGGCAGGTGGAGAAAGTCTGATCGTGGATCGTAGAACGTAGATCGTAGGAAGGAGCTTCCACGATCCACGGTCCACGCTCGAGGGTTATATATGGCAAAGAAACTCGTCGCGCAAGTGAAGCTGCAAATCCCGGCAGGGAAAGCGACTCCTGCCCCCCCGGTCGGCACGGCGCTGGGCCCCCAGGGCGTGAACATCATGGAGTTCTGCAAGGCCTTCAACGCGAAGACGTCCGCTAAGGACCAGGAAGGCTTGATCATCCCGGTGGTGATCTCGATCTTCTCGGACCGTTCGTTCACGTTCATTACGAAGACCCCGCCGGTGCCGGTGCTCATCAAGCGGGCTGTCAGCCTGGCGAAAGGGTCCGCGGAACCGAACAAGAACAAGGTCGGTACGATCACGGTGAAACAGGTTGAGGAGATCGCAAAGGTGAAGATGCCCGACCTGAACTGCTTCTCCGTGGAATCCGCGGTGAACTCCGTGAAGGGCACGGCCCGATCGATGGGAGTGGACGTAGTCTAGCCGCTGGAGCAATCAGGCGGCGCAGGTTGTGTTAAGATAGAAATTTCATCCACACAACTTCAGTGGGAGGCCCGTTCCGGACTGGTTCGGGCCGTTCGCACCAATGAGGTAACATGGCTCACAAAAGAGGAAAACAGTACCAATCCGCCAGTCGGCAGCTTCAGCCGCAGCCTTATTCCCTGGAAGAGGCAATTCCGCTGGTTCAGAAGATTAAATTCGCCAAATTCGACGAGACGGTCGAGGTGCATATGCGCCTCGGTGTCGATCCCAAGCACGCCGACCAGATGGTTCGAGGGACGGTAGTGCTGCCGAACGGCTTGGGCAAGACGAAGCGCGTGCTGGTGATCGCGAGCGGCGACAAGCAGAGGGAAGCCGAGGAGGCCGGGGCTGACCTGGTGGGCGGCGAAGAGATGGTGCAGAAGATCCAGGGTGGCTGGATCGACTTCGACGCCGTGATCGCGACGCCGGACATGATGCGCTCGGTCGGCAAGCTCGGAAAGGTGCTCGGTCCGCGCGGCCTGATGCCGAACCCCAAGACGGGTACGGTGACGGTGGAAGTCGGCAAGGCTGTTGGCGAGGTGAAAGCCGGAAAGGTGGAGTTCCGGGTGGACAAGACGGGCATCATCCACGCTCCGGTCGGGAAATCCAGCTTCGATAGCTCGAAACTGATCGAGAACGCCGCCACCCTCATCCAGGCCGTGGTCAAGGCGAAACCCGCTGCGGCCAAAGGCAAGTACGTCAAGAGTGCGACGATCTGCTCGACCATGGGGCCGGGCGTCGCTCTGGACGTGACCCCGTACAACACCAGGGTCCTGTAGGCCCTCGGCACGGAGAGAATCGTGAAAAAGAAATCGGATAAGCAGAAGGATGTGCAGGCGCTTCATTCGGAGCTGGAGCAGGCGTACCACCTGTTCGTGACCAGCTTCGAGAAGCTCACGGTGGCGCAGGATTTCGAGCTGCGCAAGACGATTCGCGGCGCGGGCGGCCGGTACCGGGTGGTAAAGAACAATCTGGCGGCCAAAGCGGCCGAGGGCACCAACGCCGAGAACGTGCTGAAGGATCTGAAGGGGATGACTTCGCTGGCGTACACGACCTCCGATCCGGTCGCACTGGCGAAGGCCCTGACGGCGTACGCGAAGGCCAATCCCGCGCTGGTTTTCAAGGCAGGCATGGTGGAGGGCCGGGTAGTCGATATCAAGTCGATTCAGGACCTCGCCAACATGCCGTCGAAGGAGCAGTTGATCGGCAAGGTGATGTTCCTCGTGAACTCGTCGGCTCAGCGGCTCGCGGTGGCCCTGAATGGGGTGGCCAGGAACATGGCGGTGGCTTTGAACGAGGCCATCAAGGAAAACAAATTCAAAGAGCAATAAGCCTGTAGCTTGGAGCCGGCCGGGAACCGGGGGGCTCAAGCTACAACTCTCAGCTACAAGCTACAAGCGATAAGGAGTTTGGAAAACAAATGGCGGACGTAAACGCGATTCTGGAACAGATCAAGGGCTTGACGCTGCTCGAAGCGGCTCAGCTCGTCAAGGGGATTGAAGAGGCCTTCGGCGTATCGGCGGCAGCGGCGGCGGTAGCGGCGGCACCGGCGGCGAGCGCGGCGGCTGCAGCACCGGCGGCCGAAGAGAAGACGGAGTTCACTGTGGTTCTGCAGGCGGCCGGGTCGAACAAGATCAACGTGATCAAGGCCGTCCGTGAGGTCACCAGCCTGGGCCTGAAAGAAGCCAAGGACCTGGTCGACGGCGCTCCGAAGCCTATCAAAGAAGGCGTGAACAAGGAAGAAGCCGAGGCCATCAAGAAGAAGTTCGTGGACGCCGGCGCGACCGTCGAAGTGAAATAGGACAGGGCGGCCCCGGCCCGCCTTCTCAGGCGTGGCCGGCGCCCCGTCTTTCATTTTGGGTTTTCCGCCCGGGTGGGGAGGCCTGTGCGGGGGCAGTTGACGCCCGTAGGCGAGTTTGATAGACTCGTATCTGGGCTTATTCCACAACGAGTGTTCGTGAACCTCGCATCCTTGTTTTGTGTCTTCAGTTCGCTTGAAGCTACAGGGGGCGTGTGTCCGGCTGCCTTAGCTCCCAATTCTTCCGAAAGCGGTTCCCTCATCCTCTCCGCGCTTCCGTATCACTCGCAGCGTCACTTCGGATCGGTCAAGGAATCCTGGGGACACGCCCGCTATCGTCTGGATGCGGTAGATGCGCCGTATCCACCCCGGAGTGTCTCCGGGTTCTTTGACAGCGTCCTCGTTGGCGATTCCCTGGTTGCAGTACCGCTCCGGCCAGCCTGGCCGGAGGAGCCCGGTTTGGCCCGCTGGCGCGGCCCATCCGCGGCGACTGTATTCACCCTGGCACTGGCCGGCCAAGGCCAGCGTCTGTGTTTGCCTGTTTCATAGCGTAGTGCTGTAGCCTATTCGGCTCTCAGGAGTTTAAAGAATGCAGAATGCGGCAAATGGCGCATCGCGGGAAAGGGTCGACTTTTCCCGGATTAAGGCGTCGATTCCGATCCCGAACCTCATCGAGGTGCAAAAGAAATCTTACGAGCGGTTCCTTCAGATGGACCTGCTCCCGAGCGAACGGGAAGATGTCGGCCTTCAGAGCGTCTTCAATTCGGTGTTCCCCATCTCGGACTTCCGCGGTCTGAGCCAGTTGGAGTTCGTAGACTACTCGATCGGCAACTGGGAATGCAAATGCGGGAACCTCAAAGGGCTGCATCACCTGCGGTCCACCTGCCGCAATCCGAGTTGCGGCGCAACGATTCGAACCGACCCCTTCCACGCCGGCGACGTGCTCTGCCACCGGTGCGGTACGTTCAATAAGAACATCGTCACGTTCTGCAACCGGTGCGGCGACCCGGTTGGCCTCCAGTTGAAGTACGACGTGCCCGAGTGCGAAGAACGCGGCATGACCTATGCCGCCCCGCTCAAGGTCACCATCCGGCTCACGGTTTTCGACAAGGACGCCGAGACCGGCGCCCGCACGGTCCGCGACATCAAGGAGCAGGAAGTCTTCTTCGGTGAAGTCCCGCTGATGACCGAGAACGGCACGTTCATCATCAACGGCACCGAGCGCGTGATCGTTTCCCAATTGCACCGCTCCCCCGGCGTGTTCTTCGAGAAGATCCCGGCCCAGGGCTACTATCTCGGCAAGATCATTCCGTACCGCGGAAGCTGGGTCGAATTCGAGTACGACAACAAGAACCTGCTGTACGTGCGTATCGACCGGAAGAGGAAGTTTTACGGCACGGTATTTCTCCGCGCGCTGGGGCTGAAGAGCGACGAGCAGATCCTGCGCACCTTCTTCCGTGTAGACAAGATCAGCATCAAGAACAGCCGGCTGTTCTGGAACGTTTCGCCGGGCCTGCAAGGCATGAAGCTCTCCCACGCCATCATGAACAAGGCGGGCGAGACGCTCGTTACGCAGGGCCGGAAAATCACCTCCAGCGTGCTGAAGGAAATCCAGAAGGCGAAGATCGAACAGGTCGAAGTCGCCAGCAATGATCTGGAAGGCGCGTTTGTGGCCGCCGACGTGGTTGACATGTCCACCGGCGAAGTCCTGATCGAGGCCAACCACGAGCTCACCACCTCCATCATCAGCAAGCTGCTGGAAGCCGGAATCGAGAGCTTCGAAGTGTTCTTCCCCGAGCGCGACGATGCCGGCACGGTGGTCTCGGCGACGCTGAGGAAAGACCCGGTCAAGAGCCAGAACGACGCCCTGCTCGAGATCTACCGCAAGCTGCGTCCCGGCGATCCTCCCACAGTGGACACCGCCACCCAGCTTTTCCAGGGCATGTTCTTCGACCCGCGCAAGTATGACTTCTCCCGCGTGGGCCGCATGAAGTTCAACATCAAGCTCTACGACAAGGCCGACCAGACCCCCCTGGACAACCGCACCCTGTCGCCCGACGATTTCTATGATGTCATCCGGTACCTCCTGAAGCTGCGCAAGCTGAGCACGCTGTCGGTGGACGACATCGACCACCTCGGCAACCGCCGCGTCCGCGCGGTCGGCGAACTGCTCGAGAACCAGTTCCGCATCGGCCTGGTCCGCATGGAGCGGGCGATCAAGGAAAAGATGTCGGTGTACCAGGAAATGTCCACGGCAATGCCGCACGACCTGGTAAACGCCAAGCCTGTGATGGCCGCGATCCGCGAGTTCTTCGGATCCAGCCAGTTGTCCCAGTTCATGGACCAGACGAACCCGCTTTCGGAAATTACGCACAAGCGGCGTCTTTCGGCACTTGGACCGGGCGGCCTCTCGCGCGAACGCGCGGGATTCGAAGTTCGCGACGTTCACCCGACGCACTACGGACGCATCTGCCCGATTGAAACGCCGGAAGGTCCGAACATCGGCCTGATCTCGTCGCTCTCCTGTTTCGCACGGATCAACGACTACGGGTTCATCGAGAGTCCGTACCGCCGCGTGATCAAGGGCCACGTGGTGGACGAGGTGAAGATCCTGAATCCGGGTGACACTCACCTCAAGGTGGGGGACATCGCGCTCCTGCCCGATGTCGAGAAAGCTGTGCAGGCGCTCGGCGCAAAGAAGCAGCCGCCCGAGTTTGAAGCGCACTCCGAGTACCTCTCGGCCTGGGAAGAGGACAAGTACGTGGTCGCTCAGGCCAACGTGGAACTCGATGAGAAGGGCCGCCTCGTTCCGGAACTCGTGAACGCCCGTCAGGCGGGCAACTTCGTGCTCAAGCAGCGCGACGAAATCGAGTACATGGACGTCAGCCCGAAACAGCTCGTCTCGGTAGCGGCGTCGCTCATCCCGTTCCTCGAAAACGACGACGCAAACCGCGCGCTGATGGGATCGAACATGCAGCGCCAGGCGGTGCCGCTGCTTCGTGCGGAGGCTCCGTTCGTGGGGACCGGCATGGAGAAAGTGACGGCACGCGATTCCGGCGCCGTTGTGACCTGCCGTCGCGCGGGCGTGGTGGACTCGGTGGACTCCGAGCGCATCATCGTGCGCGTCGAGGGCAATGTCCATGAAGGGCAGCTTTCGCGCGAGGTCGGCGCGGACATCTATACCCTGACCAAGTTCAAGCGCTCGAACCAGAACACCTGCATCAACCAGAAGCCGATTGTTAAGAAGGGCCAGCGAGTGAAGAAGGGGGCCGTGCTCGCGGACGGTCCGTGCACGGAAGCCGGAGAACTCGCGCTCGGCCGGAACGTGCTGGTGGCGTTCATGCCCTGGCGGGGCTACAACTTTGAAGACGCCGTGGTAGTGAGCGAGAAGCTGGTCAAGGAAGACTACTACACCTCGATCCACATCGAAGAGTTCGAGATCGAGGCGCGCGACACCAAGCTGGGTCCGGAAGAGATCACGCGGGACATTCCGAACATCGCCGAATCGTTCCTGCGCAACCTGGACGAGAGCGGAATCATCCGGATCGGAGCCACGGTAAAGCCGGGCGACATCCTGGTCGGCAAGGTCACGCCGAAGGGCGAAACGCAGTTGACTCCGGAAGAGAAGCTGCTGCGGGCGATCTTCGGTGAGAAGGCGGGTGACGTGAAGGATGCGTCGCTCTACTGCCCGCCGGGCATCGAAGGCACGGTGGTGGACTGCAAGGTCTTCTCGCGGAAGGGCGCCGAGCTCGACGAGAGATCGAAGCTGATCCAGGAAGAGGAAGTCGCCGCCATGCACCGGAACCTGGAAGACGAGAAGCGAATTCTGGGTGACGAGCGCGCCAAGCGGCTTGCCAACCTGCTCGAAGGCAGGCAGCTCATGGCCGACCTGCACGACGAAAAGACCAACAAGCGCCTGCTCAGCAAGGGCGCCGAGCTGACGCGCGACGCGATCGAGAAGATGCGCGCCCGCGACCTGAAGCGCATGAAGCTGAAGGAAAGGGACCCGCGGCTGAACGAGCAGATCGACGAGATCGAGGAAATGACCTCGCGGCAGATCGCCGTGCTCGAAAAGATCAACGAAGAGAAGATCGCCAAGCTGAAGAAGGGCGATGAACTGCCGCCGGGCGTGATCAAGCTCGTCAAGTGCTACATCGCGATGAAGCGGAAGCTGTCGGTGGGCGACAAGATGGCCGGCCGGCACGGCAACAAGGGTGTGATCGCGCGCATCGTTCCGGAAGAGGACATGCCGTATCTGCCCGATGGAACCCCCGTTGAAATCGTTCTCAATCCCCTGGGCGTTCCTTCCCGTATGAACGTGGGCCAGATCCTGGAGACACACCTCGGGTGGGCGGCCAACAAACTCGGCCGATTTTATGCCACGCCGGTGTTCGACGGCGCGACCGAGCGCGACATCAAGAACCAGCTCACCGAATCGGGACTGCCGACCTCCGGCAAGGTTCTGCTGCACGACGGCATGACCGGGCTCCCGTTCGAGCAACCCGTGACGGTGGGCTTCATCTACATGCTCAAGCTGTCGCACCTGGTGGACGACAAGATTCACGCGCGTTCGATCGGACCGTACTCGCTGATTACGCAGCAGCCGCTTGGCGGCAAGGCGCAATTTGGCGGGCAGCGTTTCGGCGAAATGGAAGTGTGGGCGCTGGAGGCTTACGGCGCCGCGTACATTCTCCAGGAACTGCTCACGGCCAAGTCCGACGACGTTTACGGACGCGCGAAGATTTACGAAGCCATTGTGAAGGGCGAGGCGGCGGCCGAACCCGGCGTGCCGGAGTCCTTCAACGTTCTAATCCGCGAGCTCCAGTCGCTTTGCCTGGATGTGGAGCTGATGAAGAAGCCGCGCGAAGTCATGGACACTGCGCCGCTCGCGGCTGACTAAAGGGAACGTGGAGCGTGGAACCTGGGGGATAGGTACCCCTTGCACGCGTAGAAGA
>JAEZIJ010000025.1 GCA_023436715.1 Acidobacteriota bacterium
GGGCATGCCCGGCCCCTACAGGAAGCATCCATGTAGGGGCGACGCATGCGTCGCCCGCGGCCGGAGTGCGCGCCGCGCTAATCGCAAAACGCAATTTGGACAACGGTGGTCACAGGAGAGGGCACTAGATGAAAGCGGCTGGCCTCGATTACAACTCTCAGGCGCTGGTTGAGCGCGATGTGCCCGAACCGCGGCTGTGCGGTCCCGATGAGGTCCTGCTCCGCGTGCGCGAGGTGGGAGTGTGCGGGACGGACCGCGAGGTAGCGTCTTTTCAAATCGGTTTCCCGCCGGCGGGCCAGAGTTTCCTGGTGCTTGGGCACGAGGCGCTTGCGCAAGTGGTGGAGGGCGGTCCCGGAGTAAAGGAATTGAAGCCGGGCGATTGGGTTGCGCCGATGGTGCGGCGCGCCTGCAACCCGCCGTGTCCATCCTGCGCTCGCGGCCGGCGCGATCTCTGCATCAGCGGAAAAGCGCTCGAGCGCGGGATTTTCGGGCTCCACGGGTATTTCGCGGAGTACGCGGTGGATTCCGAGGCCGATCTGGTCCGAGTGCCCGGGCCGCTGCTGGAATCGGCCGTGCTCATCGAGCCGCTGAGCGTGGTGGAGAAAGCGATCGAGAAGGCGTTGCGCATTCATGAACCGGGCGCCCGTACGGCGCTGGTCCTGGGCGCGGGGCCGATCGGACTCCTTGCGGCGATGGTTCTCCAGTTGCGCGGGCTGCGGACGGCGATTTTCTCGCTCGAACCGCCCGGCCACCCGCGAGCGAAACTGGCCACTTCGGCGGGAATCGAGTACCTGACAGAACTTGGCGGCCGCAGGGCGGACATCATCATCGAGGCGACAGGATCGGCCGTAGCCGCCCTTCAAGGGCTGGGCTGGCTGGCTCCACTCGGCGTGATGGGCGTGCTCGGCAGTCCCGACGTCGAGGGCGTGATCCCGTTCCGCAACATGCTGGTCAGGAACCAGACGGTGTTCGGAAGCGTGAACGCGAGCCCGGCTGCATTCGCGCGCGCTCTGGAGGATTTGCCTCGCATGGACGCGAAGGTGCTGGGCCGCATGGTGCGCCGGGCGCGCTTCGGCGATTTCGCCGAGACTATCCCGGCCGTCGCGGGCGAGACCTCCAAGGTCGTGCACGTCATCGAGTGAAGGATTTCCACATGAACCCATTCCGTCTTGCCATATGCAATGAGGTTTACGAGAAGCGGCCGTTCGCGGAGGTCTGTAAGTCCATCCGCAAGGCCGGGTACACTGGAATTGAGATCGCTCCATTCACCCTGGCCGAAGACACGCGGACAATCCCTCCGGCGCGGCGCAGGGAACTTTCCGCGGCGATCGAGGGGGAGGGGCTGAAGTTCGTCGGCCTGCACTGGCTGATGGTCGGCCCCAAAGGCTTGCACGTGACCACTTCAGATGAGGTTACTCGCGCGCGAAGCTGGGAATACGTGCATAATTTGGTGGACCTCTGCGCCGATCTCGGCCCCGGCGGTGTGATGGTATTCGGCTCGCCGAAGCAGCGGTCGGCGACGGGCGGACTCACCCGCGAGGAAGCCACGCGGCACTTTGCCGAGGGCCTCGCCGGGGTTGCGCCTCACGCGGCGGAGCGCGGAGTCGCGGTGCTGCTTGAAGCGCTGCCCACGCGCGAAAACGACATCGTGACGACGCTGGACGAGGCTGCGGCCATCGTGCGGGAAATCGGCAGCCCCGGCCTGAAGACCATGTTCGATTCACACAACGCTGTGGATGAAATCGAGCCGCACGCCGTTTTGGTGGAGCGGCACTTCGATCTGATCCGGCATGTACACTTGAACGAACTGGATGGGCGGCATCCGGGGACGGGGGCGTACGATTTCAAGCCGGTGTTCGGGGCGCTCTCCCGGCGCGGCTACAAGGGTTGGTTGTCGGCCGAGGTATTCGATTTCAGTCCGGGCGCGGACAGGATCGCCGAGGAAACGCTGCGATACCTGGAAACGCAGATCGCACAAATCTCATGACCAAATACATTGTGGTTGGCGGGGGCGGGTTTATCGGATCCATGGTGGTCCGCGCGCTGCTCGGGCGGGGCGACGGGCGGGTGGAGGTAATCGACAACTTCCTGACGGGGCACGAGGCGAACCTGGACGAGGTGCGGGACCGCATCGAGGTGCACCGCGCCGATATTCGCTGCTGCAATGAGATCGCTCCGGTGCTGAAGGGCGCGGACGTGGTGTTTCACCTGGCCGCGATTCCTTCGGTGCCGCGCTCGATTTCCGACCCCGTTCCGTCGCACGAAACGAACATCGACGGCACGTTCCAGGTGCTTCGTGCGTGTGCGGAGGGGGGTGTGCGGCGGGTGTTCTATGCGGCATCGTCATCGGCGTACGGCGACACCGAAGTGCTGCCGAAGGTGGAGACGATGCTGCCGCGGCCGAAATCGCCGTACGCGGTACAGAAGCTCCTCGGCGAGTATTACGCCGGCGTTTTCTCGGAGTGCTTCGGGCTGAATACGGTGGCGGTGCGGTACTTCAACGTGTACGGGCCGCGGCAGGACCCGTCGAGCCCGTATTCCGGCGTGATCTCCGTTTTCATGAAGGCGTTGATCGGGCGGCGCGCCCCGACCATTTACGGCGATGGCGAGCAGTCGCGCGATTTCACGTTTGTCGAGGACGTCGCGGCGCTGACAATCAAGGCCGCGTGCGCCACCGGAATTACGGGCAAGGTTTACAACGGCGGGAACGGCAACCGGTACACGCTGAACGAGGTCTGGAAAACGCTATGCCGGATCGAGGGCGTGGACATAGAGCCTGTTTACGGTCCTCCGCGAGCGGGCGATGTCCGCGACTCGCAGGCCGATACGACAGCGGCTGTGCGCGACCTCGGCCACAGCCCCAGGTTCACACTCGAAGAAGGTCTCCGCCGCACC
Source organism: Acidobacteriota bacterium (assembly GCA_023436715.1). Classification (GTDB taxonomy): domain Bacteria; phylum Acidobacteriota; class Terriglobia; order Bryobacterales; family Bryobacteraceae; genus Fen-330. The sequence continues at coordinate 2,896 of JAEZIJ010000025.1, forward strand.
CTGGAGTGGTACCGCAACGCCTGAGTGTGCCCCTGGTGGGGTCAAACGTTTGATGTGCCGGTCCTCGAAGCAATATAATCTGAGGCCAGTGCCCGAGAATCGCATGCCGAGACCGAACTCATTCTCAAAAGTTGAAATCGACGTTGACGCGGAGGGAGAGCCCGTGCTGGAAAGGCCCGATCAGGATACCCCGTTTCGTATTCTGATTTTCGGTGATTTCAGCGGCCGCGCCAGTAGAGGTATTTTCGAGCCGGAACTTGGGAATCGCCGGCCGGTGCTGGTGGACCGCGACAACTTCGAGGAAGTGCTTGAGAAGCTCGCGCCGGAGCTACGCCTGCCCTGGGGTTCGATCCGCTTCCGCGAGTTTGAGGATTTCCTCCCGGACCGCATTTTCGAGCGGCTTGAACTCTTCCGCGCGCTGCGCGAGACGCGCGAGAAGCTGAGCGACCGCGCAACGTTCGCGGCTGCGGCCGCGGCACTGCACCCCAAGCCGCAGGCGCCGGCCCCCGCCTCGCCCCCGCGCCCGGTGAGCCTCGCGGACCTGGTGAGCGAGACCGAGACCCGAGCCGCGGCGCGCACCGGCCGCGCGCTGGACGATTTCAGCGCTCTCGTGCGCGATCTGGTGGCCCCGCATCTCGTGCCGGGAGCCGACCCGCGCCAGGCCGAAATGGTCGCAAAGGTGGACGCAGCCACCAGCGACGGCATGCGCGATGTGCTGCACCATCCGGATTTCCAGGCGCTCGAAGCAGCCTGGCGCGGTCTGTTCTTCCTGGTCCGGCGGCTGGAGACCGATGCCAAGCTGAAACTCTACATCCTCGACATCTCGAAGGCGGAGCTGGCCGAGGATTTGCGGCCGGCGGGCGACCTGCGAACCACCGGAGCATATCGCGTGCTCGTGGAGCAGACGGCCGGCACACCCGGCGGCCAACCGTGGGCGGTTGTGGCGGGCAATTACACCTTCACGGACAGCGTGAACGATGTGATGCTTCTCGGCTATCTGGGCGGCATCGCGCGCGCCGCGGGAGCCCCCTTCCTGGCCGCCGCAAACCCCTCCGTGATGGGTTGCGATTCGCTGGGCGCGCACCCGCTCCCCGAGCAGTGGCAGCCGGCAACGGCCGAGCGCCTCAAGGTGTGGGAGATCCTGCGGAACTTTCCCGAGGCACGGTATCTCGGCCTCGCGATGGGACGCTTCCTTCTGCGGCTGCCGTACGGCAAAGCGACAGACGCCACCGAGCAGTTCGCGTTCGAGGAATTCCCGGGGGTGCCCAAGCATGAGGACTACCTCTGGGGGAACCCGGCGCTGGCGTGCGTGTACCTTCTCGGCCAGGCGTTCGCGCAATGGGGCTGGGATCTCCGCCCGGGTGCGATTCACGACATCGACGGCCTTCCGGCCCACGTCTACCGCGAGGACGGCGAATCGCACCTGAAACCCTGCGCCGAGGCGCTGCTGACCGAAAAAGCGGCCACGGCGATCCTCGAGAAGGGCATCATGCCGCTGCTCTCGGTGAAGGATCGCGACGCAGTGCGCCTGCTGCGCTTCCAGTCGCTTGCCGACCCGCCCGCTGCGCTCGAAGGGCGCTGGGCGGGTAATTAGCGCGCGCCTTACCGCGACCTTGCCGACCCGCCGGACCCGGACTCACGAGGCACAGAGACGGATCCTGCGCTCGAAGCCGCGCTGGGAGGCGCGGACACGGCCGCGACGCCTGAATTGCCGGCCGAGGTCGCGGGCATTCCCGAGTAGCCGCGCGAGCTCATTACGCCCGTCGCGGAACCGTCCCAGCGGCCGCCGCCCGAAGATGCATACACCGGCGGGCTGTACACCATGTAGACTTGTCTGGGGCTCCAGAAGTTGCACCCCCAGTAGCTGCGATAGAAACCGCTCATGGGGACGAATGTGAACAGTCCCAGATAGGGGTTGTAAACCCAACTGTTGGCCGTAAAACCATTGCCCCGGTTCTGCTGAATCGATCGGGCCGCTAACGGGTTGGCCATGGCGATGTACTCTGCGCGCCGCCGCGCCCACCGGTACAGCGCGTCGCCGGTCTTGGGGTCGAACTTTTCGGCCGCCATGAGTCCGTTGAGCGGAAGCAGCCGCCCTTTCTTTACCGTTCCCGTTTCGCCACGTTGCTCGACCGTAGCCTCGCCGTCATAGACCCGCAGGACGGCGGGGTCTGCATCGATGCGGTACACGCCTGCCTTCTCCACCGAGATGGTTGCATCCTTGTGGATGATCGTCACCGTGTCGCCCTTTGCCAGTTCGGCGCACTCAACGATGATCGAGCCGCCGATCAGCTCCAGGCGGGTGTCTGTCAGGCGGTCGGACAGAAGCTTCAGGCTGCTGTTCTCGCCCGCGCGCAGAAAAACTCCGGGGCTCAGGAGAAGCTCGGCGCGCCCGTCTTCCATCCTCAGTACCTGGGACTCGCGCATCCGGGTGATCGCCCCGGCCTTCAGCACGACATCTTCACCGTCCAGGGTCACATTGCCCTCGGTGTAGTTGATCAGGCCGGATTTTGCCGAAATCACCCCCTGACCCGAGGCAGAGCCGGTAAGCCCAAGTAGAATCAGGGCAAAACAGACCACGTAAGCCGTAGCCTTCATAGAACGCTCCCGCTACTTTAGTGTGCTCGCGAGTTGTACGCATGTCAACCGTGCCTGGTTTCAGATTTCGGACAAATTTTTCGATTTTTCCGGCGAGCCTTCCCCTGAAACCGAGCCGCGACCGCAATGGAGCGGTCACCCGAAACGCCGGCCTTCACGGGGACGTATAATCTGAACGAGGTTCCCGCAATGAAGATCCTGGCAGGCTGGCTCGTCTTTGGCCTCGCTGTGTGCGCGGCAGCGGAGAAGAAAATCCCGGTTGCGCAGGCGTCGAATGACGACCTGGAGATCACGGCGACCCTCTACCCGAATAAGGATGCTGTAAAAGAGGTGATCGGTTCCGATCTTGGCGGGTACTTCACCGTCATCCGCGTCGAACTTACGCCGAAGGGCGAAAAGCCCCTTGACGTGAACCGCGACGATTTCCTGCTGCGCAGCTTCAAGGACGGGCAGAAATCCGGCGCGTTCGATCCGAGCCAGATCGCCGGGCGTGGCGCGCTCGTCGTTTCGACCACGAGTTCTGGCGGCGGCATCGCGTCGGAGGACCGCGGCCCGGTCTGGGGCGGCATCCCCGGCACGGACGGGCGGCCTGGGCGGATCGGCGGGGTGAGTCCGCCTGCCGTCGGGAACGCCGCCGGGGAAACGGAGGCTTCCGCGACCGCCAAGAGCGGGGCTGGCGAAAAGGAGAACCCGCTGCTGGCCGTGCTGAAAGACAGAGTGCTGCCGGAGAAGAAGACCACCGAGCCGCTTTCCGGGCTTCTCTATTTCTCGCTCGAAGGCAAGCACAAGCCCAAAGACCTCGAGTTGCAGTATGTAAGTGCTTCCGGAAAACTTACTCTGAAATTCCGCTGACATGAGAACTGCCGACCTCGAAACGCCGGCGCTCCTGATCGACCTCGACATCATGGAGCGCAACCTGTGCCGTGTGGCCACCTATGCGCGCGAGCACGGGCTGCGGCTGCGGCCGCACACGAAGACTCATAAGATTCCATCGCTCGGGAAGCGCCAGATCGGACTCGGCGCCGCGGGCCTGACGGTGGCCAAAGTGGGCGAGGCCGAAGTGATGCTGCGCTCCGGGACGCCGGACCTTTTGGTTGCCTATCCCGTCATCGGCGAGCGAAAGCTCGAGCGGCTGATGGCCGTGGCGCGCCAGACCCGCGTGACGGTCGCTCTGGACAGCATGATTGCCGCGCGGCAGTTATCGGACTCGGCGCGGGCGGCGGCGCTTGAGATCGGCGTGCTGGCGGAGGTGGATGTCGGGCTCGGGCGCGTCGGCGTGGAGCCGGGCGAACTGGTGAGCTTCGCGCAGCAGTTGCAGCGGCTGCCCGCGTTGCGCTTCGAAGGCATCGCGTTCTATCCCGGGCATATCAAGCTGCTTGACGAAGACGGCCTCGCGGCTGTGGAGCAGTTGAGCGGCGTTGTGGCGGCGATGCTTGAAGACCTTCGGGCCGCGGGCATCGAAGCGCGCATCGTGAGCGGCGGATCGACGCCTGCGCTGTTCCATTCGCACCGTGTCGCCGGTCTGAACGAGATCCGCCCGGGGACATACATTTTCAACGACAAGAACACCGTCACGTCGGGACTCTGCGGATACGAGGACTGCGCGGTTTCCATACTGACCACCGTCGTCTCGACCGCGAAAAAGGGGCAGATCATTGTAGACGGCGGTTCGAAAACGTTCTCCTCGGACCGGCTCTCCGCAAGCCCCGAGGTGAGCTTCGGCCGCATAGTGGAAGCGCCGGAAGCCGTGTTCGCGAAGATGAACGAGGAGCACGGGTACGTTGAACTCCGCGGCGCGGGTGGCTTCGCGGTCGGCGACCGAGTCCACATCATCCCCAACCACGTCTGCACCGCGATGAACCTGCACGAAACGGTCTACGGTATCCGCGGCGACAAGGTCGAGCAGGTGTGGGCGGTGGAGGGGCGGGGGAAACTGCAGTAGGCCACCGAAAGCCGAACCGTGGTAAAAAGGTTGGGAGGTCAGGCGTCAACCGCCAAGCCATGGGGGTGGCGGGCCCGTAGATTCCGGGACTAGACCTTCCGACTTTCCAGCCGGCGAGTTCCCTCGCACTGCCAGCTTCAGGTGTTGATCGACCGTCACTACAAGAGAGACAGGAATTACGCATGTTTGGACGTGGTAATTGGGCCATCCTTGGCCTCGCGAAAGAGTCACTCGAACCCTTCAGAACAAGCCTGGAAGACCGGACACTCATGGCGGCTTCTTCGCAGATGGCGGCATCCGCCATCACCCGGCAGTTCGGTTCCGACGCGCTAGGGGTCAATCCTTTTAGCGCTCCCCGTCTCGACGAACAGCATGCTCTCGGCATAGAGCACGAGGAGGAACTCGCGCGGTTTGCGACTTCGGAACAGGAGGCGCGTTCCAACAACAGCCTTCCCGCAGAGATATTGAACTGCGAGGGCTATGGGTTCACCGTGGAGCAGTTCCAGCTTCAGCCCCCAATGCCCTGGTATGGATTGTGGGCCGTCGCGAATGAATGGAAGCACATCAGCGATTTACCCTCCGTCAAAGAGCAGCGTTCTTACGTATTGCTGGAGCGGCCTTATCGGTTTCTGCACGCAACCGACAAGAAGACCGTCGACCAGGAGGCGCTGGGCGGAACGGCCGCCGTTCGTAAACAGGTTCCGGTGCTCCTGGACTTCAACGAAGGCCGCGTCTATATCGAGAGTAATAACAAGAAGCTGATCTATACGATCGTCGTGCTGCTCCAACAGTTAGGCGCCGAGATCATTCCGGTCGCCTGGACCTACAGCCAACGGAATTGGACCGCGGAAATTCTCAATAAATTGTATGAAGGCACTCAGTATCGCGACGACTTCCTGAAACGCGCCGAGGAAGCCACGCGTTTCAGAGCGAATGAGATCGAAAAACTCGAAGACCGGGAAGTGGAATCCATCGTCGCGAACTATTTTTCCATGACTCAACTGCCGAGCGAGCTATGGGCCGGCATCTCCGGTCCCGCGCAGATCCGGCTGCACGACGCAAGTCCGCCAATCGGCGTGAAGGCTCCGACGGGCGCGACCACGCTGCTCAATATGACGGACGACGCCAAAATCGTTTCCGGCCGGGTCACCTTCCAGGAGCATGTGTCGACTACGAGCAAGGATGGCGGGGAACGCAGGTTCCGCAGGGATCTTCTCTGTATCGACGTGAACGACCGGATCAATCTCACCGATGTCGGGGCCGCAATGCTGCGCGGTTTTGACCTCCCCACGCTCAGGAAAGATGTCCAGCGCGAGATTCGTCAAACCCACCAGGTACCTTCCATCGAGCAGTTCTGGGGCAACTGGCTCCATGAATTGAGCAATGCCGTGCGAACGATTGAGTCGGCCTTCCGCGAGCTTCTCGATATCGATGGAGATCAGGAGGCGGGCATCGTGCCGATGAAAGTTTCGGCAACAGGAGAGGCGCCGGAACTCGTGAACACCCCCGTTTGACAACCATCTCCCACCATCTCAACCTGAAAGAAAGTGGCTGCCGCTGGCAAACCTCCTTGCGATGAAGCCGCAATTCTGGCTGCCTCCTGCGCCCGGCCGTCCCCGCGGGCGGGGCCGTGGGTCCTCGCCGCTACGATCCTCGGGTCGAGCCTGGCCTTCATCGACGGCACGGTGGTCAATGTCGCCCTCGCCGCGATTCAGGCCGACTTACGCGCGACCGTCGCGGACATCCAGTGGATCGTTGAATCGTATGCACTCATCCTGGCGGCGCTCCTGCTCACGGGAGGATCGCTTGGCGACCTCTACGGCCGCCGCAGGGTTTTCACCATCGGCGTCATCCTCTTTGCCTCCGCATCGGTGTGGTGCGGTTTCGCTCCCAATGTCCCGCAACTCATCTGGGCCCGCGCTGTCCAGGGAGCGGGCGGCGCACTGCTCGTGCCGGGCAGCCTCGCGCTCATCAGCGTGTCGTTCCCTCCCGAACAGCGAGGGCGCGCCATTGGCACATGGTCGGGCTTTACATCGATTACCGCGGCAATCGGCCCCGTGCTCGGTGGATGGATTGTGGAACACGCCTCCTGGCGCTGGGTCTTCTTCATCAACGTGCCGATCGCGATCATCGTGATCGCGCTCACCGTATGGCGGGTGCCAGAAAGCTTCGGCGAAAACGGAGGCCGGCTTGACTGGCCCGGCGCGCTCCTCACCACCGCAGGTCTCGCGGGAATTGTGTTCGCATTGATCGAGCTTCCCAGTGGACACCCGGCGGCGCCTGCCGCGGGTATAGCCGGCCTGCTTGCCTTGATCGCGTTCCCGCTCGTCGAAGCACGTTCGCGCGCGCCCATGGTGCCGCTGGCCCTCTTCCGGTCGCGCAATTTCAGCGGGGCAAATCTGCTGACGCTGTTTCTCTACACCGCGTTGAGCGGCGTCTTCTTCTTTTTTCCGCTGAACCTGATTCAGGTGCAGGGTTACCCGGCATCCCAAGCAGGCGCGGCGCTGCTCCCCTTCATCCTGCTGATGTTCCTGCTCTCGCGCTGGTCCGGCGGATTGGTCCAGCGCTTCGGGGCGAAACGGCCTCTGGTCATCGGCCCGCTGATCGCCGCCTGCGGTTTCGCGCTCTTTGCGCGTCCCGGCATCGGCGGCTCCTATTGGGCGACATTCTTCCCCGCGGTGGTCGTGCTTGGAGTGGGCATGGCGACGAGCGTTGCGCCGCTCACTACCACGGTGATGAACGCGGTCCCGCAGAACCGGGCCGGTGTGGCCTCGGGTATCAACAATGCCGTCTCACGCATGGGAGGGTTGCTCGCCGTAGCCGCGTTCGGGCTCGTCATGGTCGCTGTCTTCAACCGCAATCTCGACCACCGTCTGGCCGCGCTGCCTCTCAGCCCCGCGGCTCGCAGCGAGATCGACCGGCAACGCCCCAAACTCGCGGCAGCCGAGACGCCCGACCCGCGTGTCCGGCGTGCGGTGGCGGAGTCCTTCGTGGCCGGATACCAGGCAGTAGCGTGGATTTCGTTCGCCCTTGCGCTGGCGAGCGGGCTGAGCGCGGCGGCGCTGATCCGCTCCGATGGCGCGCCACAATGATTGCCAAACCGCTCCCTCGCTGCGGGCCGCGAATAACGATGAAAGTCGGTGCGTCGCTGCGAGTTATTGTAGGGGCCACGCATGCGTGGCCCGTGATCGATCCGACAGTGGGACAGGCCTCCTGGCCTGTCCACAGGCTCGGACAGGCCAGGAGGCCTATCCCACGGAGTCGACCGTGACTTTCAACGGGGCGGTTCCGCCTCTCAAACTTCGAGGATCACCGGCATAATCAGCGGATGCCGTGAGGTCTGCTTGATCACGTAGCGGCGCAGGTCAGTGCGGATCTTCTCTTTCATCACGCCCCAGTCGGTGCGCTCTTCGGTGGTGGAAGAGGAGAGCGTGCGGGCGACCACCTGGCGGGCCTCCTGCAAAAGCTCCGAACCGTCTTCGGAAATGAAGCCGCGGCTCACGATTTCCGGCATCCCCTCGGCCCGGCCCGTGTGCTTGTCAATCGCGATGATCGGCAGCAGGAAGCCTTCCTCGGAGAGATGGCGGCGGTCACGGATGACGAAGTCCTCGACGATGTCGTCCACCGAGCCCGAATCGATGCACACGCGGCCGACATTCACCCGTGCGCCCTTGCGCGCGCCGAAGCGGTCGAACTCCAGAGTCTCGCCGGTCTCCATAACGATTGTGTCTACCAGCCCCGAGTGCCGCAGATGCTCCGCGAGCAAGGCATGCTTCGCAAGCTGCCTGTACTCGCCGTGCACAGGGACGAAATACTTCGGGCGGACCAGATTCAGCACGAGTTTCAGTTCCTCGGCGCTGGCGTGACCCGAAACGTGTACGGGCGGGTTCATCGAGCCGTAGATCACGTCCGCGCCGCGCTTCGCGAAATGGTTCATCATCCGATAAATGGCCTTCTCGTTTCCGGGGATGATTCGCGAACTGAATACGATCGTATCGCCCCTGTCGATGGACAGGTTCTTGTGGCTATCCACCGCCACACGGTAGAGCGCCGACATCGGCTCTCCCTGCGTGCCCGAGACCACGGCCACGAGCTTGTTGGGCGCGACATCCATGATGTCCTGCGGACGGAGCAGGATGCCGTTCGGGATATCCAGCAGGCCGTGTTCGTGCGCGATTTCCGTGGTGCTGATCATGCTCCGGCCCAGGAACGCCACTTTACGCCCCAACTCCGCCGACAGGTCGAGGATCTGCTGGAGCCGGTGGACCGAAGAGCTGAAACACGAAATCACCACCCGGCGCTCGGCGCGCGTGATGATGTCTTCCAAGCGCGGACGCACGGCGCGCTCGCTCTCGGTGTAGCCCTGGCGGTCCGAATTCGTGGAGTCGGAAAGCAGCGCGAGAACGCCGCGCTTGCCATAATCCGCAAATGTGTGGAGGTCGAAGAGGAGATTGTCGGTCGGGGTTGGGTCGACTTTGAAATCGCCTGTGTGAATGATGACCCCGAGCGGGGTGGTGATGGCCAGCGCCACCGCGCTCACGATGGAGTGCGTGACGTGGATGAACTCCACCTGGAACGGCCCGATCGCGATCCGCTGGCCGGCCTTGACGGGGACCAGTTGTGCTTCTTCGAGCAGCTCGTGCTCTTCCAAACGCCGCTCGACCAGCGCGAGCGTGAAGGCAGTGCCGTAAACCGGGACGTTCAACTGCGACAGCAGAAACGGAACCGCCCCTATGTGGTCTTCGTGGCCATGCGTAAGAAAGACGCCGCGCACGTGCGCGCGGTTCTCTTCGAGATATGAGAAATCGGGCGTGACGATATCGACGCCCGGCAGTTCCTCTTCCGGGAACATCATGCCCGCGTCGATGACAATGATATCGTCGCCGTAGCGGAGCGCGAGCGAGTTCATCCCGAACTCGCCCAACCCGCCAAGCGGAATAATTTGGAGTTTCACATCCGGCATAAAAGATTCAGGCTAACAAATATGGGGGGCCGCTTACTGAACACGGATGCTGGTGAGCCGCGTTGGGGGGGGTGGAATCGGCGTGTCATCGGACTTGGGCAGAAGATCGAAGAGCGTCGTCTTCGAAAGCAGTTGATCGACGACGTGCTGCACGCTCCGCCAGAGAAAACGGATCGAGCAATCTATGGTGCGCGTGCACACCTCTTCGCTGCCTACGTGCTGGGCGCAAAAATCGGGCTCATAGAGACGGCCGCCCAGCACTGCCACTGCCTCGGCGACCGTGATTTCATTCAGCGGGCGCGCGAGGGTATAGCCGCCGGATTGCCCGCGCTCGCTCTTCACGAGCCCGCCGCGCCGCAGCACGCGCAGCAATTTCGCTGCATAGTGCGATGAGATCCCTTCCGCCCGGCTGATCTCCGGAATGGTGAGGCTGGCGGCCGGTCCGCGGCTCCCGATCTGCAGAAGACAGCGAATCCCGTATTCTTCCTGTGCGGTAATCTTCACTAATAATCCAATCCCAATTGAAGCTTTGCGGCCGGAGAGAGTTTGGCGGGGCTCCATGGCGGATCCCACACCAGTTCGACCTTCGCCTCCGTCACTCCGGGGACGCCGCGCACCTTCCGCTCCACCTCGCCCGGCAGGCTTCCCGCCACCGGGCAATTGGGCGCGGTCAGCGTCATGCGTACGGCAACGGCCCCGTCATTTACGTCCAGGCCGTAAATCAGGCCCAGATCGTAAATGTTGACCGGGATCTCCGGGTCGTAGCAGGTCCTGAGAGCGTTAATAACTTTCTTTTCCAGTTCGCTCATTCGGTGGATACTTTCTCCGCCTCGCCTTTGATGGCGGCGTGCAGCGTATGCCAGGCGAGCGTGGCGCACTTCACGCGCGTGGGATAGTCGCACACGCCGGAAAACACGGCCAGTTTGCCCAGTTTCGGTCCTGCGTGCGCCGGCTCCAGTCCGGTCACAAGATTGTGGAAGCTCTCAAACAGCGCTTCCGCATCTTCCAGTGATTTTCCTTTCAAACTCTCGGTCAGCAGCGAAGCCGAGGCCGTGGAGATGGCACAGCCCGAACCCTCGAAACTGATGTCCTTCACCACGCCGCCCTCCACTTTTACGTAAATTGTGACTTTGTCTCCGCACAGCGGATTGTAGCCGTCCACCTTGCGGCTTGCCCCTTCGAGTGGACGGCAGTTACGCGGGCGCTTGCTGTGATCTACGATGACCTGCTGGTATAAGTCCTTGATCTCCGTGCTCACTGGAAGATCTCCTTGGCGGTGGCGAGCCCTTGAACGAGAGCATCGATCTCCTGACGAGTATTGTAAAACGCCAGAGAAGCGCGCGACGTCGCAGGCACGCCGAAACGCTGCATAACAGGTTGAGCGCAATGGTGGCCGGCGCGTACGGCTACGCCTCGCCGGTCGAGAATCGTCGCAATATCGTGCGGATGCACGCCCTCAAGCACAAACGAGAGCACGGCCGCTTTCTCTTTCGCCGTCCCGATGATCCGCAGACCTTCCACGCCGCTCAGCGCTTCCGTTCCATACACCAGTAGCTCGTGTTCGTATTCGGAGATGCGGTCGAGCCCGATCGCGGTGACATAGTCGAGCGCCGCCCCGAGTCCGATGGCTCCGGCGATGTTCGGCGTGCCCGCCTCGAACTTATAGGGCAGGTCGTTGTAAAGCGTTTTCTCGAACGTGACCAAGCGTATCATGTCGCCCCCGCCCTGCCACGGAGGCATCGCATCGAGGAGAGCGGCTTTTCCGTAAAGCGCGCCGATTCCCGTAGGCCCGAACACCTTGTGGCCGGAGAACACGTAGAAATCGCAGCCCAGGCTCTTGACGTCGATCTGCATGTGCGGCACGGCCTGCGCGCCGTCCATCAGGATCACGGCGCCGGCCCGGTGCGCCATCTCCACCATCTTCGCGACCGGGTTGATGGTGCCGAGCGCATTCGAAACGTGAGCAACTGCGACGATCTTCGTGCGCGGCCCGATCAGCTTCTCGAACTGATCGAGGATCACCTCTCCACGGTCGTCGATGGGCGCCACTCGCAAAACGGCACGCTTCTCCTCGGCGAGCATCTGCCAGGGAACGATATTCGAGTGGTGTTCGAGCCCGGAAATCAGAATCTCGTCCCCAGACCCGATGTTCGTGCGCCCGTAGGTCTGGGCAACAAGGTTGATGGCTTCGGTCGCGCCGCGCGTGAACACGATCTCGCGGGTCGAGGCGGCATTCAGAAACCGGCGCAGCGTTTCGCGCGCGCCCTCGTAGGCGGCGGTCGAGCGCTCGCTCAGCATGTGAACGCCGCGATGCACGTTCGCGCAGTCCTCGCTGTAAAACCGCATCAGTTCGTCGATGACTACCTGCGGTTTTTGCGATGTAGCGGCGTTATCGAGATACACGAGCGGATGTCCGTGGACCTTCTGCGACAGGGCGGGGAAATCCTCTCGGATTCTCTGTACGTCGAACGTAGATGCCGCTTCCGCTCCGGTTCTCATATCGTTTCCACACCTCCCGCGGCCAGCCGGTCGAACAGAGCGCTTGCGAGCCGGGTCCTGATCGCCTCGACGGGTATCGCCTCGATCAGGTCGCTCGTGAACGCATAGGTGAGCAGGTTGCGCGCCTCCTCGAGCCCGATCCCGCGGCTGCGCAGGTAGAATACCGCTTCCTGATCCACCTGGCCCACGGTGGCGCCGTGCGTGCATCGCACGTCGTCCGCGTAAATCTCGAGCTGCGGCTTGGTGTTGATCACCGCGTCGCGCGAGAGCAGCAGGTTCTTGTTGCGCTGTATGGCGTCGGTCTTCTGGGCTTCGGGCCGCACGACGATGCGGCCGTGGAAGACGCCTTCGGATTTGCCGTCCAGAATGCCCTTGTATAGCTCGTGGCTGGCCGTGTGCGGGCTCGCATGGTCCAGCGTTGTGTGATTGTCGATGTGCTGCCGGCCGGTTGTGAGATAGAGGCCGTTCAGCGTACACTCGGCTCCCTCGCCTTCGAGCACCGCTGCGATTTCGTTCCGCGCCAGCGCCGCGCCGAGCGCGATGTTGTGCGAAGTCACGTTGCTGCTCGCGCCCTGCCGCACTCGCAGCAGCCCGTAGTGAAGCGCTCCGGCGCCCTCAACCTGTAGTTTCGTGTGAGAGACAATGGCGCCGTCCGCGGCGATCAGTTCCGTCACCGCGTCGGTGAAATACGCCTCGCCGCCCAGGCCTAGATAGGATTCGACAATTACAGACTGGCTCTCGCGCCCCGCAATGATGACGGTTCGCGGATACGACACGCCGCCGCCCGTAGCGACGTAGAGCACGTGAACCGGCTGAGCCTGGGCGCCTGCAATCCGAACGAGCGCGGCATCCTCAAACAGAGCCGCGTTGAGCGCTTCGAGTGCGTTGTCCTCAAAGCCCGCCCGCACCTCCTGCAAGCTGCCCGCCTCCACTCCCGGAGGTGGAGACGACAACTCGGCAGCATAGCGCCCGTTCACGAAGACCAGCCTCGGGCAGCCGAGATCAGCCAGCGGAGCCGCCGCCAGCCGCTCGCGCGCCTCCGCTACCGCCACACGCGGGGCCGGCCCGTACGGCGTCTTCAGGAACGGCGCCAGGTTCGTGTACTTCCAGTTCTCGTCCTTTGTCGTTGGAAATCCAAGCGCCGCGAAGCGCTCGATTGCAGCGCGGCGCACTTCGTTCTCCTGCGCAGCGAACGCAGCAAGATAAGCTTCCTGGTTCTCGTGGATGGGTACGACGGTGGCCGGCATACGTCAGGACCTCGCGGATGCGGGCTCGCCTTCGAGCCACGCATAGCCCTGTTGTTCGAGTTCGAGCGCCAGATCCTTGCCGCCGGAACGCACGATGCGGCCGTTGTACATGACATGCACGTAATCCGGAACAACGTAAGTGAGCAGGCGCTGATAGTGGGTCACCAGCAGCATGCCGCGCTCCGGACTGCGCATCACGTTGATGCCGTTGGCTACGGCTTTCAGCGCATCTATGTCCAGTCCCGAATCGGTTTCGTCGAGAATACAGAGGCGCGGGTCCAGCACCGCCATCTGGAAAATCTCATTGCGCTTCTTCTCGCCGCCGGAAAAGCCCTCGTTCACCGGGCGGGAAAGCAGCGCCTCGTTTAGCCCGAGCAGCCCCGCCTTCTCCTTCACCAACTCCATGAAGTCGAACGCGTCCAACTCCTCCAGCCCCTGGTGTTTCCGGCGGGCGTTCATGGCAGCCCGCAGGAAATACATATTGCTCACGCCTGGAATTTCCACCGGGTATTGAAACGCCAGGAAGATACCCTCGCGCGCGCGGTCCTCCGGAGGCATTTCGAGCAGGTTTCTGCCGTCGAACTGAGCTTCGCCCCCGGTGACCTCATAGACGTCGCGCCCGGCGAGCACCCCGGCCAGCGTGCTCTTGCCCGAGCCGTTCGGCCCCATGATCGCGTGGACCTCGCCGGCCTTGATCGTGAGATCAATACCCTTCAGGATTTCTTTATCTTGAACACGAGCCTGTAAATTGTTGATTGTGAGCATGTGGTCTCCCAGTGACTTCACCCGACGCTGCCTTCCAGACTGACGCTGAGCAGGCGCTGCGCTTCCACCGCAAACTCCATCGGGAGTTCGCGGAACACTTCCTTGCAGAATCCGTTCACGATCATCGAGACCGCGTCTTCGGTCGAGATGCCGCGCTGGCGGCAGTAGAAGATCTGGTCCTCCCCGATGCGCGAAACCGACGCTTCATGCTCCACCTGCGCCGAGTTGTTCTTCACCTCGAGGTAGGGGAACGTGTGCGCGCCGCATTCGTTGCCGAGCAGCATCGAGTCGCATTGCGAATAGTTGCGCGCGCCCTCGGCGTTCGGCAGGATCTTGACCATCCCGCGGTAGCTGTTCTGCCCGTGCCCGGCCGAGATGCCCTTCGAGACGATCGTCGAGCGAGTGTTCTTCCCGATGTGGATCATCTTGGTGCCGGTGTCCGCCTGCTGGTAGTTGTTCGCCACGGCCACCGAATAAAACTCGCCCACCGAGTTCTCGCCCATCAGGAGGCAGCTCGGGTACTTCCAGGTGATCGCCGAGCCGGTTTCGAGCTGCGTCCACGAGATCTTCGAATTCGCGCCGGCGCATTTGCCGCGCTTGGTGACGAAGTTGTAGATGCCGCCTTTGCCTTCCTTGTCGCCCGGGTACCAGTTCTGCACCGTCGAGTACTTGATCTGGGCGTTATCGAGCGCGACCAGTTCCACCACCGCGGCGTGCAACTGGTTGGTGTCGCGGATCGGTGCAGTGCAGCCTTCGAGGTAGCTGACGTATGCGCCCGGTTCAGCCACGATCAGCGTGCGCTCGAACTGGCCCGTGTCCTTCGCGTTGATTCGGAAGTACGTGGAAAGCTCCATCGGGCAGCGGACGCCCTTCGGGACGTAGCAGAACGAACCGTCGCTGAAGACCGCCGAGTTCAACGCCGCAAAGAAGTTGTCCGTATGGGGAACCACGGATCCCAGATATTTCTCAACGAGTTCCGGGTGGTGCTGGACCGCCTCCGAGAACGAGCAGAAGATGATTCCCAACTCCGCCAGCTTTTCCTTGAACGTTGTGGCCACCGAAACGCTGTCGAATACCGCATCCACCGCCACGCCGGCCAGCGCCGCTTGTTCTTTGAGCGGGATGCCCAGCTTCTCGTAGGTGCGCAGCAGTTCCGGATCGACATCGTCCAGGCTCTTCGGGCGGTTCGCGGCCGTCTTCGGGGCCGAGTAGTAGACGATGCCCTGGTAGTCGATCGGCGGGTAGTGGACGTTCGCCCACGTAGGCTCCACCATCTTGGTCCAATGGCGGTACGCCTTCAGCCGCCATTCGAGCATGAACTTCGGTTCATGCTTCTTGGCCGAGATCAGCCGGATGACGTCTTCATTCAGGCCGGCCGGGACCGTATCGGTCTCGATCTCGGTGACAAAGCCGTACTTATACTCCTGCTCGGTGAAAGCTTGGATCTGTTCTGTAGAGGAACTCATCGAATCTCCCAGGGGCGAATCACCTCCAAGAATAGCGGAATCTGTACTAAAGAGTCAAGATTGACGAGCAGGAAACCTGCCTAAAAACAGAAATGCCCGCCTCGCGAGGAGGCAGGCATCTGTTACTTGCCCTGTTCTACCAGGGTGATGTTCTATGGGAGAATCGGTTTCGACGGAAACGCAACCGCCAAAACTCTTTGTGATTGGATCTTATTGCACCCGGGCGGGTAAATCAAGCGAAAAAAGGCCAGGCCGCTCCGAATCGCTCCAAGCCGTTCTAATAAAAACCCTTACCGGCTGCTGGTTTTTTTCCTCAGGCTGTGGAAAACTCGGAGCGCAGGCGCTCCAGCAACCTCAAGTTTCCCATATAATCCTAAGAAAACAACCAAGTTGTCGTATTGTGCGCCCTGTTGAAATCATGTGAATGCCGCGGCTTCAGCGCCGGTCGCCCAAGCGCAGGACGACAATCGCATCGTCCGCTTTGCCCCAGCGGATCCAACTCCGTAGGAAGCCGAACACCAGGCCTCCGACGAGGAAGATCGCAATGAGAATGCCTGCCAGGATGCAAATGTTTAAAATCAGTTCCCCGACATTGTCGCGAGGGCCGGGCACGCGCTCAGCCTCGGTGATGTTGGCCTGATACCGCACCTGGGACAACAGCCGCTCGGCTGCGCCGGCGTCGGCCGGGGCAACGGCAACCGCAACGAGCGGCCCGGAACGCTTCGCCATCGCTCCCGGGAGGTTCCGGAAGGCCTTCAGTTGCTGGATGGCGATCTGCGGGGTGGGGTAGGAGAACACCGCTACCCGGATCGGGGTCTTATTGCCAAACGAACCCAACTCGGCTTCGGCGCCCATATGGAACGCCGCCACCGAGGCCGGGATGCCGGGCTCGAATCTTTCGAGCGCGACCGGGCCGAGAATGTACCGCGAGGAATTCGGCGCCAGGTTGCCGGTTGGCAGGTAACTGTTCGGCAGCGCGGCCGCGACCACGCCCTTCAATTGCTTAAAAAACGTTTCCAGGTCAGCAGCTTGCGGCTTCCAGCCGGTGAACTGGAGCAGATAATTCTGGTGGACCAGCAGGACGCCGTCCTTGTTTTCGGCGGCCAGGGAGGCCACCTTTGAGGGCCGCGCGTCGGCGGGGCGCTGCCACTCGAAAGCCCCGAAAGCGCTGGTGGGGTCCTTGAGCCGGTAGGCGGCGACGGAGAACTTCCGGGCGCCGGCGGCGTATTCCGCCTGCTCGGCCCGATCGAGACCGTATTCATCCCACAGCGGTTTGTCTGTGAGGGTCGCGGGGGCTGCCGAGGTTCTGACCGCACCGCCGAGTTGATCCGGCCAGATCGCGGCGTGTGTGGGCAGCAGGGTCGCCCCGATCAGCAGGGGAACCGCCCAGAACGCCGGTTTCACGCGTTGGCCCCGCAGCACTTCTTGTACTTCTTACCGCTGCCGCAAGGGCACGGGTCGTTGCGGCCCACCTTCGTGTTCTTGACGACGGTCTTCCCGGCCGAAGAGGAGGCGTCGCCGCCGACGAACTGCAACTCGGCAAGCTCCTTGTCCTTCTTCCTCTGTATGTTACGGGTGAAGTCCTCGAGGGTGGCCTGTGCCGCGGCGCGCTGCTGGGCGGCGGCCGCCATGGCTTCCTGCTCGGCATCCGGCTCTTCCTGGTACTCTTCTTCCTCTTCCGCGAAGGGCAGGGCGGGCCCGCCGTCCGCCGTCTGGAGGAAGAACAGGTACCTGATTACTTCGTCCTCAATGCGGTCGCGCAGCTCTTCAAAGAGCCCGAAAGACTCCTTCTTGTACTCGACGAGCGGGTCTTTCTGGCCGTAGCCGCGCAGACCGATGCCTTCCTTGAGGTGGTCCATCGAGAGCAGGTGGTCTTTCCACTGGCCGTCGATGACGTGCAGCATGATGAGCCGCTCGGTCTCGCGCATCACCTCGGGGCTGACGAGAGCTTCTTTTTCCCGGTACTTGTTCTCGGTCTGCTCGTAGACGGCGTCTTCGATCTCGTCGCGATTCATGGACAAGAGCTCGGCCGTGTTGATTTTGACGCCAAACTGGCTGTTGATATCCGTTTGCAGGCCGGCCAGATCCCAGGTGGTCGGATGGCTCTTGGGAGGAACGCGGGAATTCAGGAAGAACGTCAGGATTCCGCGGGTGGTCTCGAGCACCCATTCCTTCTGGTCTTCCTTTTCGATCAACTGCCGCCGCCAACGGTAGATGAACTCGCGCTGCTTGTTCATCACGTCGTCGTATTCGAGGAGGTGCTTTCGGGCGGCGAAGTTCTGCGCCTCGACCGCCTTCTGGGCGGCCGCGATGCGCTTGGTGATGAGCCGGGATTCGATCGGCACGTCCTCTTCCATGCCGAGCCGCAGCATGAGGTTCTGGATGCGCTCGCCGCCGAAGATGCGCAGCAGGTCGTCCTGGAGTGAAAGGAAGAAGCGCGAACTGCCGGGGTCGCCCTGGCGTCCCGCGCGGCCTCGCAACTGGTTGTCAATACGGCGCGACTCGTGGCGCTCGGTGCCGCAGATATGGAGGCCGCCCAGCGAAACCACCTCGTCGTGCTCGCGGTCGGTCTCTTCCTTGTAGCGCCTGAAAACGGGCTCCCACTCTTCTTTCGGGAGGGTTTCGGGGTCCTTGTTCTGCTTGCGGAAGTACTCTTTGGCCTGATACTCGGCGTTGCCGCCGAGCAAAATGTCGGTACCGCGGCCGGCCATGTTGGTAGAGACGGTGACCGCGCCTTTCCGCCCCGCCTGGGCCACGATCAAGGCTTCACGCTCGTGATTCTTGGCGTTCAGGATCTCGTGCTTGACTCCCATCCGCCGCAGGATTCCGGAGAGCTTCTCCGATTTCTCCACCGAGATGGTGCCGACCAGCACGGGCTGTCCGCGCTCCTGGCACGACTTGATCTCCTTGGCCGCGTTCCGGAACTTCTCTTCCTCTGTGCGGTAGACGACGTCGCGGTTCTCCATGCGAATCAGCGGCCGGTTGGTGGGGATGTCGACCACATCCAGCTTGTAGATCTTGTCGAACTCCGCCGCTTCGGTTGTGGCCGTACCGGTCATGCCGGACAGCTTCTTATACATGCGGAAGTAGTTCTGGAAGGTGATGGTCGCCAGCGTCTGGTTTTCGCGCTGGATTTTCACGCCTTCCTTGGCTTCGACCGCCTGGTGCAGGCCGTCGCTCCAGCGGCGCCCCGGCATCACGCGGCCCGTGAACTCATCGACGATGATGACTTCGCCCTCCCGGACGAGATAGTCCTTGTCGCGGTGGAACATCACGTGGGCCTTGAGGGCCTGCTCCACGTGGTGCTTCCACTCGACAGTCTCCAGGTCCCACAGGCTTGGGAGCCCGAGCAGCCGGGCGGCTTTGTCGAAGCCCTCATCCGTAAGAGCGACGGTGCGCCCTTTTTCGTCAACCGTGTAATCGCCGGTGTAGTACTTTTCGCCCGGCTCCTTGCCCTCGATCACTTCGCCGCGCACCAGCTTCGGGATGATGCGGTTCACCTTGAAGTACTTGTCGGTGGATTCCTCGCTGGGGCCGGAAATGATGAGCGGGGTACGCGCCTCGTCGATGAGGATCGAGTCCACCTCGTCGACGATGGCGTAATTGTGGGGGCGCTGGACGCAATCCTCCACGCGAAACTTCATGTTGTCGCGCAGGTAATCGAAGCCGAACTCGTTGTTGGTTCCGTAGGTGACGTCGGCGTTGTAGGCGGTCTGGCGTTCCAGGTCGTCGAGGTCGTGAACGATCACGCCGACGTTCAGGCCCAGGAATTTGTACAACCGGCCCATCCACTCGGAGTCGCGGCGGGCGAGGTAGTCGTTCACGGTGACGACGTGGACGCCTTTGCCTTCGAGCGCGTTCAGGTAAACGGGCAGGGTGGCGACCAGCGTCTTTCCTTCACCGGTCTTCATTTCGGCGATCTTGCCGCGGTGCAGGACCATGCCGCCGACGAGCTGCACGTCGAAGTGCCGCATGTTGAGCACCCGGCGTCCGGCCTCGCGGCCCACGGCGAACGCTTCGACGAGGATGTCGTCGAGCGGCGCTCCCTGGGCGATGCGTTCCTTGAACTCTACCGTTTTGCGGGCGAGTTCCTGGTCGGAGAGCTGTTGTAACCCGGGCTCCAGGTCGTTGATAGCGGCAATGAGGGGCCGCATCGCCTTAACCTGGCGCTCGTTGCGGGTTCCGAAAATCTTGGCAAGAATAGCGTCGAACATGATAAGGGCTTTAACACTATTGTAGATCGTGGAGCGTAGATCGTGGATCGTGGTCGCCTCTGGGCCAACGACCCGGCAGGGGCTGAAGCCCATGGTTTGCGGACATCTTGCGGCACGGCTGAAGCCGTGCCCTGATACAGAGCCCAAATCCCGAACGTGCAGGTAAACGTGGGCGCACCCGGTTTTCCCGCGATCCACGGTCCACGATCTGCGTTCCCCAATCAGTCTTCGCTCTGGAAGATGCCTCCGAGGGACTCGAGCCCGGTGCGCTGGTCCCCGCCTGTTTTGAACGGGGCCATTTCGCGGCGCATCTTTTCGAGCGTCATGCTTTGAATAATGACGTTGCCGGGTCCGGTCAGCGTTGCCAAAAAGAGACCCTCGCCACCGAAAATGGCCGTCTTGATGCTGCCCACCATCTGGATGTCGTACTGGACGCTCTCGTCGAACGCCACGATGCTGCCTGTGTCCACCTGTATACTTTCGCCCGGCTGAAGCGAGAACTCGATGAAATCGCCTCCGGCGTGAATGAACGCGGCTCCCGGCCCGGTGAGCTTCTCAAGGATGAAACCTTCGCCGCCAAACAGGCCCGCTCCGAGCTTCTTTACGAGCGCGATATTCAGTTGGACTGAACTCTGGGCGCAGACGAAGCTGTCGCGCTGGGCCAGAATGCTCTGGCCGGGCTTGAGGTCGAATACCTGGATGCAGCCGGGGTAATTGCCCGCAAAGCCGACTTCGCCGGGGCTGGTGGCCCTGAAGTACGTCAGGAAGAGCGATTCGCCCATCATCTTGCGCTTCAGCGCGCCCCAGATTTTCTGGCCGACCGAGTCGCCCGTCATGCGGGATTCCCATTGAATGCAGGGGAATTTGTAAACCATTTTCCCGGCCTCCGCATAGACTTCCTGGCCGGGCTTCAGACGGATGCGAGCCAGCTGGAGGTTGTCGCCCTGGACGGTGTAGTCGAGCGGTTCGGGCGCCGTGGCGAGCGCTACCGGGTTTCCTCCGGGCGACGCAGGGCTGCCGCAACCGGAACAGAACCGTGAATCGTCGTTCAGGCGCGAGCCGCAACTTGTGCAGAAAGCCATCTCTTTGTAGTCTCCTGGACTAGCTTACAATGGAACATACCTGTCGTATGCAACGCTTTTTCTCCCTTATTTGCCTGGGCTTGCTGGCAATAGCGCCGGGTGAATCCCGCCAGGTTACCGTCACTTGTGGTACCTATCGCGACCGGGTTCAGGAAGACATGCAGCTTCACCGCAGGATGCTGCGGCTGCGCCGTGAGCGGATGCTCCGCCAGCAATCGGCGCAGGGGGGCGCGGCGGCCGGGGGCGCGTTGCCCGCTGCCGCACCGCGGGCCGATATAGGCGACATCGCCGTTATCGAGGATGGCGACGGAGTTGTCGGCCAGCGTGACGATTTCAACCTCGATAACAAGACGTTGAAGTTTACGCCCTCGTCCGGCGGCTACAAGGTGAATACGGGCGCGGCGTCGTACGACACGGCGGCGGCGAACGCGGGCACGCCGATCGGCGGATTCGGCGACGACGACAGCCGCCAGTTCCAGCTTCCGTTTCCTTTCCCGTTTTTCGGCGCAAACTACCGGCAAATTTACGTAAATTCCGACGGGAATCTTACGTTCGTGAGCGGCGACAGCGCGTCGATCGACCGCAACCTGGGCCGCGTCACGGGAGGCCCACCGCGCATTGCCGGTTTGTTCGACGACCTTGACCCGAGCAGTTCGCGCAATGGCGTTTACGTACTTTCGGATTCGGGCCGGTTCGTGGCGAGCTGGGTTTCGGTGCCGGAGTTCTCCTCCACCGGCGGAGGCGCGCCGCACACGTTCCAGATCAGGCTCTATCCCGATGGCCGCATCGAGTTCGCCTATGCGGGCAACGGCTTCGGGACCACGGCCGTGGTTGGCATCGCTCCGGGCGGGGCCAAGGGCTCGACTTCGGTAGTCTCCTTCATCAACACCGCGCAGGGACAGGAATTTCCGGGTGCGATCGCCGAGCGCTTCAGCACGACCAGGGAAATCGACTTCATGGCGGCGATCCAGAAGTTCTACCAGAACCACGAAGACGCCTACGATTACGTCGTGCTGTTCAACAAGTTGGGCATACCGGACAGCCCGGGTTCGATCGCCTCCGAGCGCACCGCGCGCACCCGTTGGACGGGGAATGGCGACGATCCGGTAGACGTCGGGGCCTGGTATGGTTCGCCCGCGCGGCTCAATTCGGTCATCAACATGGGGCCGCTCAGCCAGTATCCCGACGACCTGACCCAGCCCATGACGATGCGGCCCGAGGACACCCCGCTGAGCATCCTTGCGCACGAAGCCGGGCACCTGTTCCTGGCGTTCGCAAGCGTGCCGGATGCGATGGCGCCCTACGGCCGGCCCATGCTGGGCGGCGGCGGCGCCCACTGGAGCTTCAACTTCAACTCCGATGCCTCGCTGCTGGAGGGGAACCGCATTGCGGACGGCGGCTCCGGCGCTTCCCCACGATTCAAGACGACCGGCTCGGCCAAGGGCTACTCGGCGCTGGACCAGTACCTGATGGGGTTCCGCGCGGCCGACGACGTGCCGCCGTTCCACGACCTCTTCTTTGTGAACGGATCGAAGATAGCGAACAGCTCGCTCCCCCGGACCGGAGTGACTTTCAACGGCGAGCGGCGCAATGTGTGGATGGATGAACTGATCGCGGCCGTCGGGAGGCGCACGCCGGATCACACGATGGCGCAGCGGCGGTTCCGCTTCGCGTTCATTCTGCTGGTGAATAGCGGGGACCAGGTTTCCGACGCCGATGTCGAGAAGCTGAATGACTTCCGCAAGTCCTTTGAGACGTATTACCTGGCGGCCTCGGCGTGCGGTAATTGCAGGTATCCGGGGACGCAGCCGGCGGTGGATACGACGCTGCGGCGCGCCCTGAGCCTCTCAATCTATCCGGCGGCGGGCGTGATCGAGAACGGCACGATTCCGGTAACGGTTTCGGTGGCGAATCCGCCGTCCTCGCCGGTGACTGTGAATCTGAGGGCGCTGAACGGGTTGACGCAGGTGCCGGGGGCAGTGGTGATCCCGGCCGGCGCGAAGGAAGCCTCCTTTAAGCTGGAGGGCCTCAGGGCAGGGGTCGAGGAACTGATTGCGACGCCTTCCGACGCAGACACGTACGAAACGGTCCATTCGCGCGTGCAGGTGGCCGGTCCGGCGACCGGGTTGAAGCTGATGCTGATCTCCGGCGGCGGGCAGGTGGCGACACCCAACGTCGCTCTGCAGCCGGTGGTCGTGAGGGTTACGGATGTGAACGGCATCCCGTACCCCGGCGTGCGGGTGACGGTGTCGGTGACCCAGGGCGGCAGCGTCAGCCCGGGGTTCGGTACGACGGATGCGGCGGGCGCGGTCAGTTTTCAATGGACCCCCGGCGCGAGCGCGGCGAACCAACTCACGGCCGCTGTGGATGGCTCAGGGGCGCAGATCGTCGTTGCGGCGCTAGGCAGGCCGTCATTCTCTGAGGCGGGCGTAGTGAATGCAGCGTCGTTTACGCGCGAGATAGCCCCGGGCTCGATCGCATCGATCTTCGGCGCCAATCTCTGGATGGGAGTGGACGCCGATGCGCCGGGGCTGCCCTGGCCGGCCACCCTGGGCGGGGTTCGGGTGCTGCTCGACGGTGTTCCGGCGCGGCTCACGGCTGTGCGCGCGGGTCAGATCAACTTCTATGTGCCCTCGGACCGTGCGCCGGGGACGATGACCGTGGTGGTTTCGACCGGCGCAGGCGATTCCGCGCCGGCAAGCATCCCGGTGCTGCCGTTCGCTCCGGCGGTTTTCGGCGATGCGACGAGCGGGTTCGGGGCGGTTCAGGTGGTGGGCACGGGGCAGTGGACGAACGTGCGCCCGGCGCGGCCCGACGACTACGTCGAAATCTACGCGACCGGGCTCGGGCCGGTACACGCGGATACCTCCGGACTCGAAGTGACAAACCAGCCCGTGCGGGTGTTTCTGGGTTCGCAGGAGGTCACGGACGTCCCGTACCACGGTTTGGTGCCCGGCTTTGTCGGGCTTTACCAGATCAACGCGCGAATCCCAAAGGGCACGGCGGCGGGTGTTGTTCCGCTGACCATAGAGATCGGCGGCAAACGGAGTAACGCGTTCAATATCAAGGTGATGTGACCCGGCTTGGGCATACCCAGGGGCTAAAGCCCTGTGATGGTGATGCTTTGCGGCACGGCTGAAGCCGTGCCCTGATACGATTCGTGATCACCGGGCCGCAGGCTGCCCGAGGCGGGCCGGCAGGGGCTGAAGCCCGTGGCTTGGCAAGGGCTTGCGGCACGGCTGAAGCCGTGCCCTGAGATACAAGGCCCAAGCCACGGACTTCCACTTGCCTGAAGCCGTGCCCCATTTTCATCCTTGCGGCCGAGGACGGGCCGCAGGTCAGGTTCGTGATGCGGTTTTACTGCACCATGATGAACGTCTTGGGGGTGCCTCCGACCGAACTGGCCAGGTCCTTGAACCGGATTGCGATTCCGACCGCTCCGGGCGGCGTGTCATTGGGCACCTTGAAGTTGATCTGCCAGACGCCGACCAAGGTCGGGGCCAGGCCGGAGAAGTCCGGCGTGATTTGGGCGCCGCTGCTCAGGACGACCCGGATTGAGGGGTCCGAGGTAGTCTGGTCAGCTCCGGAAGCCGTGCCGTCATCCGGCATGCCGGATACAAGGCCCTGGCCCGTCGCATACAATACGACCGTTTCTCCACGCCTGGCAGGCCTGACGCCGTCGGGGCAGGACTGCGGGCCCGCTTGAGTCCCTGCGAGGCCGTTGCAGCTTACCTTCGGATAGTCCCCGTAGTTCTGACCGACGGCCTGTATACCGCCGGCTTTCGTTACGTCGGCCGGCAGCGGGAACGAGGGGTTGGCAAACAGGGCGGGCGAGGCCGAATTCACGTTGGCCGGACCCGTAGCCAGGATTTCCCCCGTGGACTGCCGCATGAGCGTGAAGCTCATCGTACCGTTGGGCGCGTTCCTGGGCACCTGGAAGTTGATCTGGCCCGGGCTTACCATGAACAGGGGCGCGGGCGTATCCGGCATGTCCTGGCCGCTGACCACAAGGGTGATATCGTTCAGCGCCGTCGGAAGCGGTAACGAGGAGGCGCCGGCGGTATCGATCGCACCGAAGACTCCGGATGGAGAGAACGGCCACAGCGTGGCGATTGAACCCGCGGCGCAGCAGGGTTGAAGCAGCGTGTTGGGCGCGCTCACGTTCGGTAGAAAGTTTGCGGCATTCGTGGCCCACACGGGCGGGTAGTAGAAGGTCACCCGGTTCGAGGCCTCGGCGGCGACCAGCCGACCCTGGTTGTCGAGCGCCGTCGCCAGCGGAGGCGTTACCGTGCCGAGGATGAAATCCGCCAGTGGCGACGGGATTGTCTGCAAGACGGTGAACTCCGGATAGCGCAGGATGCGTCCGCTGCCGGATTGGGGTTCCGCCACCCAGATCTGGCCGGTCGCCGGATCGACCGACACACCAATGGGGCTGCGCAGGACGTTGTACTGGGTGGAATTGGTAATCTGCTGCACCAGAGACGAGTCGCCTGAGCCATTCACCCCTCCGATCTGGCTGTAAATCAGAATCCGGTTGTTCCCGGTGTCGGCGACGTACAGGCGGCCGTTGCTGTCCACCGCAATGCCGCGCGGGCTCACCATGCGGTTCTGAATCCCTTGCGCGGTCGCGGAGCTGTTGAAATCCGCTTGACCGAAAACGGCATCCGCTGCCTGGCCGCTGCCGAAGTCGCCGCCGGAGGGCTTGCGGAACATGAGCACCCGATGATGGGTCATGTCCGAGACCAGCACGTGTCCTTCAGGCATGATAGCGACCCCATACGGCGCGGCCATGTTGAACCGGCTGACGTCGTTGTTTTCAGATGTGAAATTCTGCTGCCCGAGGACGAGGTTGGCGCGCAGTCCCGCGGTGACGGGCTGATCGAGCGGGGCGGGGAAGCGCAGCACGCGGCCGTTGCCGCGGTCAGCCACGTAGAGGTTTCCGTGCTCATCCACAGCCAGCCCGGCCGGAAAGTAGAGGCCGGTATCGTTGGGCTGGTTGGGGTCGTTCGAATCCCCGTTGATGTTGGCACTGAACAGGTCACGCTGGCCGATAACGACATCGGCCTTGTCGCCGGGACGGACCTTCCTGGCGTCCCGGAACCCGAGGACGCGGTTGTTGTACGTGTCGGCGATGTACAGATGCGGCATTTCGGTCTTCGTATCAATGGCCACTCCGCCGCTGTCCGTGAAATTCACGCCGCCCACGCCGTTCACGTTGTAGAAGGTGCTGAACAGGTACAGTTCCCGCCCCTCGATCAAGTTGGGGGCGTAAAAGCCGAAGTCGAACTGGCCGAGCACGCGCGAGGCAGCGCTTCCGTTCGTTGTGAGGGCGGATTGCGGGAACACGACCACGCGGTTGTTATAGGTGTCGGCCACGAACAGTTCGGTGCCTGAGAAAGCGGCTGCGGCCGGCGAACGAAGGCTGTTCGCGGAGGCACCGGGCTTATTCGTAGAGAAATCCACCTGGCCGATTTCGAACTTAGCGGGCGGGGAGGACGCGGTCGGGGCATCGGCGGGCCACTGGTCGAACGGATCGAATATGCTGATGCGGCTCCAGCCCTGGTCGATTACGCCGAGATTGTTGCCGATCATCACGAGTCCCATGGCAAGGCCGAACTCGATTGTATTCGGGCGGGATGGAGCGGGTTGGCCCTGGTTGACGCGGACGAGTCCGAGCAGGCGGATGGCGGCGGTTGCCGCGGGCAGGGGAGAGGAGGAATACACCAGCACGCGCCCAAGCCCGTCGGCAACATAGATGCGCCCGGCCGGATCGAATGTCACGCCCACGGGGTAACGCAGCCCGGTTTTGTTCTGGAAGCCATCATTAGAAATGGGCAGCGACGTGCTGCTGTTCATGTTCAACTGCCCCAAGACGATGTCGGCCGTGCCCTGCGCCTTGTCGTCGGAACCTTTGGGAAAACGGAGCACGCGATGGTTGCCGGTATCCGTGAACCAGAGATTCCCGTGGGCATCGAGCGCCAACTGCTGCGTGACGGGATGGCTGTCGGGGTTCGTGGGTAGGGCCGCGATGCCGCCCGGGCCGGCCAAAGCCAGGCCGCGATTTGGTTTGTTCGACGTGAAATCCGGCTGGCCGATCACGACGTCCGGGTTCGTGCGATTGTTGGGGTCCGCGAAGGGTTTGGGATAGCGGAGAATGCGGTTGTTTTGCGCGTCAACGACGTACAGGTTGCCCTGCGCATCGACCGCCAGGCCCGTGGGGTAGTTGAGGCCGCGGCTCAAGGAGGTGCCGGGGCCGAGCGGATAGGTGGACGCCAGATCGCGTTGCCCGACCACGATATCCGCGAACGCGCCGTTGTTGAAACTTGCGGCGTTGCGCCACCCGAGGACGCGGTTGTTGCCCGAATCGCTTACGTAGAGCGCGGGCGGAGACATGGAGGTGTCAATCGCCACTGCGTTCGGCCGCCACATCTCCCTGCCCTCGACGAGGTTGGGGTGATCGGACGACCCGACCGCGGTAACAGAAACCTGTCCCACGACCCGCGCGGGAGTCGCACTCAGAGGTGCAGGTGAAGGCGACTGCGCCTTCAGTAAGTGAACGGGTAAAAGCACGGCAAGGCATAGCACTAGCGCTTGTATAGTACGCATAGGTCTTTCCAGAATCGGGACGCGGGGACGGTTTGGTTCAAACATAGCACGACGATGATTCAGTGTACAACGGAAGACGGGCGGACATGGGGTGAAAGTCCGAAATCAGAACTGTGAAATGTGCATGTTATGCTGTACTTTGACTCCCGAATCCCGCGTTTCCTCGAAGCCGCGTGTCTGCGCGGTCAGCTACCTGAATACGCTTCCGCTGGTCTGGGGTATGCTGCATGGTCCCCAGCGGGAATGCTTCGATTTGGAGTTCGGGTTGCCTTCCGAGTGCGCGGACCGGCTGGCATCAGGCGCGGCGGATATCGGGCTGGCGCCGTCTATCGAAATGGCGCGGCAGGGTATGGAGTTTGTCCCCGGGACCGGCATTGCCTGCCACGGGGCGGTGCGCAGTATCCTTCTGGTCACGAAGGTGCCCCTGGAGAAAATTCGTACCCTGGCCGCGGATACGAGTTCGCGCACCTCGGTGGCGCTGGCCCGAATCATTCTCTCGCGGCGATATGGAGCGGCGCCGAGAATGGCGCCGCACGCACCAGACTTGCCCGCGATGCTCGAGGCGGCGGACGCGGCCCTGATAATTGGCGACCCGGCCCTGCGGGTCGATCCCGCGCAACTTCCGATGGCGGTTTACGACCTTGGCGCGGAATGGGCGGAGATGACGAGTCTGCCGATGGTGTTCGCGGTTTGGAGCGGGCGCAAGGAAGCGAACCCGGCGGGCATGGAAGCGGCCTTTGTGGAATCCTGCCGGTTCGGGCGCGCGCGCATCGAGGAGATTGCGCGTCGGGAGGGGCCGGCGCGAAGCATGAGCGAGGCGCTGGCTCAAGACTATCTCGAGCGGAACATTGTCAATGAGTTGGGGGAGCGCGAGTACGAAGGGTTGCGGCTGTTCATCCGGTATGCGCGCGAGTCTGATATGTTGGTGACAACTGGAGTGGCGCAGGCATGATGACTCGTGAAGAAGCGCTCGATATGTTGCGCAGTTCGGACTTAATAGGTGCAGGCATGGCAGCCGATGCGGTCCGGCGCACGCTGCATCCCGAGGGTGTCGCGACTTACATCATCGACCGTAACATCAACTACACGAACTTCTGCACCGAGTACTGTACTTTTTGCGCTTTCTACCGGCCGCTCGGGCATGCCGAGGGTTATATCCTTCCTAAGGAAGCCGTCTTCGAGAAGATACAAGAGACGATCGACCTCGGCGGCACGGGCGTGCTGATGCAGGGCGGGCTGCACCCGGAACTGAAGATCGAGTGGTATGAGGATCTGCTGCGATCGATCAGGCAGCGCTTCAGAATACACCTGCACTGTTTTTCGTCTCCCGAAATCGTTAATATTGCCGAGGTGAGCGGGCTTAGTTTGCGCGACACGATCGCGCGACTGCGCGATGCCGGGTTGGACTCGATTCCCGGTGGCGGGGCGGAGATTCTCGATGACGACGTGCGGCGGCGAATCAGCCGCCTGAAGTGTTCCACACAGGAATGGGTGGATGTCCACCTGGAAGCGCACAGGCTCGGGATGCGCACTACCGCGACGATGATGTTCGGATGCGGCGAGACTCTGGAGCAGCGCGTCAACCATTTGGAGACCGTGCGGCGCATTCAGGAGGAGACCGGCGGATTCACGGCATTCATTCCGTGGACATTCCAGCGGGCGCACACATCACTGGCGCACTCTGTGCAGGAGGAGGCGACAGCGGTCGAGTATCTCAAAACGCTGGCGGTTTCGCGAGTATACCTCGAAAACATCGAGAACGTGCAGACCTCGTGGGTGACGCAGGGTCTGAAGACGTGTCAGCTCGGATTGCGGTTTGGGGGCAATGACACCGGCAGCATCATGATCGAGGAGAATGTGGTGTCGGCCGCCGGAGCGCATCATCGCGCGTCGGAAGAGGAACTGCGCCGCATCATCCGTGACGCGGGATTCATTCCGAAGCAGCGGGATACGCTTTACCGGACGCTGTTTCTGAATTGAGCCGTATCGGGGCACGCTCCTGGGTATGCTGCAGGGGCTAAAGCCCGAGGTTTTTCGTGACGGTAAGGCACGTCTAAAGCCGTGCCCTGATACAAGGCCCAAGCCACGGACTTTGCCTGAAGCCGTGGCGGTTGATACAACCCGCCTCCTACTTCGCTTCGAAAACCACCAACTCCACTCCACCCACAATCCCGCGGCCGGGCATGCTGACGCCCAGGGTTTCCTGGTAATTCGTCGCGGTGAGATTTGTGAGCTGCAGGAACGGGCGGATGCGGCCACGGGCGTAGGCGGCGCCCGCTTCCCAGACGGCGTAGGGGTCGCGCGCACGGCGGTCCACAACCCCGAGGCGCGCGCGAGCTACGACGCCGTTTCCCAGCGCGCATTGCCAGGCCACGAGACCGCTGTGAGCCGGGTAGTTGAATACGTACTTCGAGTAAACGCCGGCGGTGGCTTCTGCCGCGCCGTTGAGTCCCGTGTAACGGAAATCGAGTTCTTGCGCGTGCGCGATGCGAACCGTGGTGGAAAGCTCGACGCCCGTGAAGCGCAACCGTGAGAAGTTCGCCGCTCGCCAGATTTCGGTGGGAGAGCTGCGAACGTAATCGATGCCGTCTCGCTCGCGGCGGTGGAATACTGTGGCGTCGCCTCGCACGCGCGCGCCCGCGTTCCAATCGAGGCCGGCCTCATAGCTCCAGGCGGTTTCGGGCCGCAGGTCGGGTGAACCTATGTTCGCGGGGTCGTGATAGTAAAGGTCCGTGTAACTGGGGAGGCGAAATGCGCGGCTTGCGCCGGCGCGGAGGCGGAGGTGCTGCGAGGCCCAGAAGCCCGCGCTGGCGGTGGGACTGAACTGGCGGCGGCCGCCGCCGTAGAACTCTTCGCGCCCGCCGGCGGAAAACGAGAACCGGCCCAGTGCGCGCACGTCGAGTGCCGCGTAAGCCGCACCGCGGGTGCGGGCGTGATGGCCGAGGTTCGTGCTCGCAATGGAATCGCGATAGGCCTCCGCGCCGTAGCTCACCGAGTAGTTTCCTCCGAGCGGTTCGCGGCGCCTTACGGCCGCCTGGCCGCTTTCCACAGCATGCCGGTTTGTGTAGACTTGGGGCCGGTCGCGGTAGAGCACGAACAGGTCCGTGTGGCGGCGGTATGCCGCCGAGACTTCGGTACGCGTTCCCAGTTCCTGCCGCGCCGCCGCGAACCATGTCCGGGTGCGTTCCCAGGAGTTGAAGTTGCCGTAGAACTGATCGGCGCCGAACGGCCGGTCGGTGTGCGCCAGGAGGACGCGTGTCGCGCCGAGGCGCGAACGAGCGTGCGTGATCGAGGCAAGTGACAGGTTGCGGTAATCGCGGTCTGGCGCGAAGCCTGATGAGAAGTCGCGCTCGAACGAGAACTGCTGGCTGAGGGAGCGCCACACGAGCGCCGCCACACCGCTTTGCGCGTTGCTGCCGAAGTTCCCGGCCGAGGCCCGCAGACGAAATTCCGCGGCTTCGGGCTCCCGCGTGATCAGATTCACCACGCCGCCGACGGCGTCCGAACCGTAGTAGGCCGAACCGGCGCCCTTCAGCAACTCGATTCGTGAGAGTGCGTCGAGCGGCACCGGAATGTCGAGGTTGTGGTGTCCGGATTGAGCGTCGTTGAGCCGCATGCCGTCGAGAAGGACAAGGGTCTGGCCGAAGCTGCCGCCGCGGATGGAGAGGTCCCCTTGCACGCCGTTCGGAGCGCGGGCGGTGAGATCGAGCGAAGGATCGAGCCGCAGGAAGCCAGCCGGCGAGGCGGTGAGCAGCCGCTGCTTGTCGTCCACTGGCAGGACGCGCACGGCGCGGTCCGCATCCTGTAACGGCACAGGTTCGTAAGCGCCCGTAACGACAACCACGTCGCGGCGCGCGGGAATGGTTTCATCAGCCTGCTGGCACAGTGCCAGCAGCATCATCCAGAGCAGCATTCAAACCCATGCTAGCAGCACCTCGGGAGCTTCCGCGATGGTAGACTTCAAGCTTGATGCAGGGGTGTATCGAAGTACGCGATCTGGTGAAGCACTTCCGCACATTCGAGCGGCGCGAGGGGCTCTGGGGCGCGGTTCAGAACCTGTTCGTGCGGGAGTATAAGACCGTGCCCGCGGTGGACCGCATCTCGTTCACGATTTCGCGGGGGGAGATGGTCGGCTACATCGGCCCGAACGGCGCGGGCAAGTCCACGACGATCAAAATGCTCGCGGGCATCCTGTCTCCCACGGCGGGTGTTGTGCGCGCGAACGGGTTTGAGCCGTTTCGCGAACGGTCGCGTTACACCAGGACGATCGGCGCCGTCTTCGGCCAGCGCACGCAGTTGTGGTGGGATATCGCGGTGGTGGAATCGTTCCGGCTGCTGAAGCGCATTTACGGCGTGTCCGATACGGATTACGCGGCCCGGATGCGGGAGTTCGACGAGGTGCTCGAGTTGGGCCGGTACCTGCATACGCCGGTGCGGAAGCTGAGTCTGGGCGAGCGGATGCGGTGCGACATGGCCGCCGCGCTTCTCCACAACCCGCCGCTGCTGTTTCTCGACGAACCGACGATCGGCCTCGACATTGTCGCGAAGGAGAACATCAGGGCGTTTCTCAAGCGCGTAAACCGGGAGTACGGCACAACGGCGCTCCTTACGACACACGACCTGTCGGATATCGAAGAACTGTGCCCGCGGCTGATGATCATCGACAAGGGCCGGCTGCTGTTTGATGGAGGCCTTGCCGGCCTGAAGCGGCAACTCTGGAAGGAAACAACCGTAAAGTTCGATCTCAAGGATAGCGACCACGCGCTGCGGTTCGAGCAACTCGAGATTCCCGGGGTGCGACGCGAAAAGCTCGGCGATCTGACGTACCGGCTGTCGTTCGAAAGGGACACACGGCCAGCGGCCGATCTCATCCGGCACGTTGTGAACGCCGTGGAAGTGCTGGACATCGCCATCGAGGAGCAATCGATCGACGAGGTTGTGAAACGCATTTACCTGGGCGGCCTCTCGGAGGCGGCGCGATGCGTCGAGTAGCGCTGGCCTTCGCGCGAATCGGGTTCCTGAACATGCTGGCGTTCCGGTTGCGGTACTACACCGGCGTCTTCACTTACATCGTCAATGTAACCGTCTATTACTTTATCTGGCGCGCGATCTTCGAGGCCGATCCGAACTTCGCGGGATTCACTTTTCCCGAGATCACGACTTACGTCGCGGTGGGCTGGATTATCCGGTCGATGTACTTCAACAACATTGACACCGAGATGGCCGAGGACATCCTCGACGGGAAGATCACGATGACGATGATCAAACCGGTCAGCGTGCAGTTGAGCTACGTGGCGCGATCGTCCGGGGAGTCGGTCTTCCGGTTGTGCATGCTCTCCGCGCCGACGGCGGCCGTTCTGGCGCTGATGTTTCCCGTGCTGCCGCCGGCGGATGTAGCGCACTTCGCGGTTTTCCTGGTGTCCCTGGCGGGAAGCGTGCTGCTGGTGGCCGCGCTCAATTTCATCGTCGGCAGTTGCGCCGTGCGGCTCACGTCGATTCTCGGTTTGTTGCGGGCGAAATTCTGGGCCCAGGACCTGCTCTCCGGCGTGCTCGTGCCGATCAGTCTGTTTCCGCTGCCACTACGGGAGATCTCGCGGCTGCTGCCGTTCGAGCACATAGGGTTCACGCCCCTGATGATCTACCTCGGCAAGATTTCCTGGCACGAGATAGGCGCCGCTCTTGCGATTGAGGCGTTCTGGATTTTGGGGTTGCTGTGCTTCGGGGCTTGGTTCTGGCAGGGCATGAGCCGCCGCATCACGGTTCACGGGGGTTGATGTGCGCCGGTATTTCTCTCTCTTTGCCCAATACTTTGTCCAGTACGCGAAGGTGCGGCTCGGGTACCGCGGCGACTTCCTTCTCTCCGTGCTGACAATGGTGTTCGCCACAGCGTGCGGCATTGCGACGGTCTTCCTGATCTTCCGGCGCGTGCCGCAGATAGCGGGGTGGAACTTCACTGAGATCCTATTTCTGTACGGGTTTTCGCTGCTGCCGCTCTCGCTTTATAACATGATCAGCATCAACCTGTATTACTTCAGCGATCAGTACATCGTAATGGGTAAGTTCGACCAGGTGCTGCTGCGGCCCGTGAATCCTCTTTTCCAGATCCTGTTCGAGAAGTTCCGGCTGGAGGCGTTGGGCGACGCTGTTGTTGGAGTGTTCATCATCGCGGGCTGTGCCAAAACGCTGAGCCTGCCGCTTGGCTGGCGGGAGTGGGCGGTGGTGGGAGTGGCTACTCTGTGCGGATGCGCGATCTACACAGCCATCTTCCTCATCCTGACTTGCGTCTCCTTCTGGATGGAGGACCGCGTGGGAGTCATTCCACCCGTCTACAACATGCTCGCTTTCGGCCGCTACCCGCTCGACATCTACGGCCAGTTCATCAGGTTTCTGTTGAGTTGGGTCATTCCCTTCGGGTTTGCGAGTTTCTATCCCAGCGCCCATCTGCTCGGCAAGAGCATCGGAACTTACGTCTACTTCATGCCGGTTGTAACCGTGGTGTTTGTCGCAGCCGCGGTGGCGACCTGGAACCGGGGCGTTCGTAACTACACTTCGACGGGATCGTAAACCCAAGCCGCGACTCCGGCCCGCGAACGTGGGTTAACAGGAGCAAGGGGGGCTGGGGTGTGCCGTTTCACAAAACCGGATTGGCCGTTTTCATGCTGATGGTGTGTGGGGTTGCAGGGGCGCAGACCATTCCGAAGGGAACGCATGTGCTGCTTCGTATGATGAACTCGGTGAGCACGCGGACCGCTCGCGAAGGCGACTACGTGTACTTGCGGATGGCGAGTCCGATTTCGGCAGGCGGGCGGGTCATCGTGCCCGCGGGCGCCTACGTTCAAGGAGTGGTGGGTTACGTGCGGCGGAGCGGGCGCGTTCACGGCCGTGCGGAGATGGGGATAAGGCTCGAAACGCTTACGCTGCCGCGGGGCGCCGTGGTGAAGTTCTCGCCGAAGCTCGATTCCGTCGATCCGAACGAGACGGACCAACAGGTTGACCGGAGGGCCGAAGTGATCAAACAGCCGCCCGGCATAGGGCGCGACGCCGCGCAGATCGCGATTTTCGCCGGAAGCGGCGCGGCCCTGGGCGGTCTTTCGGGCCACAGTTGGGAGGGCGCCGGCATTGGCGCAGGCGTGGGCAGCGGGGTCGGCCTGGCCACTGTGCTGCTGACCCGCGGCCGGTCGGTGGAACTCCGGCGCGGCACTACGCTGGACGTTGCATTCGAGCGGGCTGTGGAGCTTCGGTAGCTTGCGGGCTTGGGTATGATCGGCCCGGGCTATAGCCCTGTGATGGTGGCGCCCTACGGCACGGCTGAAGCCGTGCCCTGATACAAGGCCCAATCCACGGACTTCCGCTTGCCTGAAGCCGTGCCCCATTTTCATCCTTGCGGCTGAGGACGGCTTCCTTCATGACGCGACTGATACGGGCCGTGATGCACAGACTCCTACGCGTCCAATAGCCTGCGTGTGAACGAGAGGTTCCGGCGCAAATCGTTGACCGCATCTCCGGAAGGCGCGGACGTCTCCAGGTTTGCGTAGCCGGAAAAGCCGATGTCGTCGATCGCGCGAATCACGGCAGGATAATCAACCTTGCCTTCTCCCATGTAGCCCCTGTCTTTGAAATGGAACTGGCAGATGCGGTCCTTGCCGAGCCAGCGGATTTCCTTCGGCGCATCGAACCCGCCCATATTGGTGGCATTGCCTGCGTCGTAATAAACCTTGAGCGCATTCGAGCCGGCGCGATCGAGCACCCGCGCGCTATCCTCGGCCGGCAGCGTGTTTTCGAAACCAAGAATAACCCCGGCTTTCTCAGCCGCGGGCGCGAGTTCCTTGAGCGCGGCGGTAACGGCGTCGATTTCCTGCCGATTTGAGTTCGCGAGCGCGCATTCTCCGAAGAAGACGAGCATGAGGATGCGAGCCTTCAGGTTGCGCGTGATTTCAATGCCTTCGCTCACCCACTTCTTCGCGAGTTCATCGTTCTTGAGGCAGTTGACGTGGAGCATGTCGAGGTACGTGGCGTCAATCGGGATCTTGTGGCGCTTCGATGCGGCAAGATACGCGCCCTGAATCCCGCGGCTCGAGAGCGGCAGCGGCGCGCCGGCAGCCGCGGGTCTGCCCAGTGTGACCTGGAGTCCTTCGAAGCCCAAAGCGGCGGCCTGCTCGACCGCGTCCACCTTCGATGCCAGCTTGAAGCAGCCGTCCATCACGCCGATGCGAAGCCCGGGCTTCTTTGCGGCGGCGAACCCGCCGAGCAGAGTCGCGGCGCCTGCCTGGAGCATCATTCTTCTGGTGAGCATAGGGAGATTCTACTGCTGAAGTGCTTTGGGCGCACACAACGGTCCAGCCCGAAGCCGTAAACTAAAAAGAAGCAAAGAGGAGCTTGAATTCATGCCCGAAAACGTTGAGACGGTTCAGGCCGTCGGAAGTTTGCCCGCTGTGCCGCTTACGCTCGAGGGTTCGAGCGCGCTGCACCAGATGTTCCGCGTTCGCTGGCCCGCGTGGAAGGCGCTCGACCCCGACCGGCGAGCAGAGGCTGTGGCGGAGGCCGCGCGCGTGCTTGAAAAGCTGGAGCAGGGCGGGGAAGGCCAGTCGGCGTTTTACTCTCTGCTCGGCCACAAAGGCGACCTGCTGTTCCTGCACTTCCGGAACTCCTTTGACGAACTGAACCGGCTGGAACTGCGGCTGTCCCAATTGCGGCTGGCGGATTTTCTCGAGCCCACAACGTCATATTTGTCCGTAGTCGAACTCGGTCTGTACGATTCGAGCATCAAGCTCTACAGGACGCTCGTCGAGCGGGGCATCGAGCCGCACTCGACGGAGTGGAACGCCGAGGTGGAATCCTTGCTGGGCATGCAGAAGAAGGCGATGCTGCCGCGTCTCTACCCGAAGATACCGGCATCCCGCTACGTGTGCTTTTATCCGATGGACCGCAAACGCGGTGAGGAAAGGAATTTCTATACCGTGCCCATGGCCGAGCGCGGGCGCATGATGCGTGAGCACGGCATGGTCGGCCGCCGGTACTCGGACGACGTTCAGCAAATCATCACGGGTTCAATCGGCTTCGACGATTGGGAATGGGGCGTGGACCTGTTCGCCGATGATTCGCTGGTCTTCAAAAAGCTAATTTACGAGATGCGGTTCGACGAGGTGAGCGCCGTCTACGCCCTGTTCGGATCGTTCTACATCGGCGTACGGGTTCCGGCGCAGCGTATCGGCGAGTTGCTTGAGGGAGAGTTGCCGTAGGCCGCTCTCAGTGAGGTATTTTGCCCATGGGCGCTCGCCGCTGGAACATCGAATAGATGTGGTGCGCCTCGTGGTACACCATGTACTCCACCTGGAAGTGGACGTCGTAGTGGGGGTACTCGGGATGACAGCCTGGCCGGTGCCAGTCGGCAGGGGAGAGCGAATCCAAAAGCGTCAACAGCTGCTCCCGCTCGGTCAGGAGGCCATCGAGCAGTTCGGCGGCCGGGCTTTTCAGCTTGTCCAGGAATTCGTCGTCGTGCACCGGGTCGTACGGGGTAAGTGCCGGGTTTACCTCGGTCAGCATGGCCTCGATGCGGCTCTCAAACACTTCCTGCACACGCCACAGATGGCAGATCGTTTCCTTCAGGGACCACTTGTCCGGAAACACGCGTTCAGCGAGCAGCTGCTCGTCGAGCCCCGAAGCCAGTCTCCGGATATCCTCCGCCTGCTCCCGCAATCGGGTGGCGAGACGGCCGTGAATGTCCTGGATGCTGCTGTGTGAAGCCATATGAGGATTATAGGCAATTATGCGGAAGGAAGAATATATGAGACTCTCGCTACGTTCTGCAAGCGTTGCCGCGATTGCGGCCGCGGCGGTTATCGGCTATCAGATCGGAGGGCTGAGAACGGCCGCCGCGAGCGCGGCCAGGGATGAAGCCAAGGAGTTGATCGCAACGGACCGGGCGTTCGATGAAGCCACCGCCAAGCTGGGCGTCCAAGGCTGGGTTTCCTACTTTGCCGACGACGGGATCATGCTGCCGGCAGGAAGCGACATCGTTGTTGGCAAGGAAGCGATTCGCGAATTTGTGGCGGGACGTTTTGAGGCGCCGGGGTTCTCCCTTCGCTGGGAGCCCATTGACGCGCGGGTATCCGGCGATCTCGGATACACATACGGTATTTCGAAAGCGTCCCGCACAGAGTCCGGCGGCAAGCGGGTGACCTCCTATGGTAAGTACGTGACTATCTGGAGAAAGGACCGTGGGGGTATCTGGAAGGTAGCGCTCGATATCGGAAACAACAGTCCACAGCCGCGAGCGGCAAAAACGAACTAAGCGAGCCTAAACTCAGATTCGGGGTAGGGAGTTGAAAGCTACTTACCCTCCCCCTACACTCAAATTAGAGTAGGAGGGGGGAGATGCGTAAGCAACTACTTACAAGGGTGCCCATGCTGCTTTCCGCTGGTCTGCTCTTCGCGCAGGCTCCGGATCAGTCTCAAATGGGCTCCCAGCACCACCAAATGCAACAAGGGTTGCCTTCCAACAACCAGGTTCAGCCGGTTCAGGAAGCCGTTCCGTTCGGTGTAGTCAGTGGGCGGCTTGTGACCTCGGGTCACAACATGATCTTCATCGACGATCAGCAGCCGCAAAACAGCTTTGTAATCAGGCGGAACGACATCCGTGATGTTCACTTCGACGGCTCGACCGTCACAATGAACCTAACCCATCCGGTACGCGACAGTTCGGGCCAGCGCTCGACCGTCAGCTTCCGGTTCCAGAATCCCGCCGCGGCGACTACGGTCACATCGTGGGCCGGCCAGGGCACCCACGGCGCACAGGCTGCGGCTCCGCCGCCCCAGTCCGTCAGGGCGGAATACAGCGCCCAGTCTGCGCCACAGGCTGTGCCAATGGACGGCGCCACCCGGCCGCAGCAGCCGATTTCGACTCCACCCGGGTCAAGGAGTCAGGTCTTCGACGTCAGGCGCAACAGAGCCCTGTGGCGTTCCGATACCGGGCGCCTGTTCGTCACGCCTACGGAGGTCATCTACCAGTCGCTGAGCAACCCGGGCGCCTCGCGCCGCTGGGCCATGACGGCGATCAGGGAAGTGGACCGCAGGAACCCGTTCGAGCTTAGAGTCAGGCCCTACGCAGGTAGCGATTACAACTTCAGGATAATAGGTGGCAGCGGAATGTCCACACCACAGTTCATGGCTCTGACAAACAATGTGAACAGGGCGCACATGCAGAGCAACTATGGGTATACCGTACAAACGGACGGTGTAAGTGCCGCCGGTGGTCCTGGCCAATAGGGTTTCGCGGTGAGGGGGGCTAAGGTCCCCCTCGCCTGGCCTTTGGCCTTTCACTTGATAAAAAGCATTTGCATTGATTTTTGTTGCGTTCTGAGCCATCTTGTGGTTTCTAGTTACTTGACTAGATGTAACACAAAGGAGCCTCTCTCATGGGTTTTCCCACCA
>JAEZIJ010000040.1 GCA_023436715.1 Acidobacteriota bacterium
TCAGCCAATCCCGTTCCTTCTGCGTCAGCAACAACAGCTCCTGTTCTTCGGCCACGTCCCAAGATGGCCGATCCCATCAGGAACGTTCTACTTTGCCATAACAGGAATTTCTCACGTTGCTGCGACAGCCGGCCGCCCGCCTCTTCTCCACCGCGAATGACTGTGATAGCATAGGCATCCCTGGCGCACATCCTGATAGAAAAGGACTTTGATAGTGAACCGAGCTGCTCTCATTTGGCTGTTGTTACTCGCGGTATGTGGATTTGCCTTTGCGCAGACGGCGGACGATTCACGTCCAGCCACGACAAACCTGCCCGGAGCCGAGTATCCCCGCGTCCATTCCGACAATCGTGTGACATTCCGAGTGAGCGCGCCCAATGCGCGGAAGGTACAGATCATGCCGGGCGGCGACGACAACGGACTGGGCAAGGGACCGTTCGACATGACCAGGGACGACAAAGGCGTGTGGACGGTCACAATCCCGCCCGCCGTCCCCGGCTTCCACTACTACTGGCTCATCGTGGACGGGTTCCCCTCGAACGACCCGAATACCCAGGTGTTCTTCGGGTGGAACAAGGAATCCAGCGGCATCGACATCCCCGATAAGTCACTCGACTTTTACGACATCAAGGACGTCCCACACGGCGACGTGCGCGTTCACTCGTACTATTCCAAGACCACCGCTTCCTGGCGGCGCGCCTACGTCTACACTCCTCCGGACTACGACCGGAACGCGAAAGCGCGTTATCCCGTTCTTTACCTCCAGCACGGTTCGGGTGAAAACGAACGCGGTTGGAGCACCCAAGGCCGCGCGAATTACATCCTGGACAACCTGCTGGCGGCAAAAAGGGCCGAACCGATGATCATCGTCATGGAAAACGGCATGGTCGCGGAGAGGGCGGGCGCAGTCCAGGCCGCGGAACCCGGCCGTGCGCCGAGGCGCAATGCCGCGTTCGGGGAGGTGGTGGTGAATGACCTCGTACCGATGATCGATGCCACGTACCGCACCATCGCCGATCGCGACCACCGGGCCATTGCCGGGCTTTCTATGGGCGCCGGGCAGGCGGTTCAGATCGGACTGGCGAACCTCGACAAGTTCACGTACATCGGTTCGTTCAGCGGCGGCGGGCCTCGCGGCGGCACAATCGATCCCGCGGAACTAGAGAAGAAAGTCCGGCTGTTCTGGATGGGCGCCGGCACGGTCGAGTTGAGCCGCTTTGGGTCCGGCAAAACGACGGTCGAGACCCTGAGCAACGCCGGGGTGAATGCCGTATGGTTCGAAGCGCCCGGCACCTCTCACGAGTGGGAAACGTGGCGCAAGTGCCTCTACGATTTCGCGCCCAGGCTGTTCAAGAAATAGTGCGTAAACCGCTTGCTTACGCGCGCGGCTCAGTAGCGATTCTGAGCCGCGA
Organism: Acidobacteriota bacterium; assembly: GCA_023436715.1. Classification (GTDB taxonomy): domain Bacteria; phylum Acidobacteriota; class Terriglobia; order Bryobacterales; family Bryobacteraceae; genus Fen-330. The sequence continues at coordinate 1,413 of JAEZIJ010000040.1, forward strand.
CCGTGAGGGAGCGGTCCTGCCCGATTTAGTCAAACAGAATAGCCCAATGCAGTAATGCACCGCCGCCGTGATTACTGGCTATAATGACCGTAGCAGTGGTCACGGCGGCAAGCGCGTCGAACATTCTGGGCATCGTTGTGGCGGGTGGCATCGCCGTGCGCCTGCACCGGACCTCTGCCGCCATCGCCGGCGGCGCCTGCCGCAAACTCATAGCGATCGCATTCATCGCCGCTTCTTTCTTTCTGGCGATCTCGACCAGCGACGACGTCGCGCGTTTTGCGTTCCTGCAGCAATTCAGCGGCCCCGGGAGCAGTGCGGGGATGCCGTCCGGGGATGATCCATCGGAGAAGTCGAATACTGCTCAGTTTGTCCGAGTGCTCGACGCTCTGTCCACTGCCCTGATCGCGCAGTCCTTCGATTTCCAGGCAGTGCTCATCGCGTCTGGCGTCGTAACGTTTGCGATCTGTCGCTCTCTTGACCACTGCACCTTTCTGGCCTTCGGCCGCTCTCCTCCCACCGTCGGCTGACGGACCCGGCAGAGCAGATCGAAAAAGGTGCTTTCATGAGACATCTATATTGGGCCGTGGCAGCGGCCAACATTGCGTTGATCCTTTCCGCGGGAGGCTGCTCGACGGATACCACCGTGACTGCGGCCGACGCACCGGTCAAGGTGGACCCACCTTCAGATCCGGATGTCTTCGCGACAGACAGGGTGGAGCAGTTCCCTGTTGTGAAAGCCGAACTCCAGCGCAGCTTCGATTCCATTGACGTCAATGGCGTCGTCTCGGCGGATGTCAGCAGGACTGTACCCGTGACCTCGCTTTCGGGCGGACGGGTTGTCGAGATACACGCGCGTCTCGGCGACGACGTCCGGCAGGGCCAGTTGCTGCTCAAGATCAACAGCGGCGATCTCGCTGCCGCCTTCTCCGATTACCAGAAGGCCGTCTCCCAGGAACTCCTGACCCGCCGTGCCCTGGACCGCAGCCGCGATCTGTTCGAACACGGAGCGATAGCCCGGAAGGAGGTGGAAGCGGCCGAGGACGCGGAACGCAAGGCGCAGGTGGACGTGGCTGCCGCCGCCCAACGGATTCGGGTTCTCGGCGGACGCGTCGATCAGCCTACATCCGTTATCGAACTGCACGCTCCGGTATCGGGAACCATCATCGACCAGCAGGTCCAGGCTGCCGGAGGAATCAGGTCGATCGACAACTCACCCAACCTGTTCACCATCGCGGATCTCTCCGAAGTCTGGGTCTTGTGCGACGTCTATGAGAACAACCTCGCGCAGGTCCGCATCGGCGACTCCGCCCAGGTGCGCTTCACTGCTTACCCCGGCCGTGTTTTCCGCGCCCGCGTGAGCAACATATCGAGCCTGCTCGATCCCAACACGCGGACCGCAAAGGTTCGGCTCCAGATACCGAACTACAACAGGGCCTTTCGCCCGGGCATGTTCGCCACCGCGACCTTCTCTTCCCAGACAGCCCGCGAGCGAATCGCTATCCCGGCTACCGCTGTGCTTCGGCTGCACGATCGGGACTGGGTTTTCCGGCCGCTCGGCGGCAACCGCTTCCGCCGGCAGCCGGTACAAAGCTCCGGGACCACCGCGGACGGCTACCAGTTCATTGCCTACGGCCTCAAGCCCGGGGACGAGGTGGTGTCGAACGCTCTCCAGTTCGCAACCACGGTAGTGAAGTGAGCGGGGCAAACCGGCATGATTCGCCGAATCGTCGACTTCGCGCTCCGGGAGCGCATCCTCGTCGCGGCCATGGGCCTGATGCTTGTGATCTGGGGCATCATCTCATTCATCAGGCTGCCGGTCGAAGCCTATCCCGACGTCGCCAATAACTGGGTCCAGGTGATCACGCAGTGGCCCGGGCGAGCGGCGGAAGAGATCGAGCAGCAGGTCACCGTACCCATCGAGACGCAGATGGCCGGACTGCGGGACTCGACACATATTCGCAGTGTCTCCACGTTCGGCCTCTCCGTCGTCACGGTCCTCTTCGAGGACGGCGCGAACGATCTCGAGAGCCGCCAGCAGGTCCTTGAAAAGCTCTCCCAGGCGAGCCTTCCCGCCAATGTCCAACCCGTGCTCGGGCCTGACTACAGTCCCGTCGGTCAGATCTTCTGGTACACGCTCACCAGCACGAACCCGCAGTACGACCTCATGGAGCTCAAGGCGCTCCAGGACTGGTTCGTCGGAAAGCGGCTCCGCACGGTCCCGAACGTAGTAGACGTATCGAGCTTCGGCGGCCTCACCCGGGAATATCAGGTCCTGGTGGACCCGGCCAAGCTCGTCTCTTACGGGATCAGCATCGGACAGGTGGAGCAGGCGATTGCGGCGAACAACGTGAATGCCGGGGGCAGCTTCCTGGAGCACGGCCAGCAGCAGTTCAATATCCGCGCGGTCGGGCTCATGGGCGACACCAGCGACATCGGCTCCACCTTCCTCAAAACGCAGAACGGAACGCCGGTTAGAATCCGCGACGTCGCCACTGTAGCGCAAGGCCCGAAGATACGCCTGGGGCAGGTCGGCAAGGCGATCCTCCGTGAGGACGGCCGCGCATACGACTCCCCGGATGTCGTCGAAGGCATCGTGCTGCTGCGCAAAGGCGCCGAGTTCGACACGACACTCAGTGCCATTCACGACAAAGTCAAAGAGCTGAACGAACGCCTGTTGCCTCCGGGAGTCAGAATCGTACCGTTTCTCGACCGGAGCGATCTCGTCCACTACACAACACACACGGTACTGCGCAACCTCACCGAGGGCATCCTGCTCGTTGTCATCGTGCTGTTTCTGTTTCTCGGCAACGTTCGCAGCGCGCTGATCGTGGCATGCACAATCCCGTTCTCGCTGCTGTTTGCCTCCATCTGCCTTGACCTCCGGCACATCCCAGCGAATCTGCTGTCCCTGGGCGCACTCGACTTCGGCATGGTTGTGGACGGTTCCGTCGTCATGGTGGAGAACATACTCAGGCACCTCGGCGCCAATCGAGACCCGAACGTGCCGCTCACCGGGATCATCCGCAACGCCGCGCACGAAGTACAGAAACCGGTCTTCTATGCGATCGGCATCATCATCATCGCCTACATCCCCATCTTCACGCTGCAACGTGTCGAGGGGAAGCTGTTCAGGCCCATGGCCTGGACCGTTGCCTTCGCATTGCTCGGGGCACTGATCTTCGCGATGACGCTCGCGCCCGTACTGGCCAGCTTCATCTTTCGCAGGCAGACCGTGGAATGGCACAACCCGGTCCTCATCTGGGTGACGGGCGTTTACCGCAAGCAGCTCAGGTGGTGCCTCGCGCACCGCTGGATCACTGTTGGTTTCGCCGCCTGTCTTCTCGCTGCCACTCTGGCAGTTGTTTGGTCGGGCGCGGTGGGATCTGAGTTTCTGCCCCATCTCGACGAAGGCGCCATCTGGGTTCGCGGAACTCTCGCCTCCAGCACCGGCCCGACCGAAGGCGAGCGCGTGGGGCGCGAGGCGCGGCGCATTCTCATCGCCTACCCCGAGGTCACGCAGGTAGTTTCCCACGTGGGCCGGCCTGACGACGGCACCGACGCGACCGGCTTCTACAACACCGAGTACTTCGTCGATCTCCGACCGCGCGCCCAATGGCGCAAGCGGTTCAACGAGAACAAGGACGCCTTGATCGCCGCCATGAACCGCGACCTCGAGCAAATCCCCGGCGCAATCTGGAACTTCTCGCAGCCCATCTCGGACAACATGGAGGAGGCCGTCAGCGGAGTAAAAGGCGAGCTCGCCGTCAAACTGTACGGCGAGGACTTAAAGACACTGGAGGGGATTGCGGACAAAATCGCCGGCGCAATGGGCAGAATCCGGGGCGTCGAGGACCTGGGTGTGTTTCGCGTCGTCGGGCAGCCGAACGTCAACATCACAATCGCTCGTAACAAGTCGGACAGGTTCGGCATCAATGTTGCCGATGTCCAGGACGCCATCGAAACCGCCGTCGGCGGCAGGGCAGTGTCGCAGATCCTGAAAGGCGAGCGCCGCTTCGACGCCGTCGTGCGCTACCTGCCGCAGTATCGCGACACGGTCGAAGCGATCTCGAACATCCGTCTGCTCGCGCCGAGCGGCGAACGTGTTGCACTCAGCCAGTTGTCGAACATCGACGTCCAGGACGGCGCGTCCACGATCTACCGTGAGAACGGGTCTCGCTACATCGCGATCAAGTACAGCGTGCGCGGCCGCGACCTGGGAAGCACGGTCCGGGAAGCCATGGCCTCGGTCAACCGGAACGTGAATCTTCCGCAGGGATACAAACTCGACTGGGCCGGCGAGTACGAAAGCGCGCAGCGCGCCCAGCGGAGGCTCGCTCTCATCGTGCCGCTGACGGTGTTGGTCATCTTCCTGGTGCTCTACTCCGCGTTCGATTCGTTCAAGTGGGCCGGCCTCATACTGCTGAACGTGGCGATGGCGCCGGTCGGCGGAGTGGCGGCCCTCCTGCTGACCGGCACCCATTTCAGCGTGTCTTCGGGAGTCGGTTTCCTTGCCTTGTTCGGAGTCTCTGTGCAGATCGGCCTCATCATGGTGGAGTACATCAACCAGTTGCGCGCTCGCGGGCATGAGATTCAGGACGCCGCTCTGGAAGGCGCAGTGCGCCGGCTTCGTCCCATCATGATGACCATGCTCGTAGCGATGCTGGGATTGCTGCCGGCCGCGCTCTCGCACGATATCGGTTCGGATTCTCAGAGACCGTTCGCGATCGTGATCGTCGGCGGGCTGATCGGGGTCTTGTTCATCTGCATTCTCCTGCTGCCCACGCTTTACGTCTGGTTCGCGCGCCGCGGCGACAGGCTCGGCGAAATGGCCATGGAAAACTAGCTAGCCGAGATTTATACATCACGACTCGTATCAGGGTGCGGCTCTACATCGCGATTCGTATCAGGGCACGGATTCAACCCGCGTTGCCTTTCTGTTATCACGACTCGTATCAGGGCACGGCTTCAGCCGTGCCGCAGGATGCCACCATCACAGGGCTTTAGCCCCCGTCGCCTTCTCTCGGTGTGTTCCCATTGCAGGGGCTAAAGCCATGCCCTGATACAAAGCCTACAAGCTCCAGGCTGAAACTGGCACGCCGATTGCTCTCGTTTCGTTCTGATACGGTGGCTGCACCGCCATCCTCTGGAAACTACTCGTCCGTAACGGGCAGAAATTACACGCCCCAAACCGGATTACACGATGAAGACACATCTCGAGGCGCACTGGAAAGCATGGCGTGAACGTCTGCGCGCCCTCAGGAATATTCCGCCGGTGGTGGGCCTGGTGTGGTCGTCCGGGCCGTGGATCGTGTCAGCCGGCATCGCTCTGCGCGTCGTCTCGGCGCTGATTCCCATTGCGGTTATCTGGGTCGGAAAGCTGATTGTGGACGCCCTCGTCGCCACCGTGAAGACGCCGGGAACCGAGCCCCAGGGAATCTGGATGCTTGTGGCGATAGCGTTCCTTCTTGCCGCGATGGGCTCTACGCTGGGACGCGCCATCGATTTCTTCGACGCCCGTCTTGCCGACCAGTTCACTCGCGAGGTCAGCCTTCGCATCATGGACCACGCGGCGAAGCTCGACCTCGCCTGCTTCGAAGATCCCGTCTTCTATGACAAACTGGAGCGCGCCCGCGTTCAGGCCACCGATCGCATCGGTATGTTGAACGCCATGGGCCGCTTGCTCCAGCAATCGATTACTCTGGTCACCCTTTCGGCCGGCGTGATCGCCTTCTCTCCATGGTTGTTTTTCGTGCTTGTGGTCTGCGTGGTTCCCGCATTCATTGGCGAAAGTCACTTCGCGTTTCTCGGTTATTCCCTGGCATATAGCCTGACCCCGGTGCGGCGCGAACTGGACTATCTCCGCGTGCTCGGCACCAGCCGCGAAGGCGCGAAGGAAATCAAGATTTTCGGCTTGAGCCGGCACCTGCGCGACCGCTATGCGTCGCTGACCGACGGCGTGATCGCCAGGAACCGCGCTCTCCTCGGCCGAAGACTGAGGTGGGGATCCGCGCTGGCCATGCTGAGCTCGTTCGGCTACTACGGAGCGTACGCGCTGCTCGTCCTGAGAACCGCTCAAGGCCGGCTCACTCTCGGCGAGCTCACCTTCCTTTCGGGTGCTCTAGCCGGAGCCAGCAGCCAGATCCAGACCATCTTCTCGACCTTCTCCAGCATCGCCGACCAGGCGCTGTTCCTTACAGACCTCCACGAGTTCTTCCGCGTGGAACCCCGAATCCAGTCGCGCGTGAATGCCCTGCCCGCCCCGCGTCCCATTCGCGATGGATTCGAGTTCCGCGACGTGTGCTTCCACTACCCGGGCTCGTCTCGCCTCGTGCTGAATCGCCTCAATTTCAGGATCGAGCCCGGCGAGCGCATCGCCCTTGTCGGTGAAAACGGACAGGGCAAAACCACACTCGTGAAGCTTATCGCGCGGCTATACGACCCCACTTCCGGCGCCATCCTCCTCGACGGCGAGGACCTGCGCGACTACAGCATCGAAGAGTTGCACCGCGAGATCGGCGTCATTTTCCAGGACTTCATGCGGTATGACATGACCGCGCGCGACAACATCGCGGTGGGCCGCATCGAGGACGCCGCGAACGATCCTCGCCTCCTGCGGGCGGCGCTCAAGAGCCGTGCCGACGAGATCATCGCCCGCCTTCCTGGCGACCTGGACCAGATGCTCGGCCGCCGCTTCGAGGGCGGCGTCGACCTCTCCGGCGGCGAATGGCAGAAGTTCGCCCTAGCCCGCGCCTACATGCGCGACGCTCAGGTGCTGGTGCTCGACGAACCCACCGCCGCGCTCGATGCCGCCGCCGAGTATGAGGTGTTTCGCCGGTTCGCCGAACTCACCAAAGACCGCATGGCCATACTTATCTCGCACCGCTTCTCCACCGTGCGAATGTCCGGCAGGATCGTAGTGATTGAAGGAGGCGTCGTGCGCGAACAAGGGACGCACCAACAACTGGTAGCCCGCGGCGGGCGCTACGCGCGGCTGTTCCATATGCAGGCATCCAATTACAGATGATCGCCGTAAACGGACTGATCGAACAGGCCAGGGCTCTGGCACGTGAAACCGCCGCGGTCGAGCGCGCGGGAAACTCACGAGTGCTCGCGGGCCTGGCCCAGACCGAGCGCTCGTTCCGGGAAGCTTGTGAACGGTGCCTCGCCGCGCCGGATGAGCAGCCGCTCCCGCCGAGGGCGGCATGGCTGTTGGACAACTACGCCTTTGTGCAGTCCCAAATCTCCGAGATGCGGGAGGACATGCCGCCAGCCTATTGCCGCAAACTCCCGCTTTGCGGCGGGGAAACGCGCGTTTACCGGGTTACCGCCCGCATCGCCGCGCTCGGAGTCAATCCGGAAGACCTCGCACAATTCATCAACGCCTATCAGGAAACCGCGCCTCTGACGCTCGCCGAAGTGTGGGCGATCGGCCCCATGCTGAAGCTCGCCCTGATCGAGCGCCTGTGCGAAGCTCCCACCGAGACAATCACCGCCCTACACGCGCTGGAGACGTTTCCCTGGCGCGATTTCACGGAATCCGTTTCCATCGTTGAGACCATTCTTCGCCGCGACCCCGCCGGTATTTATGCGGCAATGGATTTCGAAACGCGCGACCTCTACAGGCACGTGGTTGAGGACGTCGCGCGGTGCGGGGCACTCGATGAAGCCGCCGTCGCGGCTCTTGCGGTCGAGCTCGCGGACTCGCACCCCACCGGGCCGGAACGCCACGTGGGCTACTATCTCGCCGGTCCCGGCTTCGAGATGCTGCGGCAGCGAGCGGGCTACCGTCCGGCGGTCCTCGGACGGTTGCGTGACTTTGCGGGGCGCAGTCCGAACCGTTTCTACTTCGGCGGCGCCGCGTTCGGTACGCTCCTGCTGATCGCCGCGGTCTACGCTTTGCTCGCGCCTGTCCCGGTCTGGGTCGCGCTGCTCCTGCTGGTTCCGGCGAGCCACGCGGCACTGGCGTTCATGAATCTGCTCGTCAGCCGCTTGCTGCCGCCGCGCCGCCTGCCCCGGCTGGACTTCTCGCAAGGGATTCCCGATGACTGCCGCACGTTCGTCGTTGTGCCCACGCTGCTCCTGTCGCGCGGCGGCGTGGAGCGCCTGCTCGAACGCCTCGAAATTCACTACCTCGGCAACCCCGATCCCAACCTCTCGTTTGCCTTGCTGACGGATTTCGCGGATTCTCCGCACGCCTACGGCGAAAACGACCGGCTGCTCGACGTCTGCGCGAAAGGTATCGAGTTACTCAATGCGCGCTATAGCTCCGCAGGCTCGCCATTCTATCTATTTCACCGCCGCCGCGAATGGAACGAAAGCGAAGCCACATGGATGGGCCACGAACGCAAGCGTGGAAAACTGGAAGATTTCAACCGTCTGCTGCTCGGCGCGGACGATGCGTTCTCACTGAAGGTCGGCGACCTCTCCGCCCTGCCCTCGTTCCGCTTCGTCATCACGCTCGACAGCGACACGCAACTTCCCCGTGACACCGCGCGCAAGCTGATCGCGACTCTCGCCCATCCGCTCAACCGCCCGGTCGTCGATTCCGAAACACGCACCGTTCGCGAGGGCTATGCCATCCTCCAGCCGCGCATCACCGTGAGTATGGAATCCGCCGGCCGTTCGCGCCTGGCCCAGTTCTACAGCGGGCAGACGGGTTTCGACCCCTACGCCACCGCCGTTTCGGACGTCTACCAGGATCTTTATGGCCGCGCCAGTTTCACCGGAAAAGGCATCTACGACCTTCGCGCCTTCGATGCAGCTCTGGGCGGCCGCTTCCCAGACAACACCCTGCTCAGCCACGACCTCATCGAGGGTGAGCACGCACGCACCGGACTCGTTACGGACCTCGAATTCATCGACGACTACCCCTCGAAATACCAGGCCTGGTCGAAACGGAAACACCGCTGGGTGCGCGGCGATTGGCAGATCGCAAGCTGGCTGATGCCTTCGGTTCCGGCAAGGGACGGCGGATACGAGCGCAATCCCCTGCCCGCCATCTCGCGCTGGAAAATCGCCGATAATCTTCGGCGTAGCGCGTACGAAATCTCCCTGTTCGGTTTGCTCGTCGCAGGCTGGTTCGGACTGCCCTCCCCGGCCTATCGCTGGACGCTCGTTGCGGTCGCCTTTCTGCTTCTCCCCACTTACTTCGAGGCCGCATGGGCGCTGCTCTGCCTGCCGCCGCGCCGCTTCTGGCGGTCTTACTTCCGCGAGATGGGATTCCGGTTTGTGCGCGGCCACGCCGAAGCGCTGCTCACTGTCACTTTCGCCGTGCACCAGGCTTTGCTGATGGCGGACGCGGTGGCAAGGACGCTCGTGCGCGTCCTGATCACGCGGAAGAAGCTGCTCGAATGGGAAAGCATGGCGCAGACCGAGGAGTCGCGCGGGCGCAAAGCCGGGCTGCTGGAACGCTATCTGCTCGGCGGTCCCGTGCTCGCCGTGCTCGCCTGCTTGTGGGTGCCCGCACTGCACGCGCCGGACATCGTGGCTGTGGCGGTGCTCGAACTTTGGCTCGTGTCGCCGCTCGTCGCTTTCTGGCTGAACGGTGCCCCCGCCTCGCCGCGCGAGGCATCCGGCGAGGATGCCGATTACCTCAGGGACGTCGCGCTGCGCACCTGGCGGTATTTCAGCGACCTCTCCGGGCCTGGGCACAACTGGCTCGTGCCGGATAATATTCAGGAGGACCCGCCGCGAATCGCCTGCCGCACCTCCCCGACCAACATCGGCCTGCTCGCGGCCGCTAACCTCGCCGCAAGCGATCTCGGCTATCTCACACACTCCGAGTTCGCGCTGCGTATCGAAGGCCTGTTCGACACGATGGCCCGCCTTACGCGGCATCGCGGCCATTTCTATAACTGGTACGACACCAACACTCTCCGCCCGCTTCCTCCCCTGTACGTTTCGTCGGTGGATAGCGGCAATCTCGCGGCCGCGCTCCTGGCCGTCAAGCAAGGCTGCCTGGAACTGCTCCGTTCGCCCGTGATCGGCCGGAATACGCTCGCCGGAATGCGCGACCATTGCCTCCGGCTGCGCAGCGAACTGCCACCCGCGGCGCGAAGCGGCTCCATCTCGCGGCTGCTCGCCAGTCTGGTGCGCCAGCTCGAGTACGAGCCCACGGATCTTTTCTTCTGGGAAAGCGTGCTCGCCGAAGTGCGCGTGATGTTGCGCACGCTCCGGTCGCACCTGGAATGGACATGCGCGAAATTGGATTCCGGGCAGGCGGCCGAGGCCCAATACTGGTACGACGCGCTTCTGACTCGCATCGAAGCGGCTCTCGTGAACCTCGCGACGCTCGCGCCGTGGCTCGCCCCGCCGTTCGAACCGGAGTTGCGCCTACACGCCAAGAACCCCCTCCTGCGCGATCTGCTGACCGAACTCGAACGCATCCCGCCATTAGGCCTGCTTCCCAAGCAGTACACCGCCATACATCGCGCCGCCGCGGCGGTGCTCGCTTCACCGGCCCCGATTCCGAAGGACCTCAGGACTACGCTCCAGGATCTCCAGGCCGCTCTCGGCAAAGCGCGGGCGCACGCCGCCGACCTGATCCAGCTCCTCAAGCGTCACGCCGACCTTGCGGAGCGCTACTTCACGGACATGGACTTCGGATTCCTGCTCGACGGCAGGCGGAAGCTACTGCGCATCGGCTGCGACGCCGGCGCGGGCGCCCTCGATTCTTCCTGCTACGACCTGCTCGCCTCCGAAGCGCGATCGGCTGTCTTCATCGCGATCGCCAAGGGCGACCTGCCTCGCGAGTCCTGGTTCCGCCTCGGCCGCAAGCTGGCTTCCTACAAAGGAGTTCGGACCCTCTATTCCTGGACGGGAACCATGTTCGAGTACCTGATGCCGGTGCTCTTCATGCGCACGTACGAGCACACGTTACTGGGCGAAAGCCTGGAATCGGCCGTGAAGATCCAGCAGGCGTACGGACTCGAGCGCGGCGTTCCATGGGGCATCTCCGAGGCGGCGTACAGCGCGCGCGACAGTGCGCGCAATTACCAATACAGGGCTTTCGGCGTACCCGATCTCGGCTTGAAACGGGCGGACTCCGCCGACCTGGTCGTCGCGCCCTATGCGTCCATGCTCGCCCTCTCCGTCGATCGCGCCGCGGCTACCGCCAACCTGCGCGCGATGGAAGCCCAGGGCTGGACGGGCCGGTACGGGTTCTACGAATCGGCCGACTTCAGATTCACATGGACCGCCGGACACCCTCGCTCCGTGGTCCGCGCCTTCATGGCGCACCACCAGGCGATGGGACTTCTCGCGCTCGCAAATGCGCTTCTGGACAACCCGATGCAGCGCCGGTTCCACGCCGAGCCCCTGGTTCAGGCCACCGAGTTTCTGCTCCAGGAACGCGTGCCCGCGCTGTTCGACAGCCCGCCCGTCGAGCAATCCCTGCCCGACGCTCTCTCGCGCCGCTACGAACAATGGAAGAACGGCACGGCGGCAGGCACCATAGCCGGGACCGTGGCCGGTTGACGGGCGCCCGTCACTGCTATACTTTCTCTTTGGCAAATTTAGTTGTACCTGCCACGCGAGCCGGGCTGTGCCGGACGGCGCGCGCCGGGCATAGTGGTATTGCTCGGAGAGATTTTCTGAAATGGGCCGCTGCCGGGATTGGTGCCGGTTTTCTCGGAACGGAGCTGTATCCCTCTCGCGGAAGTTTCGATTTGCTCGATGAAATCGAGCGCCGCGCCTGCCTCTACTTCTACGAACACGCGGATCACAGAACCGGGCTGGTGCGCGACCGCGGCCGCATGGAAGGCCCTGAGAGCCGGCAGGTAGCGAGCATCGCCGCCACCGGGTTCGGCCTTAGCGCAATGGCCATCGCGGATTCCCGCGGATACCTCGAGCCCGGCGCCGCACTCGCCCGCGCCGAGCGCACGCTCGCGCACCTCGCATCACGGACCAGCCACGAGCGCGGGTTCTTCTATCACTTCCTCGACATGGCCAACGGAAAGCGCGCCTGGGGTTCCGAAGCTTCGTCCATCGACACGGCATGGCTGCTCTGCGGCGTTTTGCACTGCAGCGCCCACTGGTCTCAACCGCGCATCCGCCAACTCGCGGCCGATATCCTCGGCCGCGTGGACTGGCGCTGGATGCTCGACGGCGGCAACACGCTGTCCCACGGCTGGACCCCCGAGGCCGGCTTCCTTCCCTACCGCTGGGACGAGTACTCGGAGCTGCTCGCGATGTACCTGCTCGCCATCGGCTCCTCGTCTTACCCGATTCCCGCGTCCTGCTGGGATGCCTGGAAGCGGCCCGTCGGTAAGTTCGAGGGGTTCACGTTCATCGACTCTCCGGCGCCCCTGTTCGTCCATCAGTACTCGCACGCCTGGTTCGATTTCCGCGACAGGTCCGACCGCTACGCGAACTACTTCGAGAACTCGTGCCTGGCCACTAAAGCCCACCGCCAGTTCTGCATCGATCTTTCGAGTCAGTTCCCCTGGATTTGCCCGGACGTGTGGGGCTTCACAGCGTCCGATTCCAAGCTCGGCTATCGCGTCTGGGGCAACCCCTACTGCCCGCCGGACGGAACGCTCGCTCCGTGCGCGGCCGGCGGATCCGTGGCGTTTCTTCCCGGCCAGTGCGACGCCGTCCTCAAGGCTATGCTGGAGCGCTACGGCAAGCGCGTCTGGGGACGCTATGGCTTCGTCGATGCATTCCAGCCGGGAGAGGAGTGGTTCAGCCTGGATGTGATCGGCATCGACCAGGGAATCATGCTGCTCATGGCCGAAAACGCCCGCAGCGGCGCCGTGTGGAACGAGGTCATGTCCACCCCCGAAGCTACCCGCGCCATGGAAGTCGTCGGGCTTAAGAAGGCCTGAGAACCAGCCTCGTGCGGGCTGTTGCCAGGTTTTTCGGGTAGCGGGTTGGGTATAAAATAGTCCCGCGGTGGCACGGGCAGGTTGAGTTTTGATCCAGAAAAGCGAAAAGGGATACAGCCCGAAGCTGGGCCGTATCCCTTAAGGTCTTTTCCTTGGGCACATGCTTACGCAGGGGTGCATCCAAGGCTCACGTCTCCATGCTACGGAATATCGAGCCAATAATCAAGAACCAAAATGGGCACATTCACCTACGCCCCAAGCCAACTTTCGAGCCTCGAAAGATCCATCTCTCCTGAACGGATAGGGACTTACCTCAGATCCTGCGGTGGAGATCTACATGCGGCGATTCTGATGTACGAGAAGAATATCGATCTCTCGGAGGCGTTCTACGGTGTCCTCCAAACCCTCGAGATTACATTGCGAAACTCAATGCACCGCGAACTTACGTCGCACTACGGGGCAGCAAACTGGTTCGACAGCATAGAGTTTCTACGCTCAGAGCAAGCAGCCCTGGAACGAGCGAAGAAGAGCCTTAGTAGAAACGGGAAACCAGTGACGCCCGGGCGTGTCATCGCTGAACTGCCATTTGGTTTCTGGGCGGGCCTCACCAGCCGGCCATATTCTCATACCATTTGGATACCGAGTTTGCACAGAGCTTTCCCGTGTAAACGACTCGGACACAGAGATGCCAATCGGCGGCTCGAAGAGATTCGAAAAATCCGAAACCGCGTAGCGCACCATGAACCGATCATCCAGCCGACTCTTGGCAATATCTACCGCAAGACGCTGGAGACGCTCGAATGGATTTGTCCCGACACAGCTCTATGGATGCGGGCAACGACTCGGTTCGAGACTGTCTACTGCGCCCACATGGGCCGCTCGCCCTGCTGAATTGAAAATTGACTCACTACCGGTTTTTCCGCCTCCCCTCCCATTCTGGCTAGAATATATTCAGCAATCTTTCGGGCAACGCCAGAGGAGGGGGAACATGGGGAAAGCTGCCAGTCTGTTCGCCGGGTTCACCGCCGGCGCTGTGTTCATGTACATGACGGACCCGGACCGGGGAAGGCGCAGGCGCGCGCTTATCCGGGATAAAGCCGCCCGGACCATTCACGAAGCCGAGCGCGCCGTCGAAAAAACCCGCCGCGACGTCTCCAACCGGGTGCACGGCCTCACGGCCCTGGTGCGCGCCGTCAGGGGCGATCAGTACATCGAGGATGACGTCATCGTCGCCCGTGCCCGCGCGAAAATCGGCCGCGTCGTGTCGCACCCGCACGCCATTCACGTGCGCTCGGAACGAGGCCGTCTGGTTCTCGAAGGCCCGGTGCTCGAACACGAGTATCACTCATTGTTGTCCGCAGTGACCCTGGCCGCTCGCGGCATGGAGATCGATAACCGGCTGGAGCGGCGCGCGCAGGCGGACATCCCTGTGCTCCAGGGCGGCAACTCGCGCAGGGGCGAGCGCTGGGAACTGATGCAGTCTAGCTGGACACCCGGCGTGCGCATGGCCGCGGGAATCGGCGGGACCGCCCTCCTGATCCGCGGCATGAGGCGCGGCGGGTTCGGCGGCGCCGCCACCGGCGCAATCGGCGCCGCGATGCTGCTCCGCGCCTCCACCAACAAGGAACTCAAGCGCGCTCTCGGCATCGATGCCGTGCACCGGGCCGTGGAGATCGAAAAAGCGGTCAACATTCACGCGCCCGCGGCCGAGGTCTACGCCTTCTGGTCGCATTACGGCAACTTTCCGCGCTTCATGGCACACCTGCGTGAGGTTCGCGACCTCGGCAACGAGCGCTCGCACTGGGTCGCCGAAGGCCCCCTGGGAATGCCGGTTTCCTGGTCCGCCGAAGTCATCGACCGCATCGAGAACAAGCTGATCGCCTGGCGCAGCTTGCCGGGAGCCTACCTGGAGCACAACGGCGTCGTGCGGTTCGACGCTAACCCCGACGGCGGAACGCGCATCACCATTCGCATGTCCTACACCCCTCCGTTCGGCGTGGTGGGCCACGCCGTCGCGCAGGTCCTGGGCGCCGATCCCAAGCGCGACATGGACGAGGACCTCGTCCGTCTCAAGTCGCTCATTGAATACGGGAAGACCCGCGCGCACGGCGGAACCGTGCGCCGCGAACAGTTGGGAGCACCCGCGCCGCTGTGAGCCGCCTGCCCCGGGCTGGCCTACCCCCCGAACATCCGCCGGGCCGACCGGCCCTCGGGCGCGGCTTCGCCCAATATCTCTCTCACCTTCTGGACCAGCGCCGGCGCCTGAAAGGGCTTGCGTAGAAAGGAAAAGCGGACTTTCGGAGCGCCCCGGAGCACCAGGTCGCGCTCGTTGACGATCCCTGAGATGAACAGAACCGGAAGGCCGGGCTTCGATGCCACCGCCCGCTCCGCCAGTTCCGTGCCGTCCATCTCCGGCATCACAACATCGGTTACGAGCAGGTCCACTTCTTCCCGCAGGTTTTCGAAAGCCGCCAGGCCCTCCTGCGGATCACCGTACGCAAGCACCCTGTAGCCATGCCGTTCGAGGGCCAATGTCGCGATTTTTAGAACGATCAGCTCGTCATCGACGAGCAGAACGGTTTTCATTCGCCCCCCCGAGGCAGACCCGGCTTCTGATTTCATTTTAGACGACCGGCGGAACACACAACGTGGAAGTCTGTGGTTTGTGCCTTGTATCAGGGCACGGCTTCACGCAAGTGGAAGTCTGCGGCTTGGGCCTTGTGTCAGGGCACGGCTTCACGCAAGTGGGAGTCCGTGGCTTAGGCCTTGTGTCAGGGCACGGCTTCACGCAAGTGGAAGTCCGTGGCTTGGGCCTTGTATCAGGGCACGGCTTCACGCAAGTGGAAGTCCGTGGCTTGGGCCTTGTATCAGGGCACGGCTTCACGCAAGTGGAAGTCCGTGGCTTGGGCCTTGTATCAGGGCACGGCTTCAGCCGTGCCGCAAGCCCTTGCCAAGCCACGGGCTTCAGCCCCTGCCGAGTCAGAATTCCGATCTTCAATACTCGCGTGTCTGAACGACCCGGACAGCCGCCAGGAACAGCATCATGGCAAGGCCGGCGGATGCCGCCATTTGGGACCACGGCAGCCTGTGAGTGATCAGGGGCGATGCCTGGCCCCAGGCTCGGAAAATGTCCACCGAGGCCGGAACGTGATGCGAAAGCACCAACAGCAGCGTCATCGTGAGAAGGGCGCCCATGCCTGGCAGAGGGTCATCCAGAAAAGTCCAAAAAAAGACGGACGCGAAGTAAGGCCCGGTCAGGAATAGAATGGTCGTCAACAGAAATCTCGCCAGATCGGCTACCGTCGCGCTCCCGCGCACTGCCGGAAACAGACCCCATGTCATGCACCCTATGATCGCGGTGACGATTGAGATCTCCAACAGGCCGATTCCTGCCCGCACGGACAGAAGCCTCAGCCGGCTCACCGGCAGAGAGATAGTGAACTGCGTCGATCCAGCCACGCCTTCGGGAAAACCGATTGGCGCTTGCGATTTCACGCCCGAGCCGGCGAGGAACGTCGAGTCGAGTGCAAGCACCAGTCCCAGGAGGACCAGCATCGCTCGGAGAGTAGTCGCCGGAGAGTTGCGGTTCTGGAAATTCAGACCGAGCACGAAAAGCGGCATAGCGAACGCGGCCACCAGGCGCCACCGCGTTTCCAACCAGGCTTTCATCACAAGCATTTCAGTTGCTCCTCACATGTTCCAGAAAAATCTCTTTCAAAGTGACCGGATATCGCTCCACGGAGGTGCCCGGCAGCGACCGGGCCTGTTGAACAATCGCCTCCACGTTACGGCTGGCGAGAATGGAGACGATTCTCCCCTCCTGGCACACGCGTTCCGCGCCATCCACCCAGGCGATTCGGGCCGGCTCCCGTTGAAAAACTACTCGGAGCCGCTGGTATTGCACTTTCAGATCGTCCAGCGCGCCGGTGACCACCGCGCGCCCGCGATCGACGATTGCAACATGATCGGCAATCTGTTCGACCTCCGCCAACTGGTGCGAAGAGAAGAAGATCGTGGTCCCCTCTGAGGCAGGCAGCGCGACCAGTTCCCGCAGCACTACTTCCGTTACCGCCGGGTCGAGCCCCTCCGTGGGCTCATCCAGAATCAGGAGTTCCGCGCCGTGTGAAATCGCGAGCAGCAGCATTAGGCTGGTGCGCATGCCCTTCGATAGGGCCGAGATTTTGCGATCGGGCGGTAGATCGAACACCTCCATATAGCGGCGTTCGAGATCGTCGCGCCATCCGGGGAAGAACGGCCGTGTGAAGCGAACGATCTGCCGCACCGTCATGTGCGGATACAGGTGCTTGTTTTCCGAAACGTATCCGATTCGCCGCCGCATCGCGGCATCGCCGCCGGGTCCCGTTACTCTCTCGCCGAACAATCGGGCCTCTCCGCCTCCGGACTTCAGGAATCCAAGCAGCAGCCGGATCGTGGTGGTCTTGCCGGCGCCATTCCTGCCGAGAAATCCAAAAATGCAACCCGCCTGTACGCTCAAGTCGAGCCCGTCTACCGCCGGCCGGCCGCTGAAACACTTCCGCAGGCTCCTGGTTTCGATGACCAAGTCACTCATTGCTTTCTCCCGGTCGGACTCTCCGATTGCATCGCGGAGAGCTCGTTTTCAAAAAGTCTTCGGATCTCCTGTTCCGTGACACCCAGGGATCGAAGGCGTTCCATCGCCGACTGAACAATCGTCTGCGCCTGGCGCATCAGCTTGCCCCGTCCTGAAACCGATGAGGTGATGAAAACCCCCAGGCCATGCCGGAGTTCGACGATGCCTTCGTGCTCCAGTTCCCGGTAAGCCCGGACGACGGTATTCGGGTTCATGACCAGTTCCTGGGCCAGTGCGCGGATGGTGGGCAACTGATCGCCTGGCCGCAGCGCGCCGGTTTCCACCGCATGCTTCACCTGCTCCATGAGTTGAAGGTAGAGAGGAACTCCGGAGGAGGCATTCAGTCGAAAGAACGTCATGTGTACTGTTCTATCTCACCAGTACATTACACGCATGTCTGGCAATCTGTCAAGAGGCGTGGTTACATCTATACTGGCGAGGAGGATTATGCAACCAGCCATCGCGAAGTCAGTCGTCCCGTTTCTCACCCTTCTCGGCGCGTCCGCGTTGCCCGCTCAACAACAACTGCGCACCGTGGAGGCGCGCACCCTGAACGGCGTGGTGCAAGGAGTGGTCAGCGCCGACAACCGGGTCCGCACCTTCAAAGGCATCCCTTTCGCCGCGCCGCCGGTGGGCGCGCTGCGCTGGAAAGCGCCCCAGCCCGCGGCGTCGTGGACCGGCGTTCGCAAATCGGTGGATTACGGTCCGCGCTGCATGCAGGGGAACATCTACAGCGACATGCGCTTTAACGACGCGGGCCCCTCCGAGGACTGCCTCTACCTGAACCTCTGGATGCCCGAGGCGGCTCACGACGGGCGTGAGCCGGAGCAGATCAAACTGCCCGTCATGGTCTGGATTCACGGCGGCGGCTTCCAGGCGGGCGCCACGTCCGAACCGCGGCAGGATGGCGGAATGTTGTCGAGGCGGGGCGTGATGATCGTGAGCTTCAATTACCGCCTGGGCGTGTTCGGGTTCTTCTCGCATCCGGAACTCGCCGCGGAATCGGGCCGCAACGCCTCGGGGAACTATGGACTCCTGGATCAGGCGGCAGCCTTGCAGTGGATCCGCGACAACATCGCCGCATTCGGCGGCGACCCGAATAACGTCACGATCTTCGGAGAATCTGCGGGATCGCTTTCGGTGAGCGCGCTCATGGCGTCGCCGCTCGCCAGGGGACTGTTCCACCGCGCCATTGGCGAAAGCGGCGCGTTCTTCGGCGGCACGCTTGCGCTGAAGCCGCATGCGGAAACGATGCAGGCGGATACGAAATGGGCCGAAACGGCCTTTGGAACAGCATCGCTCGACAAGCTCCGGGCGCTGCCGGCCGCCCAACTGCTGGAGTCGTCATTGAAGGTGCGGGGGATTCGCTTCGCGCCGAATATCGATGGCTACTATCTGCCGGATTCCGTGGCCGCCATTTTCGCCGCCGGGAAGCAGGCGCAGGTTCCCCTGCTAGCGGGTTGGAACCTCGACGAGGGGAGCTACCGGGCGTTCTTCGGCGAGCAGGCCGCCACCGCCGAGAATTACACATCGCGCGCCCGCACGAGATTCGGGGACAAAGCGGACGCGTTCTTGAAGGTCTACGCCGCCGCGACGGACGCGGAAGCCAAACGCGCGGCTGCGGATTTCGCAGGAGACCAGTTCATCGCTTACGCAACCTGGAAATGGATCGATACCCACGCGAAGGCGGGCCGCGCGCCGGTCTACCGGTATAAGTTCGAACAGACGCTTCCGCGCCCGGAGAAATCGCCCGAGGGTTCCGAAGCCACGGCTCCGCACGCGAGCGAAATCGAGTTTGTTTTTGACGTGCTGAATTCCAGGCGGCTGCCGTGGCGTCCAGAGGACAGGCGCGTCTCCGACTTAATGGCCACTTACTGGACCAACTTCGCCAAGAACGGCTCGCCGAACGCCACCGACCTTCCGAAATGGCCCGTTTACAGCGCCGCCGGCGGTTATCGCGTAATGCGCATCGCCACGGAATCGAAAGCATCCCCGGACACGCAGCGCCCGCGCTACGAGTTCTACGAAAGCCAGATTTTGGGCAAGTAAGCACCCGCGCGGCTCAGCCAGAGTGTCCGACTTGTCTCGATGAAAAGGCAATCTCCTCGCGTCTGACCATCTGTGGACTCGCCTTCGGCGCCAGGATAACCTGCGGTTGCGTGTAGTCCATAGAGACCTTGAACTGCCGGAGGAATTCCACGCCTAGTAGCCCGAGTGTAATCCCTCTTTGCGGTATAGTCGGGCACATGCGCGTCTATCACTATTTGCCAGTTAAGTGGGCACTTCAAGACCTTCAGCAACGGCGCCTTAAACTGGCTGTCTTCACCGACCTCAACGACCCATTCGAGCTTATGTGCTTCGACCTGCCGAATCAGGAGACTCGGCAAGCCTTCAAGGTCGCGCGAAATGAACTCGCAAGCAAAACCGGCATGCTGTGTTTCAGCCGCAGGTGGAACAACCCCGTTCTTTGGAGCCACTACGCTGAGAAACACAGGGGTATCTGCTTCGGGTTCGACGTTCCCGACTCATTGCTCGTGGAAGTCACGTATACGGCGACTCGCTTGCCACTGGATCTTGACGCTACGCCATTGGACCTAAAGCTTGTGAACCAGTGGCTCACAACCAAATATGAGGGCTGGTCTTATGAGGAGGAATTCCGCGTGTTTGCGACGAGAACAGACGGTCCGTACGTGCATTTCGGGCCGGATCTCGTCTTGCGGGAGGTTATAGCTGGCCCGTTATGCCCCCACACAGCGCGACTCAGGTCTGTGCTGCGTTCCTTTTCCACTGATGTCGAACTCATTCGTTCGCGACTCGCGTTCCGGTCATTCGAGGTCGTCCGGGACATGCGCGGGTTTGGTGCGGAGGATATTCGCACGGACGCCGACAAAGGCGCGCAGTGTTCCTTGCTCCGTTAGGTCCGCTGACGAAATCCGGTCGACGGCGTTGGCGGTTGTGACTCGATTGCTGGACTGCGCCTGAGTTGTTCTCGCCTGCCGGCAACCATAGCACCAATGAACCGGTTCATCATAGCGGAGTCCTGCTCAATTCGTTGTACAAACCCAATACTGAGCGAGAATGCAAGCAGAAAGAGTCGGTCATCCGGTTGCTGAATGTCGACTTCTCTCAGCGCAGGGTCCTCCAACTCTCGTAGGTACACATCCTTTAGCCGCCGGAATTGCTCAGTCCGCTTGTCCGGATCGAGCGAGTGGGCGATACCGTTTCGCAAAGCATTGATTGCAGAGATCAGTTCCCATATCCCGTCGCCGTTGGGAGATATGCAGAATGCCCTAACAAGTTGCATCTTCTGTTGAAAGCGCAAGCTTGTGGACGCCAGGAACTCGGGGAAATACACGCAGTTGCGAAGAATCGAATTGAACTTCTCTTCGAGCAGCAGGTGCCCTTTGATGACGAACTCGGTAAGGTTGTCTATGCCTGTGAAAAATTGCTGGGCGATTTCGATGAATCCCTGCGGGAATTCATTCTTCTCTGGATTGTTATGGTTCATCCTTGCTCCCTATCACAGCAGATCGGAGATGGCATTTTGGCAGCAACGGCCCGGTTTTAGCCTCACAATGCGCAGCGTCGCGTCCGGCGTGCGTTCCAGGCCTGAGCAGGTTCCGCGCCGCACGCAGAGACGCGGGACCTCGATCCACGGCTGGGGTCTCGTTCGGTCCCGTCCTTTTCGGATTTATAATCCTCAATTCTCCCGCACGTTGCGCACTCCACAACAGCCAAACCCGCATCGCCGGCCGTATCATCCCGCACAGAGGACACGCGACTCGTGCGTCTGCACATTAGTGACCGCCCGAACGCCGCTTGTGCGAGCCTGAATGCAAGAACACAATTTTGCAGAACGAACCCAATCCCGAAAACGGACACCTACCTCCCGCTCCGGTCAACCCACTCATCGCGTACGAAACGACGCCGAAACACAATTCTGCGAAACGAAACTAGTCCCACAATCGGACACCCGGCTCCGCGACTGGGGCCGCAAAACAAATTCTGCCGAACGAACCCAATCCCGGAAACGGACTCTCGCCTCCGCGATCCAACGCCGCAAAACAAATTCTGCAAAACAAACCCAATCCCAAAAACGGGCAGAGTCAACCCTAACACTTGCATTCCCGCCTTCCATACGCTACTCTGATCGAAAAGGAGATGCGACGGAACCTCCAGTTCGGGCAGGTACTTGAGTCGCCGCTCCTTAGTGTGTCCTCACAGGCTGTTCTTCCCGTATTCATCATCGCCATTACCATCGGGGTCGCTGTACCGGACCCCGCCTGATTCGGCCTGTAGGAATTTAAAGGCCATCGGCGGGAGAATCCAATCCGGCCGGTGGCCTTTTTTGTTAGCAATCCGGGTTGGCTGCCAGGGCAGCCCACCCCAAAACTTAGGAGAGCGAATGTCAGACTTGATGAGCGGCGCGCGCATATTGCTGGAATGCCTGGTCCGCGAAGGGGTCGATTGCTTCTTCGGTTATCCCGGAGGCGTCACCATCCCCCTCTACGATGCTGTCTATGACCACCCCATACGCCACGTCCTTGTACGTCACGAGGAGAACGCTGCGTTTGCGGCTTCCGGCTACGCCCGCTCCACCGGACGCGTCGGCGTCTGCTGCGCCACCTCCGGTCCCGGCGCCACCAACCTTGTCACCGGCCTGGTGGACGCCATGATGGACTCCATCCCAGTAGTCGCCATCACGGGCCAGGTCCACAGCAAGCTCATCGGCAGCGACGCTTTCCAGGAAGCCGATACGTTCGGCATCTCGCGCTCCTGCACCAAGCACAACTATCTGGTCAAGAGCCCGAACGACCTGCCACAGGTCATCCACGAAGCCTTTTACATCGCCGCCAGCGGCCGGCCCGGCCCAGTGCTCATCGACATCCCGAAGGACGTGTTCCAGGGCCAGGCGCACTACGCCCCGGTCTCGGCCATTCACCTGCCCGGATACAAGGTGCCGACCGAAGGCCACACCGGCCAGATCCGCCGCGCCGCCCAGATGATCTGGGACGCCGAGCGGCCCTTCATTTACGCCGGCGGCGGCATCGTCGCCTCGGGGGCCTCGGACGAGTTGCGGGAACTCGCCGAGCTCGTGGACATCCCCACTGTCTGCACCCTTATGGGCCTCGGCGCCCTTCCCGGCAGCCATCCGAACTTCATCAGTATGCCCGGAATGCACGGCAGTTACGCCGCGAACATGGGCATGACGCACTGCGATCTCCTGATCGCCCTCGGCTCCCGCTTCGATGATCGCGTGACCGGCCGTCTCTCTTCCTTCGCGCCGCACGCCAAGGTCATCCACCTCGATATCGACCCGGCCGAAATCGGCAAGAACCGTGCGCCCGACCTTCCCATCGTCGGCGACGCCAAAAAAGTGCTCAGGCGCATCATCAAAGTACTCCACGAACTCGAACCGCGGATGCGCGACCTGAACTCGAATCACCGCCGCGAATGGTGGCGCCAGATCCGTACATGGAAGGAAGAGCACCCCCTCACGCCCACCATGTCGGCCCATGAGATCAAGCCCCAGCACCTGATGGCCGAAATTGATCGCCTGTCGAACGGCCGCGCCATTGTGGCCACGGACGTCGGCCAGCATCAGATGTGGGCCGCCCAGTTCATCCACTTCGACGAACCGCGCCACTGGCTCAGTTCCGGCGGACTCGGCTCCATGGGATTCGGCCTGCCCGCGGCCATGGGCGCGCAGTGCGCCAACCCCGACAAGCTCGTCTTCGCCATCGTCGGCGACGGCGGATTCCAGATGTCCATCCCCGAACTGGCCACCATCGCCGGCAACGGCCTCCCCGTGAAGATCGTCATCTCCAACAACGGATATCTCGGAATGGTGCGGCAATGGCAGGAGCTGTTCTGCAACAACCGGACCTGCGCCGTTGAGCTGGACACCTTCCCGGATGTCGAGAAGCTGGCCGCCGCATACGGCATCAAGGGACGCAGGATCGAGCGGCCCGAGGAGGTCCGTCCCGCGCTCGAAGAAGCGGTGCGTGAACCCGGGCCGTACCTGCTCAACGTGAGCGTGTCGCCCTGCGAGAACGTCTTCCCGATGGTCCCGGCCGGGGCCGCGATCAATGAGATGGTGCTGGCGCCGCCCAAGCCCGTCCCGGTGCCGAAATAGGAGATCGAAGGTCATCCCATGCTGCAAGTCATATCGCTCTTAGTCGAAAACAAACCCGGCGCCCTGATGCGCATCACCGGCGTGCTCAGCGCCCGCGGATACAACATTGAAAGCCTTACCGTCGCGCGCACGTTCGACCCCACTCTCTCCCGCATGACCATCGTCGTAGACGTGGACCCCAACCTCCGCTCCCAGGTGGTCAAGCAGATGAACAAGCTCATCAACGTGCTTCAGGCCAGCGACCTCACCGAAAGCCCGGCCGTGCTGCGCGAAATGGTTCTGCTCCGCGTCCGCGCACAGATGGAGACCCGCACCGCTATCCTCAAGGAGGCCGAAATCTTCGGCGCGCGCGTCGTCGATTCCTCACTCGAGGGCTTCGCGCTCGAAGCCAGCGGCGACCCGGAAAAACTCAACGAATTTATTGATGTCATGAGGGCGTATGGCGAGATCGAGGTAACACGCTCGGGACTTCTCGCCGTTTCGCTCGAATCCAAGAAACTGCGCCTTTCCCCTCCCATTCCCACTCGGGGCGATGCGCTTAAATCTCAAGAAGCAGTCAGAACGGAGTAATGAATGGCAAACCGCTATTACGAAAAAGACGCAACACTCAATGATCTGAAGGGCCGCACCGTCGCCATCATCGGCTACGGCAGCCAGGGCCACGCCCACTCGCTCAACCTCCGGGATTCCGGCGTCGATGTCGTCGTCGCCGAACTGCCCGGCAGCGGCAACTGGGAGAAGGCGAAGGCCGCCGGGCTTCCGGTCATGACCGCCGCCGAGGCCTCCGCGAAAGCCGACGTCATCATGGTGCTCGTCGCCGACCACCATCAGCAGGGCGTGTACAACGAAGGTATCGCCCCGAACCTCACCGCCGGCAAGACGCTGATGTTCGCCCACGGCTTCAACATCCACTTCGGCCAGATCGTGCCGCCGAAGGATGTTGACGTGACGATGATCGCCCCCAAAGCTCCCGGCCACCGCGTCCGCGAATTGTTCGTTGAAGGCGTGGGCGTTCCCGCTCTCGTCGCCGTGCAGCAGGACGCCACAGGAAAGGCGCTCAAGAACGCTCTCGCCTATGCCCTCGCGCTCGGCTGCCTCAAGGCCGGCGTGATCGAGACAACCTTCAAGGAAGAGACCGAAAGCGACCTGTTCGGCGAACAGGCAGTGCTCTGCGGCGGCGCCACCGAGTTGATTCGCGCCGGATTTGAAACTCTCGTGGAAGCCGGCTACGCACCCGAGATCGCCTACTTCGAGTGCTTGCACGAGCTCAAGCTCATCGTCGATCTCATCCAGGAAGGCGGACTCGGCTACATGCGCTTCTCCGTCTCCGACACCGCCGAGTACGGCGACTACTCACGCGGCCCGCGCGTCGTTGACGACCGCGTGCGCCAGACCATGAAACAGATCCTCGCCGAGATCCAGTCCGGCCAGTTTGCGAAGGAATGGATCGATGAGAACAAGTCCGGCCGCAAGAACTTCCTCGCCATGCGCGAAGCGGCTCGCAACTCGCGCATCGAGAAGGTCGGCCACGAACTGCGCGAAATGATGACCTTCCTCAAGAAGAAGAAGGAAGCCGGCGTCCCGGAAGACGACGCCGTACAGACAGGCAAGAAGTAAGTAAGGGGCAGCCGCCCGGCGCGGCTGCCTTTTTTTGTTTGGCGGACGATCATGAAAATCTCTACCCTCGACACCACGCTGCGGGACGGCACGCAAGGCGAAGCCGTATCGTTCACTGTTGACGACAAGATCGCGATTGCACTGAAGCTCGATGAGCTCGGAATCGACTACATCGAGGGCGGCTGGCCCGGCTCAAATCCGCGCGACAAGGATTTCTTTGCCCGCGCCAAGGGCTTGAAACTCCGCCACTCGCGGCTGACCGCGTTCGGCTCCACCCGCTTCGCCAAAAACCGCATCGACCGCGACCCGAACGTCACAGCGCTGCTCGAAGCCGCCACCCCCGTCATTTCCATTTTCGGGAAGACCTGGGACCTGCACACGCGCCGCGCGCTCAACATTACAGAGGAAGAGAATCTCAAGTTGATTTCAGAGACCGTCCGCCACCTGAAGGAGCACGGCCGCGAGGTTATCTTCGACGCCGAGCACTTCTTCGACGGTTACAGCGGCAATCCCGCGTTCGCCCTGCGCGCGCTTGAAGCGGCAAAGGAAGCCGGCGCGGACATCCTCTGCCTCTGCGACACCAATGGCGGCATGCTGACGGGCAAAATCGTCGAAATCGTGGCCGAAGTCCGTAAGCGCTTCGACGGCGTGCTCGGCATCCACGCACACAACGATTCCGAGTGCGCCGTGGCCAACACCGTCGCCGCCGTCGAGCAGGGCGTCACGCACATTCAGGGCTGCATGAACGGCTACGGCGAGCGTTGCGGCAACGCAAACCTGTGCTCCGTGATTGCCAACCTCGAATTGAAGCTCGGCCACACCGTCATCGGAGCCGAGAAGCTCGCCGGCCTGGCTTCGATCGCGCGGTATATCGCCGAACTGGCGAACCTGCCGCTCCCCGGCGACCAGCCGTACGTCGGCCACAGCGCCTTCGCGCACAAGGGCGGCGTTCACGTCAGCGCGGTTCTGCGCGACGCGGCCACCTACGAGCACGTCAACCCGTCCACCGTAGGCAACCGCCAGCGCGTGTTGCTGAGCGACCTTTCGGGCCGCGGCAACATCCTATACAAGCTCAAGCAGCACGGCATCACCGACCGCCTCAGCGAAGAGGCGCGCCGTGAGTTGCTCGAGCGCATCAAGCACATGGAGTACAACGGGTACGAGCTCGAAGCCGCCGAAGGCACCTTCGAACTGCTCGTTCGCGAGGCGCTCCGCCCCGGTGTGACCTTCTTCGAACTCGTCAGCTCCGAAGTGATGACCAGGATGGAAGACGACCTCGACTCCAACACCACCGCCACCGTGGTCATCAAGGCGCAGGACGGCATCCACACGGCGACCGGAACGGGTAACGGCCCGGTCCACGCCCTCGATCTCTGTCTGCGGAAGTGCCTCTCCGCGCTTTATCCGACCATCGCCGACGTGCGCCTCACGGATTACAAGGTGCGCGTCCTCGAACCGAAGAGAGGAACCGCGGCGAAGGTGCGGGTGCTCATCGAGTGGTCCGATCATCGCCGTAGCTGGGCTACGGTCGGCGTCTCCGACAACGTGGTCGAGGCAAGCTGGCGCGCGATGGTGGACGCTATCCGGCTCGAACTCATGCGCCTGACCGAAGTGGATGATACAGTAACGAAGGCTGTCGAGGATTACTGCTGGGGGGTTTGAGCCCGTGCGCTACTTCTTCCGGAGGCGCATTCCGGCGTTCGACCGCGTGCTGCTCGTCGAAAGCGGCTCGCGCGACATCGCCGAGAGACTCCTGCCCGCGCTGCGCCGCAACCACGGCCAGCACATCGCGGTAGATCTCGTCACCTGCTACGCCGGTCTGCCACAAACCGCCCCGCCGAGCACCGTACGATTCCAGGTCTCGGACTACCCCGGCCGGGCCGGCCTCAAGCGCCTCTGCGACGAACTGCTCGCCCGCCGCGCCCCGGTAATCGGAATCATCTGCTCCGGCGAGCCGATCATGACGAAGTGGAAGTGGGCCCTGGCCGCCCGCCTCCCGGCAAAAGTCTTCGTGGTGAACGAAAACGGAGACTACTTCTGGCTCGACTACAGCAACTGGCGCATCACAGCCTACATCATCCTCCTCCGCTCCGGCCTCGCCGGCCCCGGAGCCCTCCGCAGCCTCGCCCGCGTAGCCCTGTTCCCCTTCACCCTGATCTTCCTGCTGCTGTATGCAGGAACAGTCCACCTAAGGCGCGGGTTACGAAACCGGGGAAACCGGAGACAGTACACTCAAATACCAATATCGAACTCGCGCTGAACGGGCTTGCACTGGTCGGTTGCAGCTCAGGCTTGTCGAAATTGCGTTTTGCGATTTACGCGGCGCGCACTCCGGCCACGGGCGACGCATGCGTCGCCCCTACATGGCGCAGCAAGTCCAGTGGAGCAGTGCGCCGAAAACTGTGCTTCCTGTAGGGGCCGGGCATGCCC
>JAEZIJ010000123.1 GCA_023436715.1 Acidobacteriota bacterium
CGAGTTCCTTTTGGTCTTTCCGGTTGACTTCGATCCTCAGGGGTGGACGGCCCATACTCAAGTATGAGCCAAAACATTTCAAAATGGAATTGTTTTTTAGAATTTGTCTAGGCGGTCAGAGAACTAGTGTTGTCGGACTTACGATGATGTCACATGTCACGCTGTTTCGATGACATCGACCTTTAGGAACTCCGCCGCCGCACGGATTTCCTTGGTGCGGTCGGCCGGATCGAAGCACCCTTTTGTGCCGAGACAATCCAGGCCGCCGCGATCAAGTGCCGGTACTGCGGAGCGGCTGTCGAATGCGTGTCGTGCGGGAAGGCAATCGATCCGGCGCTCGACCAGAAGTTCTGTAGCCAGTGCGGGGCGGCCGTCAAAGAATCAAAATAGCCGGACCGCGGCAAACACAGGGTTTACGCATCGTTGGGTTCGTTTCGCAAAATTCACTTCTCATCGCCGCGTCCCCCTGAAGTTCAGGTGTCCGATTCTGGGATTAGGTTCGTTTCGCACTTTTTACTTTCCGCCCGAAACCCAGCCCACCGCCGGCCGTGGAACGTGTAGACACAAAACATCCGTGCCCTCCGCCCGGATGATACAGCCCGGCGTCCGGCCGCCGATGCTGGCGTGAGCGTAAGATGCAGGCGAGTCGGAAAAAAGAAACCTCGAACTACGGTGACCGGGTGCCGTCATTCTTCGCGCTCCCGGGCCCTCAGCGCTTTCGTCTTCAGTCCGCCGAACCGATGCGGGCGCTTCTTCTTGGGCTTCGATATGGGAAGGGGAGCGGGACAGGCAGGCGCGACGTCTTCCCCGCCGTGCACATTGCCCTCGAGCCACTCTTCGATGAAACGCGCGGGGTAAAGCACCATTCTACTTCGCCAGTTGGCGAGGGTACCGTACATTGACCTTCACGATCACCGGAGATGACTGCGCGGCAAAGTGGTCCTAGTCAACTCTTGGGCTACATGGTGCCCGCCCTGCCGCCGAGAGATTCCAACCTAACAATGGTATATGACCGTTTCGAGGCCAAGGGCCTAGTCGTCCTCGCGATCTCCGGAGAGGCCCCAGATACATTGAGGAAGTTTGTCGCTGAATATGAAGTGCGGTTTCCAGTTCTCGTCGACCCAGGGACGAAAGTTGGGGAACAGGCATTCCACGTGGGGGCTCTTCCGGCAAGTTTCATTTACGACCGCTCGGGAAGGCTTGTGGCGCAGGCGCCGTCCGCGCCCACGATGGAGCGCTTGCTTAAGAAGCTCGAACTGGCCGGTTTGCACTAACGCAGCAACACGGTCTTCAGGGCGAGGCCGGCGAAGTAGCCGCGGGTACCGGTGGCCGCTTGATTCTGCGACCGCAGCGACGACACCCTGTACAGCAAGGCACCGGGTGCAAGACCGGAACACCGGCATGGCATGGGCAACGGCATTCGTCATCGGCCATGTGCAGGCATCCAGATGTAGCACGCTCGGTCAAAGGGTTGTGATCCATCCGTCTAGTCCATAAATATACGCGATCGTGTGCCGCGCGGCCCTGAACCGTTTGGGGACCCAGTACTGCTGTCGAAAGTGCGACCCTCAACTCTCGCGCACTTCCGAACTCGCAATTCCTCAGCATCGGCGATTTTTTCATTGACAATCGTTCAGCCAGAACTTATACTCCGAATTAATTCGGACTTGAGTACATGGCACGACCAAAATCCGGCGGCCAGCTAACGCCGCTCGAACTCGAAATCATGAAGGTGCTTTGGGAAACCGGAGCCGCTAACGTACAGACCGTGCAGGACGGTCTGCCTAGAAACCGCAACTTAACCTACTCCAGCGTCCAGACCATGCTCAATCTTCTGGTCAAGAAGAGGCGGGCGACGCGCGAACTCGAAGGGCGCGCATTCTACTACCGGCCCGTGCTAGAGCGCAGCGGCGCCGTCCGGATGGCGCTCAAGGACATGATTGACCGCTTCTTCGGAGGTTCGGCAGAGGACTTGGTCATGGGCCTAATCGAAACTCGTCAGCTCGAACCCGAGAAACTGACCGAGCTGCACAAGGCTTGCAAGCGCCGACAGGAGGAACGCCGTGGCCGCGATTAGCCGGTATGCACTTGCCGCTCTTGCCAACGCCCTCTGGCAGGTCGCGGTTGTCTACGTGGCAGCACTTGTTTGCGCTTGGCTGTTGCGCGGTTCGCATCGGCGGCAGCACAACGTGTGGTTGGCGGCATTTGCCTTAAGCGTTTTGCTCCCCGTCGCTGCACTCGTTCCGGGCGGCAAGGCACACGATCCGGGAGCACCTCCGGATTCTGTCGCAGGCCTCCGCCCCGTTCGACGTGACGCGCCGCTTTCTCCCGAAACCACATTGGGGAGACTGGTGCTGGCGACCTATCTGATGCTTGTCTTCTGGGCCGGGGGGCGACGGTTGTTTTCCGAACGGAAGATGCGCCGCATTGTGAGTCTGACATCGCAGCGTGTTCTTCCATCCGCTCTGGAAGGTGTCCTCGCCCGGTGCCAGGCCAAATTCAGTGTCCCCGATGTTCGCATCCTTACCACCACTGCATGGCCAGCGCCGCTGACAACCGGTTTTCAACACCCGCTCATAATCCTTCCTGAGAGCATTCTGGACAATGGCTCGGAGGATGTGCTGCTTACGATCCTGGGCCATGAGCTTGCGCACATCCAGCGCCGCGACTTTCTTTGGAATGCGCTTGTGGAAGCGTTCTACCCGTTCATTGCCTTTCACCCTTGTGCGGCTCTGATCCGGCGCAGGATTCGCGATACACGCGAACTGGCTTGCGATGATTTGGTGACCGAGAAAGTCCTCGAAGCTCCGCGCTATGCCGCTGCGCTGCTCGAAGTCGCGCTCCAGTCGGCCGAGGCTCCGATTGCGGTGGCCGAGGTCGCAACGCTCGGCGCAGGCAATCTGGAAGAGCGAATCCGGCGGCTCATAGTGCGGTCATGTGGCAAAGCCAAACAACCATTTCTCGCAGTCGCGGCTGCGACAGGAGTTCTGTTGTCAGTTTCTGCCGCAGCCCTAGCTTACTCTTTTCAGCCGTCCGATCCAAGCGACTTCACGGGCATCTGGCAGGAGAACTGGGGCCTTGCCAACCTTCGTCGTGGCATTCAGTTTGATCCGAATCAATGCTGCTATCGCATACTGGAGATCCGCTACCAGAACGGTCAGACGCGCCTGACCGAACCTATCCAGAACCCACTGCTTGAGAATGGGGTACTTCAGTTCCGCGATCGGGAGCGGGCCTTCGAGTTGATGCCCGCGGGGGACGGCCGAGCACTTGTTCGCTCCAATGCCATCCCGCACTTCAACGAACGCTGGGTTGCTTATACGAAGCTTCGGTAGCAACCGAGGCCAGGAGAACAGCCGTGAAATCTCTTACACTCGTCGTCTGTACACTCAGCACGGCCTTTACCGTGCACGCCGGAGACCCCCGGCTGCGTATCGAACCCGCACAGCCGCATCCGGGTGGGAAACTCACTGTGACATTCGATCCCAAGGGTGGTCCGCTCGAGCAATCAAGCACGCTCAAGTTGGTATACGGTTTTACCGTCTATCAAGACTTTCGAACCCCACTACCGCCGAAAGAGAACCGCTTCGTAGCCGAGGTCGCCATCCCGGCATCTGCCGCCTACTTCTGGTGCTGGGTGGAGGGGAAGACTCCGGCCGAGAAGGACACTAACCGCGGAGGCGTCTGGGACTCCTATCTCTACGATGACAAGGGTCTCCCCGTCGAGAACGCCCGCGAGTCACGTGCTAGCCTCTACGAGGTTCGCGGTCAATCTATCGACAGGTACACTGCCGGGCTGACCCTATTCGAAGAAGAGCTGCGGGCGTTTCCCACGAACGGCCGTGCCCGAGGCCTGTGGTGGGCTTTGCGCTTTGAGGATGCAGGAAAGAGTATCGAGGCTCGCGATGAAATCCTTCAAGAGATTAGCGCCTTCGTGAACTCAAACCTGGACAAACCTTGGGCGTATCGCGCAGCTTCGCTAGGCTACAACAATCTTGGCCGCAATCCCGAGGCATTGGAGGTGATACGCAGGTTCGTGAAACGCTTTCCCGAAGGCAACTCCCTCGACAGCGACATCGAATTCTTCTTTGGCAATTTTGGATCAGTCGCCGACCTCGAAAGTTTGCAGGAGGGTTCGAAACGTTGGGCGGCCAACCCACGCTACTGGAACTCGCTGTTGCGCTCATATGAGAAATTGCATGCCGGTCCCGAAAAACTGCGGCACCCCGGGGAGGAGTCGCTGAAACTCGTGCCGAAGGACCAAGACGCGTTCGGCTTTACCCGGATGGACATCGCCGAGAGATGGCTTGCCAACGGCGTTGATCCCGTCGCTGCGGAACGGGTGGCGCGTGAAGCTGTTGGCATCTCAGAACTCGGCCAACGATATACGGATGCCGCCAACCTTCTACGCGATCCACGGCTGGCCTCGCGAACAACGGTGACCGCCGTACATCGCAGTACTCTTGGATGGGCTCTGTTTCAGCAGGGCCGGTACGACGACGCGGTCCGCGAGTTGAAGCGCGCGGTTGAGATCCGGGAGAAAGAGAAGATCGTCGCACGGGGCGTCTACTATCGACTTGGACAGACTTTGGAACGTTTGAACCGTCCGGCCGAAGCTATGGATGCATACCTCCGAGAGTTGGCGTGGGGAGCGGACCAGAAGCGTGCCCGCGAAGCCGCCGCCGCTCTGTACGCCAACGCTCATGGCGGCTCAGGGGGCTTCGATGCAGCGGTTCAAGGGCAGGTGAACCAGCTAATCGCTGAGGCAACTAGCGCGACAGAGGAGCCCGTTCAGGACGTCAATCAGAAGCTGGGGCGATTCGATCTGCGCAGGCCCGACGGCGCACTCATTCCGATCAGCCGCTTCGAAGGAAGGATTGTGGTGATCGAATTCTGGGCCACTTGGTGCGGCATGTGTCTCGCCTCAATGGAGAACACACAGAAGCTCGCAAGCCAGTTCCCGGATGACGTGGTCGTCTTGGCCGTCAGCACCGATGGCGAAGAGACCCGCGGGCGTGCGAAGCCGTACTTGGACAGCAAAGGTTACAGGTTTGCGCTGCTGTTCGACGACGAATCTCGCCGCGACCTTGCGGTGCCTTGTGTTCCAGCGCGCTTCTTGCTGGACCGAAAGGGGCAACTGCGGGTCCGGGAATTCGGCACCGGCCGCTCGTCGGAACTTGTTTTCGAGAAGAAGTTGCGAGCGCTCGTTGCCGAGTGATCGTGATCCTCGGAAGTTCAGAGGACGCTGGACCAATATCCGTAAGTTCTTGAGGAACTGGTAGCGCTAACAGGGACAAGACGCCCCAAAGGCACCGGGACCTCTAGTCCGAAGCTTTCCAGCGAAATGCCGAACGAGCCGGCATCATCAGGGCCGGGCACCCCACAGGCGGAACGGCAGCAGGAGTTTGACCTTGCTCGGCGATGTATCACTCGCTCTTGGAGCGTACCTCCATGCAGCGTTAGCAAAAGCAGCCGTATCCTAGGGCCATTCCGGCGGTAATAATAATCAGGTACGAAAATGTGATGCCGCAAAGAGCCTTCGAGCAGTATCACCAGGCGGTGTACGACTTCGCGTACCGCCTGACGGGCCGCCAAGAGGTTGCCGAAGATATCACGCAGGAGTGTTTCCTCGTCTTGGTGCGCTCGCCGTGGCGCTACGATCCAGCGCGCGCAGGCATGAAAACGTTTCTCTTCGCTATAGCCCGCAACTTGGCCTTGAAGGAGTACCGAGACCGCAGCGGTGAGCAGCCGCTGGACTCCTACCTGTACATGTCGCACGACCCCACTTTCGAGCCAAAGCCCAACCAGATCAGCATGGGGACGGACCGGCTGGAGAATCTGGTGCCGAAGCAGTAATAACCGGGAATACAATCGGGACGCGGACCCGTTAGGGGCCAGACGGCCGGGCATCCTACCCTTGTCTCGAAGTGCATGAAAACATGGTAGCGCTAACGGGAATCGAACCCGTATTTGAGCCTTGAGAGGGCTCCGTCCTAACCGTTAGACGATAGCGCCGTGTCCAATAGATTAGCACAGACGCATCCGGCGTGAGATTCGGGTGTAGAATTCCCGAAGGTGCTCCCTCTTGCTGAAGCCGCTGTGCTCGGGTTGTCCTCGGGACCTGCCTGCCTGGCCTCGTGCGGGCCTGTACTGCTGCCGTGGCTCGCCGCCGAGAGGCGAAACACCCAGGGAACCGCGCTGGCTCTGACCGAATTCCTCGCCGGACGGCTGGCCGGTTACCTCGCGTTTGCCGCCATCGCGTGGTGGACGGGAGCGGCGATGCCGCTGGCGCCGCGGACTCGCGGTTTGGTGTTCGGCGCCGCACACGTCGGTCTTGCTGTCGCGCTCGCCTTGTACGCCGTCCGACCGAAGCGCCACTGCACGCGCGGCAGGTCCGCCGCGCCGCTCACCCTGGGGCTGCTCACCGGCATCAACCTGTGCGCGCCGTTCCTGGCGGCGGCCATCCGGGCGGCCGAGAGCGCGACGCTCGCTGGCTCGGTGGCGTTCTTCGCCGCGTACTTCGCCGGAACAACCGTCTGGTTTCTGCCCGCGATCGGCATCGCCTCGCTACCCCGTTTCGAAGCGCTGCCCACCGTGGCACGATACACGCTGGCCGTGCTGGCCGCGTACTACGGTTATCTTGGCCTCATCGCCTTGCTCAGGAGTTTCGTCCATGGTTAAGCACGCCGCCGCGCCCTTGCGCAGCAATGGCAGATCCCTGCTGCTGACATTGCCCATTCTGCTCTGGGCGCTGCTCATGTTCTCGCGTGTTTTCGTGCAGCCCGGCGCCGCCGCGAAACTCGGCGGAGCGGTTGCGCTCGTCTTCATGGTCACGCTGTTTTACCTGATGATGCGCACCGGCCGCACCCATAGGTGGCGGCGCATTTTCTTCGCCACCCTGGGTTTCCTGTTCCCGGTGGGGTTCATCTGGGAACTCCTGCTCGTGCGCGGCTCGATGAGCATCCCGATCGAAAGAATGATCGCGGGCGACACGCCTTTCTGCTTTCTCGCCATCCCGATGATGATCGTCCCGGCGGCGCTGTTCAAAACGGTGATCTTCCCGGGCTCGATTCTGCCCACGCCAAGCAACCCACACGCGGTCGCTGCCATGGTGGGGCTGTGGTTTGCCGCGACGCTGGTGCTGGCGAAAGGCTGGTGCAGCTTCGGATGCTTTTTCGGCGGCATCGAGGAAGGCTTCGCGGCGGCAATGAAGAAGCCCCGGATCAAGAAACTCGATCCGCGCTGGCGCTGGATGCCATGGGCCGTGCTCGCGGCCATCGTGCTGCTCTCGGCCGCGACATTCTCGCCCACGTACTGCGAATGGCTCTGCCCATTTAAGGCGGTTACGGAATTCTCCCAGGTGGTCTCGCTCGAAACCGGCCTACAGGCGGTGATCTTCACCAGCCTGTTCGGCGGGCTGGTAGTCTTGATGCCGCTGCTCACGAAGAAGCGGACCCAGTGCACGTTCCTCTGCCCGTTCGGCGCGTTCCAGTCGCTGTTCAACAAGATCAGCATCTTCGACATCCGGATCGACCGCGCGAAGTGCAACGACTGCGTCCTGTGCCGCAGCGAGTGCCCGACCATGTCGCTGAACGCGGATTCGGTGAAGGCCGGCAACGCGCTGCTCTCGTGCATGAAATGCGGGGCCTGCGTTGACGTGTGCCCGAAAAGCGCCGCGAGGTGGCACATCAAGGGGACGCCGCTTTCCGCCCGGCCGGAAACGGCGCGGCTGCTCTACCTATACGCCGCGTGGGCTTTCGCGACAATGTTCGGCGGCAGCATCATCGCCGGCTCGCTCACCAAGCTGTTCGGGATCATCGTTTAGGAGGCCGCGATGGAGAAGCTGAAACCGGTTCTCGGATACACGGCCGCGGCGCTCACGGTGCTGGCTGCGGTGCTGATCCCGTTCCTCTCGATGAACGCGTTCACACGCGGCGTGGCGGCCACCGGCGTGCGGATCGATCCCTCATACAGCGGCGGCGATGCCGCGAGCACAATCGACCGCGGGGCCTACCGAATTATCGTGAACCGGCCCGTGCGGAAGGCCGCGCCGCTCCAGCGGCTGCACCCGTTCGTGCAGCTCACATGGAAACCCGCCTCGGCGCTGCCGCAGAACGTAAGCGATAGCGTGGATATCGACGGCGACGGCACGCCCGATGCAACGGTGACGTTCGCCGTTCCCAAGGACGCGAAGGCCCCGCTCCGCGCCGAAGTCGCCGCGCTCACAACGGCCGTAAGGCACGGCGGCACGATTACACGGCAGTCATTCTCCTCTGTGATCGCGCGCGCCGGCGACAGCATCGTGGTGCGGATTCCGGTGCCGTAGAGACGCTCACACCGGAACGGCTTCGGTGGTTTCGCTGGCAGTGAAGTAAACGCAGTCGGGGTGGTGGAACACCAGCGCGCTGACGCTGGCCTCGGGCTCCATCATCATGCCGTCCGTGAGCTGCACGCCGATCTGCTCGGGATGCAGCAGACTCCATATGCCCTGCTGATCCTCGAGGTTGGGGCACGCCCCGTAGCCGAAGCTGTAGCGCTTGCCGCGGTACCGCGCGGTGAAGCGCTCGTGCATCGTCATGGCCGGCGGGTCGGGAAAACCCCAGTCTTCGCGGATGCGGCGATGCAGCCACTCGGCACAGGCTTCGGCGGTTTCGAGCGCCAACGCCTGGACCGCGTGGGCGAAGAAGTACTCGCCGCGCTCCTTCGCCTCGGCCGAGCGCTCGCGAATGCCCTGCCCGGCTGTGACCACGAAGACCGCGATGTGATCGCGGCGGCCATCCACCGGGTCAAGCACGTAATCGCTCAGGCACAAGCCGTCCTCACGCGCCTGCCGTGCGAAGCGGAAGGTGTGGAGCGGCTTCCCTTCCCCGGACGCAAACAGGTGAATCGAATTGCCCTCGCGCTCGGCCTCGAAGAACCGCCATACCACGCGCACCTTCATCTGCGAGCGCCGCTTGACCTCCTCCACGTTGTGGAAGAGTTCGAGCGCCTTCGGGTCGCGCTCTGCCAGCACCTTTTCGAAATTACCTTTGAAGCCGAGGTGCTTGCCGTAGAGCATGTGCGGGTTGATGTAGCTCCAGACCTCGGCAAGGTGCGGCACATCGCGAAGCTTGCGGTCGAGATAAGGCGCCGGGGGAATGGGAACGTCGATGCGAACCTTCGGGCTACGGCGCTCGCCGGAAGGAGCGGGCGCGCCCACCGCCGGCTGCGCGGCGGCCTCCGGTTCCTGGTGCGTGTGGGCACGGAGCACGCCGTCGCGCGAGGCAGGGTCCATCAACTCGTTCATGAGTCGCAGCCCTGTCATGGCGTCCTTTGCGTAGCAGACCGCCGCCTCGTAAGCCGGGCCGATCTTGGTGCGTGTGAAGCGCTCGGAAAGCGCCGCACCGCCCACCAGCATCGGAATGCGAATGCCGGCATCCTTCAAATCTCCGGCGGAAATCACCATCTGCTGTGTGCTTTTCACCAGCAGGCCCGAAAGCCCGATGGCGTCCGGCGAATGCTCGCGGCAGGCGCGGATCAGGTCTTCGGGCGGCACTTTGATGCCGAGGTTCAAGACGCGGTACCCGTTATTGCTCAGGATCATCTCGACAAGGTTCTTGCCGATATCGTGCACATCGCCCTTCACCGTCGCCAGGACGATTGTTCCGCGCGCGGCGCTCGCCTCGGCCTTCGCCATGTACTGCTCGAGATGACTCACGGCGGCCTTCATCGCCTCGGCCGATTGCAGCACCTCGGCGACAATCAGTTCGTTGTTCGCAAAGAGCCGGCCCACTTCGGTCATGCCCGCCATCAACTGGCCGTTGACGATGTCGAGCGGAGCGGCGCCTTCCCCAAGCTTGAGTTCGAGGTCCGCGATGAGGCCGTCCTTGCTGCCCTCGACGATGTACCGCGCCAGACGCTCGTCAAGCGGCAGTTCGGCTTCCTTCCGCTTCTCCTTCACCGCCGTCCGGAAGTGCGCGGCGATGGCGGCAATGTGGAACTGGTTGATGGCGATCTTCTGTTCGCGCGTCTGCCGCCGCCAGTCTTCGGGCACGCCGGGAAACTCGGCGGGCGGCGTGTTGAACAGCAGGTTCTCCGCCAGCCGGCGTTCCTCTTCCGGGATCGAGGGAAAGCGCTCCAGTTTCTCAGCGTTCACGATGGCCGCGTCGAGCCCCGCCTTCGTGCAGTGATAGAGGAAAACGGAGTTCACCACCTCGCGCGCGGCCGGCGGCAGGCCAAATGAGACGTTCGAGATGCCGAGAACGGTCCTGACGAACGGGATGCGCTCTTTGATGAGCCGTATGGCCTCAATCGTCTCCACCGCGCCGCCTATGTAGTTCTCGTCGCCGGTGGCGCAGGGGAACACCAGCGTGTCGATCAGAATGTCCTCGGGCGCGATGCCGTACTTTTCGGTGAGCAGGCGGCAGGAGCGCTCGGCCACGGCAAGCTTCCGCTCGCGCGTGAACGCCTGGGCTTGCACCTTATCCTCGTCGATTGTGCCGCAGACCAGCGCGGCGCCGTAGGCTTTGGCGATAGGGCAAACGCGCTCGAACTTCTCCTCGCCGTCTTCGAGGTTCACCGAGTTGATGATGCTCTTGCCCTGGCAGTAGGTGAGCGCCAGCTCCACCGCGTGCGGGTCGGTGGTATCGATCATGACCGGCGCTTTGATTTTGCGGATAAGGCGCTCATAGAACGGCGGGATGTCGGCAAGCTCGTCGCGGTCGCTCGATTGCAGGCAGACGTCCACAACATGCGCGCCATTGCGCACCTGCCGCCGCGCGATCTCGCTCGCCTCCTCCCACTTCTCTTCCGCGATCAGGTTCTTGAACAGCCGCGAGCCGATGACGTTTGTGCGCTCGCCCACCAGCAGCGGCCGGATGCTCTCCTCCGCCTCCACGAGTTCGATTCCCGAGTAGAAGGCGCGGTGCGAAGGCTGCGGAACCGCGCGGGGCCGCTTGCCGTCAAGCATCTGCGCGATAGCACGGATGTGCGCGGGCGTGGTGCCGCAGCATCCGCCGACGATGTTCAGCCAGCCGTGGTCGGCGAAGCGTTCCAGTTGCCGCGCGAGCGATTCCGGCGTCTCCAGGTACTGCCCTTCCTCGTTCGGCAGCCCGGCGTTCGGGTAGCAGGAAACACGCGTCGCCACGATCTCGTTCAGGGTCCGGAGGTGGTCCGTCATGAACTCCGGTCCGGTGGCGCAGTTCAGGCCGATGGAGAGCAGCCCCGCGTGCGCGACCGAAATGTAGAACGCATCGATTGCTTGCCCTCCGAGCATGGTGCCGGTGCGCTCGATCGTGCCCGAGACCATGATCGGGATTTCAGCGCCCGCCTCGTGCATGGCCTGTCCCGCCGCGAGTAGAGCGGCCTTGGCGTTCCGGGTGTCGAGGCAGGTTTCGATCAGCAGGATGTCCACCCCGCCCTCAATGAGGCTGCGGGCCTGTACGTAGTAATTCTCGCGCAGTTCGCTGAATGTGATGCCGCCGGTGGTGCTGATGGATTTCGTGGTCGGCCCCATTGCCCCCGCGACGAACCGCAGCCGCTCCGCCGTCGAGAACTCGTCGGCCGCCTGGCGCGCCAGTTCGGCCGCGCGGCGGTTGAGGTCGTGCGCATCGTTCTGGAGGTTGTACTCGGCAAGAACGATAGGCGTGCCGCCGAACGTGTTGGTCTCGATGATGTCGGAGCCTGCCTCGAGGTAGGCGCGATGCACGTTCAGGACAACGTCCGGCCGGGTGCGCACGAGCACCTCGTTGCAGCCTTCGAGAGCGGGTCCGCCAAAATCGGCCGCGGTGAGCCGGGCCTGCTGCAGCATTGTCCCCATCGCGCCGTCCATGCACAGAATGCGCCGGTCCAGAGACTCGTAAAGCGCCGTTCGCCGCAACTCACGTGATTTCATGGGGTACCTTCAATTTTAACAGCCGGGAGCAGTTTGCCGTGTAAATCCGGATAGATTCCAAGACGCGCCCGGCTATATTCTCAAGCTATGGATGAAGAAAGGTGCTGGCAGGCGGTAGCGGGACGCCAGACGGCTTCGGACGGCAGCTTCGTGTACGCCGTGCGCTCCACGGGCGTGTACTGCAGGCCGTCCTGCCCTTCGCGGCGGCCGCGGCGCGAGCAGGTGCGGTTCTTCGACGCGCCGGAAACAGCCGAGCGCGCGGGTTTCCGGCCGTGCCTCCGGTGCCGCCCGCAGGAGACTCGGAACGGGGAAGCGGATTTCGTGGAAGCGGCCTGCCGTGTACTGAAGGCGGGAGGGACGGTGGACGAGTGCGGAGTGGACCCGCACCGGCTGAAGCGCGCATTCGTGCGCCGGTTGGGAGTCACACCACGGCAGTACGCGGACGCGTTGCGTCTGGAGTCCTTCAAGGCTCTCGTTCGAAAAGGAGGCGGAGTGACGGAATCGTTGTATGAGGCGGGTTACGGCTCAAGCAGCCGGTTGTACGAGCGTGCGGGAGCGCAGCTCGGGATGACCCCGGCCACCTACCGCAAGGGCGGGCGGGGGGTGCGGATCGCATTCTCAATCGTGGCGTGCCCGCTCGGGCGCCTGCTGGCTGCGGCGACCCAGCGGGGCGTCTGCGCGGTGGCGCTGGCGGATTCCGATGCGGAACTGGAAGCGGCGCTCTCGGCCGAGTTCCCGGAGGCCGAACTGCACCGCAGCGACGAGGAAGTCGGGCGCTGGGCAGCGGCGATCGTCGCTCACCTTCAGGGGACGCAGCCCGCGCTGGATCTGCCGATCGATATTCGGGCCACCGCGTTCCAGCGGCGGGTCTGGGAGGAACTGCGCCGGATCCCGCGCGGGGAGACGCGCACGTACCGCGAGATCGCGTGCGCGATCGGGCACCCGACGGCAGCGCGGGCCGTTGCGCGCGCCTGCGCAACCAACCCCGTCGCCCTGGTGATTCCGTGCCATCGCGTGGTGCGAGGCGACGGCGGTGAGGGCGGCTATCGCTGGGGCATCGGCCGTAAGCGCGCCCTGCTCGAATCGGAGGCCGCGTGTTCGCACAAAAGCTGAAGCTCAGTCTGCGATCCGGGGGGGCCGAAGAGGCAGTGCCGAAAGCCTGGCTCGATCAGTTCTTTATGCGCAACTTCACCGGGTACAGCGCGTTCGACGACACGCTTCCCGTGGCGGACGGCCTGCTCGAAGCCGGCACGGCGGTGGAACTGGACCAGATCAAGGCGCAGTTTGAGAAGTGGCTCCGCGGGCGGAAGATGATTGCGGCTGAGACGGAATTGGTCGTCAGCTAACGCGTTCTCCGTCGTCAACTATGGTAGGGTTAGCTGAAATGCAACTTTTGTGTACGATGAGGACGGTCGTCCTGGTCCTCTCCATTTGCCTCTCCCTGATGGGGCAAAATACTCCTAGCAAGGACGCGCCAACGGAAACCAAAGGCATTCCGCCTCGAGCGGCTCCGGGCGATTATCAATCCCAGGTGCAGGCCGGCGCCGTGACGATCGCGGCCGAGTTCACCGGCCATTCACTCCCGACCCTCGAAGGGCCCCTCACCACAGAGGACTACGTGGCGGTCG
This sequence comes from Acidobacteriota bacterium, assembly GCA_023436715.1. Taxonomy (GTDB): domain Bacteria; phylum Acidobacteriota; class Terriglobia; order Bryobacterales; family Bryobacteraceae; genus Fen-330. The sequence continues at coordinate 13,501 of JAEZIJ010000123.1, forward strand.
AGGCGGCCTTGTTTGGCCCCGCCGGCGCGCAACTCACGATCTCCGCGACGGACTTCTCTCTACGCGTGAACGGAAAGAAGACGCCTTTGCCGAGCCAGCCCTACGGACTGATCCTCACATCTTTGAGAGATCCGGAGTGGATACCGCCTGAAGCGCCTGCAAAAAAATCCAAATCGAGCATCGGTGGAGGCGGCCAGGAGGATTCGAACGCGCCGCCCGCGCCGGTCAAGATTCCGCTCCCGTTGCAGCGCGCGATGGCGCAGCGCGTTCAGAAGGCGTCGATTCCTGAAGGCGACCGACCCCTTCCCCAAGCCGGCCTTATCTTTTTCCAGTACCGCGGCAGGACCGACAACCTGCGCTCCGTCGAACTGGTCTACGACGGCCCCGCCGGGAAGGCGACCCTGAAGCTGCAATAGCGCGCGAAGGCGCCGCCCAGAAAGGCCCTAATTGATCTTCCGCAGCAGCATCGCCGAGTTCTTGCTGCCGAAGGCGATGCAGTTGGCGAGCGCGTACTCGATATCCATACGCCGGCCCAGGTCGGGAACGTAGTCCAGATCGCATTCCGGGTCGGGCACGTCGAGGTTGATCGTCGGCGGCAGCACGCCGTCGCGCATGGCAAGCAGGGTGGCGGCGATGCCCGCGGCCCCACAGGCGCCCTGCGGATGGCCGATGAGGCTCTTGAGCGATGACCCGGCCAGCTTCTGCGCGTGGCCGTCGAACGCCAGATGGGTGGCGCGGGTCTCGATGCGGTCGTTCAGCTCGGTCGAGGTGCCGTGGTAATGGATGTACTGCACCGCTTCGGGCGGGATGCCACCCTCGGCGATGGCCACGCGCATGGCGCGCGCCGGCTCCTCGCCGCACTCCTCCAGCCGCACACGGTGGAACGCTTCGCAGGTGGACCCGTAGCCGGCGATCTCGCCGTAGATCTTCGCTCCGCGCGCCCGCGCGTGTTCCAGTTCCTCAATGACGAAGAACCACGATCCTTCGGCGATCACGAACCCGTCGCGATCCTTCGAAAACGGCCGCGAAGCGCGCTCGGGCTGATTGTTCCAGCGCGTGGTCATGATGCGCATGAGCATGAAGCCCCGGAGAATCAGCGGCGCAAGCGGGGCATCCACGCCTCCCGCGATCATCGTGTCCAGAATGCCGGCTTTGATATTGCGGTACGCGTAACCGATCGCATCCGTCGAAGAAGTGCAGCCGGTTGAGATGACGTGGCTGAGGCCGCGGAAGCCGAACCGCATCGATACTTCTCCCGCCAGCGTGCCGATGGTGCCGGTCGGGACGACGTAGACGCTACACTGGCGTTCCTTGCCGCCATAGTACAGCCGGTACTGCTCTTCGGTGAACTCCTGGCTGCCGCCGCCGGAGCCGACGATCAAGCCGATGCCGCGCAACTGCTCGCGGCTCATCCCCTTGGGTTCTACCCCGGAATCGGCGAGAGCTTCTTCCACCGCCGCTATCGCCAGCGGAGCCACCCGCGAAACATGCGGCCGGTCCTTGGGCGCGATGTACTGCTCCTCACTGAACCCGACTATCTCTCCAGCTACCTGCACGGCATAATTGGAAGTGTCGAAGCGGGAGATGCGGCGAACGCCGCTGCGGCCGTTCCGTGTGGCCTCCCAAAACGCTTCCCTTCCGATGCCATTGGGGCTCACGGCCCCTATTCCTGTGATGACGACGCGACGATCCATCCAATCTCCGAAGCGAGCATGTGCGATATGAACAGCGAAACCGAACCGGTTAGTCTACCAATTCCGCGCGCATGTCCATACATGCGCCTGTGTTAGTATAGGCTCTTTTGATGGGTCCGGGGAATCAGCGGCGGGTTTCTCCATTTGTTCTGCGCGCACTCGCCGGCATCGAGACGGGTGTCATCGCCGGGTTGGCTATGCTCGGATGGTTACTGGCAAGCTCGGCCCTGGACAGGCATTCCATCTGGACTATCCCGAACCTGCTAGGCTCGGTGTTTTATGATCGCGACGTTTTGCGGCACAGCTTTAGCTGGGTCACAATGGATGGCTTGGCGCTGCATTTTTTTGTGTCCGGTTTGATCGGGCTGGTGTTCGGCATCGCAACGGGCAGTTCGCGTAGCCGTCTGCGGGTGGTGCTGCTGGGCATCCTGACCGGATTGCTCTGGTACTATTTTTCGGAGGCGTTGTTCTGGAGGAGGCTGGGGATTTTGGCGAGGATTTTTGGTTCGCCAAGGTCTCTGCTGCTGGCGCACTTGATCTTCGGTTTCGTCCTGGCAAGGTTTCCGCGCGGTCTGGCGTCGCTCGAAAGGCGTTTCTACGGCGAGCCGGCCCAGTCCCCGATGTGAACGATCTACGATCCGTTAGAATGATAGGTTCAGTTCAGGGTTCGGCACTTAACAGGTGAAACCACGCCGGGAACCCTGACGTCGAAAGTGAAGCGCAGAGTGGAGAGGAACTAGATTTGCATGATGTTTGACAGGCCCGGGTGCCTGCGGATATTGCTCGTTTGCGCCTGTTCATTGAGTTCGGTTGCGCAGGCGCAGCAACCAACGGCACCCCAGCAGACAAAGCAGCCAAGTCCATTCGAATCGGTTCCGCAGGCCACTGAGCCGGCCAAGCCGGCGCAACAGCCGTCCGCTCCCCAGGCGAAACCGCAACTCGAGTCCCCCAAAGCGGCCGTAGAACCCAAGGCTCCGGCCATCGCCACGAACGTTGTCGAAGCCGTCGAGTTCCGGGGCGCCCGCCGCGTTCCCCAGGACACGCTGCGCGCGATGATCTTCACCAAGAAGGGCGACACCTTCGACCCCGAGACGCTGCGCCGCGACTTCATGGCGCTGTGGAATACCGGGCGCTTCGACGACATCACGCTGGAGCAGGAACAGGGCCCCTCGGGCATCATCCTGCGATTCGTCGTGGTGGAACGGCCCGTCGTGCGGTCCATCAAGTACGAGGGCATCAAGTCGGTCACCGTCTCGGAAATCCTTGACCGGTTCAAGGAGCGGCGCGTCGGCCTGTCCGTCGAGGCCCAGTACGATCAAAATAAGGTCCAGCGCGCGGCCGTTGTCCTGAAAGAGTTTCTGTCGGAGCGCGGGCGGCAGTACGCAACGGTTACACCCCAACTGCGCCAGATTCCGCCGTCGTCCCTCGAGGTGACGTTCCTGGTCAATGAGGGCCCGAAGGTCAAGGTCGGAAAGATAGACATCGAGGGCAACCAGGTTTTCGGGGACCGCGCCGTCATCCGCGCGATGAGAAACCTGCGCCCGATTGGCGTGCCCCACTCGATCCTGCTCGAAAACATGTTCGCGAAAACCTACGACCTCTCCAAGCTCGAGCAGGACAAGGACATGATCCGCAACTTCTACCAGGAGCGCGGATACTTCATGGCGCGCCCGCTTGACCAGACGGTTGAGATTCGCAAGGTCGGCGGCGGCAAATTCCGCATCCCGCTGTTCTACATGAACAAGCCGGGCATCCGCGCCGACGTCAAGATCCCGGTGGAAGAAGGGCGTCTGTATAAGATCCGCAACTGGAACTATGTCGGCGTGAAGCTGTTCCGCGTGCCCGAGAGCCTGACCCCGCAACTGTTCAGAATGTCGCCCGGGGACGTGTTCTCCACGGCGAAGTTCCGCAAGGGCATCGACCAGATGCGCGAGCTGTACGGGCAGTTCGGCTACATCGACTTCGTGCCCGATCCGATTCCGGAACCCATTCCGGGCAGCGATCAGATCGATATCACGATCAACGTGGACGAGGGCAAGCAATTCTTCGTGCGCCGTATCGATTTCTCCGGCAACTCGACCACGCGCGACAAGGTCATCCGCCGCGAACTGATGCTCGATGAAGGCGACCTGTTCAACAGCAAGATGTGGGAGTTGAGCGTCCTCCGCCTCAACCAGCTCGGTTATTTCGAGCAGTTGAAGAAAGAGGACGCCGCGCAGATCACCCGCGACGCGCGCAACAACACGGTGGACATTCTCCTCAAGGTGAAGGAGCGCGGGAAGAACACGGTCGGCCTGACTGGCGGCGTGTCCGGTATCGCCGGCAGCTTCATCGGGTTCAACTACTCGACGAACAACTTCCTCGGACTGGGCGAAACGCTCTCGCTCGACTCCCAGCTTGGCGACCGCATCCGCAACGTCACGTTCGGCTTCACCGAACCGTACTTCCTCGACCGGCCCATCCAGTTGGGCTTCACGGTTTTCACGCAGCGGTTCAGCTACGACCAGGGGCGCGAAGTTTCGCTCTTCACCGGCCGCAACATGATCCCGTACTTTGAAGCCCTCGGCAAGGAAAACCTCATGAATTACGTGTCGAACGGGCACGGATTCACGGTCTTCACGAGCTACCCGCTGAAGAGAAGTTTCGCCCGGCTGGGTTTGAGCTACGGCTATAGCAACTCGAAGTACACGCCAGTCACGGATGCGGCCAAGGCGTACTTCAACTACAGCAGCTTCCAGGAACTCTCCGGTCCGAACTCGCTGCACGGCATCCGGACCAGCCAGCTCATTCCGTCCTACACCTACAACACGGTGAACCACCCGCTTAACCCGACCAACGGCAAGAGCATTTCGATTTCAAGCGGGTTTGCGGGCAGCTTCCTCGGCGGCAACGTGAATATGATCCAGCCGTCCGTCGATTTCCGCTATTTCAAGCCCTCGCCGTTTAAGAAGGAGCACGTTTTGGGCCTGCGGCTGATGGGATCGTTTGTCACTGGATATGGCGGGAAGGTGGCACCACCGTTCAACCGCTATTACATCGGCGGCGAGCAGGACGTCCGCGGGTTTGAGATCTGGGGCATCAGCCCGATCTCGTTCATCCCGAGTTCAGCCAACGTGGGTGTACTGAATGACGATGGATCGCCACGCGTCCAGAAGGTGATACAGAACGGCGTCGAGAAGTTCGTACCCGTGTCGCAAACCATTCCGATCTATCAGTTCGTGCCCATCGGCGGCGACACGCAAGTGGTCGCCAACTTCGAGTACCGCATCCCGATCGCTGGGCCGGTCACTCTGGCGGCGTTCTTCGACGCCGGCATGAACAAGGTTCTGAGGCCGGGGCAGCTCGCGTTGAATGCCGACCGGCTGACCGAGTTGAACGGAACCTTCCCATCGGCCGGCTTCAACGGCAAGGGTGTAATCGCCCCGGGCACGCAGAAGATTCGTAGTTCGACAGGCCTCGAGCTTCAGGTGCTGCTGCCTGTGGTCAATGCGCCGTTCCGTATTTACTGGGCGTATAACCCAACCATCGTGCAGCAGTTTATACAGCCGCCGGTCGTCGCGGACCGCTCGATGTTCCCGAACGAGGCGACTTTCTTAAACTCGGTATCGCAATTCGGGCAGCAGATCCCGTTCTTCGAACTGAGGAAAACGTTCCGCTTCACGATTGGGCGGACGTTCTAGTTTCCCTGTTCGTACGCGCCTGTATGTTATGATTTGGAATTCAAAAGGAGTTTGAAACTGTGAGAAAGAGTGCGTTTGCGGCCCCCCTGCTCATGTTGGGCTGCGGGATCCTGGCTTTTGCGCAGAGCGGCGCCCCCACAAAGGTGGGCATCATCCACATCCAGAACGCGATCATCCAGACGAAGGATGGCCAGAAGGCCGCCGCCGAAATGGACACGAAGTTCGCGCCTAAGCGTAAGACGTTCGATCAGAAACAGACCGAACTCACGACGCTACAGGGCCAATATCGCAACGGCACGAACACGATGAGCGAGGACGCGAAGCAAAAGCTGGCGCGCGACATCGATCAGAAGACGAAGCTGTTGCAGCGCGACATGGATGACGCGCAGGCCGAATTGGACCAGGAACAACAGCGCGTGCTTCAGGACCTCGGCCAGAAGATGATGGTCGTGATCGATAAGTACGCGAGCGAGCACGGGTTCTCCCTGATCCTTGACGTCAGCTCTCCCCAGACGCCGGTGCTCTACGCCTCGAACACGATCGATATCACCCGGGACATCGTGGAACTGTACGACAAGAACGCCGGTCTGCCGGGCGCCTCCGCGGCCAAGCCTGCTGTCACCCCGAAGCCGGCCGCTGCCGCACCTGCCAAGAAGCAGCCCTAAAGTCACCTCTTAACGCAATGGATGGACAGGCCGGAAGGCCTGTCCCACTTGCGGCCCACTACCGCTTCGCTGCCCCGGCCCTGGCTCTTCGAAGAAGGGCGTCCTTCTTTTCAATCTCGGCGCGCAGTTTTTCCACCTCGGCCTTAAGGGCGTCGCGCTCGCGCACTAGTTCGGTCTCCTCCGGGCGCCGCACGCGCTGCCCGATGAACCGGATGGATTCCTGTTGAGTGCGGCTCCGCGGCTGGTCGACGCTGAGGCGCACATCGACTATGTCGGCATGCCGTACGTAGTCCACGCTACCCTCCCGCAGGCGCTCGCCATCGAGCTGCATCTGAACGCGTTCCTTCCCGTCCGTGATGTCGAGCGTGGCGCTCTTTGCATTCCGGATCGGCCCGGCGGTCCGGTCCCACTCGATCAGCAGTTGGCCTCCGACGTCGGCCACCCATAGTGAGAGCGGCTGCGGGCGGGCGGCATATTGGTACCAGGCCTGCACTCCCGCGCCACCGCCGATGGTGCCCAGAATCGCCACGGCCACCCACATCCATTTTCGGCTCTGCCATTGCTTCGGTGCGGCGCTCGCGAACGAAGGGAGCGCAAAGCTGCCGGGCGAAGCGTCGGCTGCGGTGGGGGCCGCAGAGGTCGCCAACCCGCCGAACGTCGGAGCCGGGAGATCGACCGGAGCGCTCACGGCAGGCCGTTGCGGCACAGGTTCGGTGACAACGGCAGGTTGGGGCGGCAGGACCAGCGCCGGTCTTGCGCGCTCAGGCGCGGGTGCGGCGGGTTTCTCTTGCGGCGCCGGCCGTTTCCGTCTCGGCTGCACCGCGAACTCCTCGTAGCTCGCTTCCGCGTGAACCTCGCCGTTGCGTTCGCGCAGGAAGAAGCCGGCTCGCGCCGGACCAAACGCCTCCGGACGGATGCAAAGCGCCACCTGCCACTGCTCGGGAAAGTAGCGGTCGTAGATTTCCAGATCCCTCGGAGAAAGCGCAATCCCGCTGCGCGTGTGGGAGTGGTACCAGCCCACGGGTAGCAGGCCGGCCAGGGATGGTTCGGTGCGCGGCAGTTCCAGCAACTGCCTCATCGCCGCCTTGTCTCGCTCGGATAGCACGAAGCGGGGACCGAAAGCATGCTCGCAGTCCAAACTTCGGAACGCGGTGATTCGCACCACTCCGCGCTGCACCGTGCCAAACAGGACGCCGCCGACCTCCATGCCGCCGTGCCGGAACCGGTAAAGGCCATCGACGGCGATCGCGGAGATTTCCTCGAGGACCGGAACCAGGTACTCGATACGGAGCGGAAGTCCTTCGATAGACCAAACGCCGTATTCGGGCTCGATTTCCGCTAAAGACATGGGATCAGGACGCTGGCTGTGCGGCCGAATCTCAACTGTAGCGTCGATAGGACTACCATCGCAAGCATCTCATGAGTTATACGGGTCCTATTACCAGTAGCTAATTTGTGGTCACCCGCACTTGGGGGTATCGGTCTCGCCTGGGATCACACGACTCTGTTCGCGGATATCATGGTGCGATGAAGCTGCTTGCGACTGCCCTGTTTCCCGCCCTCCTGCTGGGCAGTACCGTACCGCTGTTCAACGGCCGCGACCTCCAGGGCTGGGTACACGAGGGCGATTGCCCGACGTTTGCCGCCACCGGGGGCGAATTGCGCACCAGCGGCCGGGGCAACTTCCCGAACTGGCTGCGCACGGCGTCGGAATACGAAAACTTCCGCCTCCGTTTCGAGTACAAGCTCGCGCAGTGGGCCGAGGCGGCCGTTGTGATGCGGGCGCCGCGATGGGGCCGCCCGGCGCAGGCAGGTGTTGCCATTGTGCTGGCCCACGACTACCACAAAGTAGTGGACAATTACGTGACCGGAGCGGTCGCGGGCGCACAACCTCCGATACGAGCGCTGCCGGCATCCTTCGGCGAATGGCACACCGCGGAAATTCTACTGGATGGCGAGCGGCTCCGCACCTCGGTGGACGGTGTCGCCGTTCAGGATCTGGACATCTCCGAGCACGCGGAACTGCGATACCGCCTCAAGCGCGGCTACATCGGCTTCCAGGACCTCGGATACGGCTACTCGCTCCGCAATATCGAGATCGAGGACCTCGGCTCCCGCCTGAAGTACATCCGGTTATTCGATGGAGAGTCGCTCAAAGGTTGGGAGGCGCGCGGAGCCGGAAACTGGTCGGTTCGCGGCGGGTCGCTGGCCGGCGAGAACAGCGACGGAATCCTCTACGCGCCACCCCTGTTCGGAGATTTCGAACTGACCACTCAGGTGTTGAGTCATCGCCGCGTGAACAGCGGGATCTTCCTGCGCGGGTTCCCTGCCGGGCCGAATCGCGGCTTCGAGGTGCAGATTTACAGTCCCATGGACGGCGTGTATCCAACAGGCAGCATATACACGATCGACCGCAGCCGCATCTCGGCCGACTACGAGGAGCGGTGGTTCCTCATGCAGATCCGGGTGGAAGGTTCGAGCTGCCTCGTGCGCATCGACGGCCAGACAGTCGCCCAAACCGCCAATCTGCCCGAAGCGGTTCGAAAGCCCGGCCGCATAGGGTTTCAGATCCACTCGGAGAACTCCGGCGTGGAGTTTCGCGACATCTCGGTACGCCCGCTATAGCGCGCGGGATTGACTCGTCCGGGCGTGGTCTACTAACTTGGAATCGTCGGAAATGAACATATCTGTCAAGGGCGAGTATGCGCTGCACGCCATCTTCGATCTGGCGGCGCACACCTCCGGCGAGCCCGTGAAAATCGCCGAGATATCGAAGCGGCAGAAAATTCCGCAGAAGTTTCTTGAATTGATTCTCGCGAGTCTGAAGCAGGGTGGATTCGTGGAATCGCGGCGGGGAGCCGAGGGTGGGTACATGCTCGCGCGCCCGGCCGATGCGATCAGGATTGGCGAAGTGGTCCGGTACGTCGAGGGTTCGCGCGCTCCTCGTTCTCAGACGGCCAAGCGGAAATCCGAGACCCCGTTCAGCGACATGTGGCGGCAGGTTGACGAGGCGATATCGGAAGTCATCGACCGGACTACGTTCGCGGAGCTCGTTCGCCGCTGGGCCGAACGCCAGAGCAAATACATTCCCAACTGGGACATCTGATTCGCCAGGCAGACAGACTCAACCGTAAATGCGACGGTTGAGTAAAGCGGGCGCGGGGTTGGGTGAAAGGGTGAGTGCGCCCGCTATCGTAAAGGGGATTATGTGTAGATAAACGCGAATAGCGGAGAAAATGTTACGGTCCTCCGAAGATTTTTCGCGTATTTTCTCGCTGCTCTTGCAAGAGAGTAAAACATGAATGCTGGTTCATGAATTTCAGCTCATATTGCTTCCGCGCGCCCGGTGACGCGGCGTTGTGGCAGACTGGACAGGGTATATGAAACTGCTCGCCGCTTTGGGAGTGATCTTCTGGCTGATTCCGTGCGCCTCCCGTGCGCAGGTCAGCGACGCGCTGCAAGCGTGCAACGCAAACGCCGTTTCTCAGATCGAGGTGAACAAGTGCGCCGGGGACGAGTTCAAGCGCGCGGACGAAGAGATGAATCGCGCTTATGAGAACCTTCTGGCCAAGGCCGCCAGGAACCCGATCGCGGTGAAGAAGATCAGGGCAGCCCAGAAAGCCTGGCTTGCCTTTCGCGAGGCACACCTCGATGCGGTGTTCCCGGCCGAGGACAAGGCGGCGTCCTACGGAGCCGTCCAACCGATGTGCGCCTCCATGCTGCGAGCCGAACTGGCCAGGGATCGCACAAAGGTCCTCGAGACGATGGCCAACCCCGAAGAGGGCGATGTCTGCGGCGGTCAGCGCTACCGATGAGAATTCTCGACGTCGGCTGCGGAGTGAAGAAAGCGCCGGGCTCGATCGGCATCGACCGCAACCCTGCCAGCGCGGCCGACGTCCTCTGTGACCTCGACCGCTTTCCATACCCGTTCCGGGACAACTCGTTCGACCGTTTGCAGGCCATCCATGTGATCGAGCACGTCTCGGACGTCATCCGCACAATGGAGGAGTTTCACCGGCTCGTCCGGCCGGGGGGGCGCATCCACCTGGTCACCCCGCATTACACGGATTTCAGCTCCTTTTGCGACCCCACGCACCGCTGGCACCTCAACAGCTTCTCCTTCCGCTATTTTGGGGAAGACCACGGCGGCTTCGGCTACTACTCCCCGGTCCGGCTGCGCGAGCGTGGCGTGCGAGTCCGGCTGCTCGCGCTCTGGAGGATGTTGGGTTTTGAGTTCCTGGTGAACCGCTCCCGCCGGCTCCGGCTGTTCTGGGAGCATTACGCCTGCTATGTCGTGCGCGGGAAGGTGTTGGAATTCGAGTTCGAGGTGGTGAAGTGATCGGGTGGATGCTTCGCCTGGCCGACTCCGCCCGCCATCGCGCCCGCATGCGCCGGTGGGATCGGACCCAGGCGCTCGGGCGGCACGGCGAGGACCTGGCCCACCGATACCTCGAGCGCGCCGGCTTCTCCGTGGTGGCCCGCAATTACCGGCCGCCCGCGGGACGAGGCGAAGTTGACCTGATCGCCTGGGAACGCGATACCCTCGTCTTCGTCGAGGTGAAGTCCCGGCGCAGCGACGAGTTCGGCGCTCCAGACCGCAACGTGGACGATGAGAAGCGCACGGCGCTGATCCGTGCCGGCCGCGACTACGCCCGCCGCGCAGGCGTCCCGTGGGAGCGAGTCCGCTTCGACCTGATGAGCATTGTCTTCTCCGAGCCGCCTGCGTTCACGCATTCCAGGGATGCATTCAACGCGGGCCGCACACTACAAACGCTATAATTATCATGCTCTAGGGCGATGCTGAAAAGCAGCACCCTGCCAGCCCCGCTGCTGTGAATCAGGAGGATTCCGTATTGCCTGAGATTCGAAAAGACCCGGTCACCGGCCGGTGGGTCATCATCGCCACGGACCGCAGCCGCCGTCCGTCCGACTTCTCCCGCCAGCAGGTGATTCCCAAAGGGGGCCGCTTCTGCCCGTTTTGCCCGGGTAACGAACACAAGACACCGCCCGAGGTGCTCGCCTTCCGCCAGAGCGGAGGGCCCAACGAACCCGGGTGGACCTTGCGCGTGGTGCCGAACAAATTCCCCGCCCTCCGCGTGGAGGGTGACTTCGACCGCCAGGGTGAAGGGCTTTACGACAAGATGAACGGCATCGGCGCGCACGAGGTCATCATCGAAACGCCGGACCACAGCGTGAGTCTCGCCGAAATGCCCGAGAAGCGCGTCGAGGACGTCTTCTGGGCCTTCCGCGACCGCATCCTGGACCTCAAGAAAGACCGGCGGATGCGCTACATCCTGGCGTTCAAGAACCACGGCGAGACCGCGGGCGCATCGCTCGAACACGCCCACTCTCAGCTCATCGCGCTCCCGGTTGTGCCGCGCCGCGTGCAGGAGGAACTGGAAGGGGCGAAGCGGTATTACGAGATGAAGGAACGCTGCATCTACTGCGACATCATACGGCAGGAGATCAACACGGGCTCCCGCGTCGTTCTCGAAACCGATCATTTCCTTGTCATCTGCCCGTACGCCGCCCGTTTCCCGTTTGAAATCTGGGTTCTGCCGCGGAGGCACTTCTCACATTTCGAGGATTCCGACGTGCCGACGTTCCACAACCTGGGTTGGATTATGCCGGTGGTGCTCAGGGAAATCGATACCGTGCTCGAACGGCCGGCATACAACGCGATGATTCACACCGCGCCGGTGCGGGAACCCGAACTACCCTACTATCACTGGCACATCGAACTGATTCCGAAACTCACGAAGATGGCGGGCTTTGAATGGGGGACGGGGTTTTACATCAATCCTACGCCGCCTGAGGAGTCGGCGAAGTTCCTTCGAGAAGCAGGATTGGCATAGCGGCTGGTCCCCAGAGCGCCTCGCGCGCGCGGCCTGCCGATTCCAGACGGCAGGACTCGAACCCAGACCGGCCCTCCAGCAGTGCCCTGCCTCCCCGCGCGCCCACCCGGTACGCCATCCGGGCGCCCCGGTGAGCCAGCAAGCTGTCCAGCGGCCAGTCGGAATCGGCCAACACCTGGAGTCCGCCGTCGTTCCCGACGAGAATCGTAACGTCGGAAGGCGTCTCCCCGGCACGCACAGCAGCTTCCGCCGTTTCAAAAATCTTCCGGGCGTTCTCGAAGAAGATGCTCACACAGCACTCATCGGCCCGGAGCGCTGCAGTTTGAGTGGGGCAGACACATGGCCAGGCGCGGACGCCCGGCGCAGGTCTGGAGACCTGCCCCACCTTTCCCCTAGACCGGACCTCCGAGCGCATCGCGGACGGTGCGGCGCAATTCGCCGGGCGTGAACGGCTTCTGGAGAAATGTTACGCCTTCATCGCCCACACCGTACCGGGCCAGCACCGGCTCGGCATACCCGGAGATGTACACGACCTTGAGGTCCGGCTGAAGGACGGCAAGCTGGCGCGCAAGCTCCTGCCCGTTCATGTGCGGCATCACAACGTCGGTGATGAGTATGTCGATCGGTTCTGAAAGCTCGCTGTAGGCCCGCAATGCATCGCGCCCGTCGCGGGCCTCGATCACGCGGTAGCCCTGGGCTCCAAGGACTTGCCGGACCATGTTGCGCAGTCCGGGCTCATCCTCAACGAGCAGGATGGTCTCCGACGCGTCGCGCTGAACAGACTGGATTCCGGGTTCCTGTATCGGCTCCGGCTCCGCGGACAGGCCCGGGAAATACAGGCGGAAAGATGCGCCCCGGCCCGGCTCGCTCCAGACCTCGATATCTCCGCCATTCTGTTTAATGATGCCGTAAACCGTACTGAGCCCCAGGCCTGTGCCCCGGCCAAGACCCTTTGTCGTGAAAAACGGCTCGAACAGCCGGCTTTTCGTCGTCTCGTCCATGCCCTCGCCCGTGTCCGTGAACGACAGCAGGACGTAGTGGCCCGGCCGCAACTCCGGGTGAACAGTCAGGTCGTCCGCCCGCAGTTCGACATTCGAGGTCGCGATCCGCAGCGTACCGCCCTCCGCCATGGCGTCGCGCGCATTGATCGCCAGGTTCATGACTACCTGCTGGATCTGGCCCAGGTCCGCTCTCACGCTTCGCAGCCCGGAGGCGAGCTGCAACACGAGTTCGATATCCTCACTGATCAGCCGCCGCAGCATCCGCTCCATGTCGGCGATCACACGGTTGATATCAAGCACCGTGGGCCGGATCATCTGCCGCCTGCTGAACGCGAGCAACTGGTTCGTCAGTCCGGCCGCGCGGTTCCCCGCCTTGAGAATCTCCTCGAGCGGAGCGCGTAGAGGGTCCTCCGAGTCCATGTTGCCGATCACGAGTTGGCTGAACCCCGTGACCACGGTCAGCAGATTGTTGAAGTCGTGCGCGACACCGCCTGCGAGCCGGCCCACTGCCTCCATCTTCTGCGATTGCCGTAACTGCTCTTCCAGGTGCTTGCGCTGCGTGATGTCCGCGATTACCGAGATCACGCCTATCGGCACACCGGATGCGTCGCGCTGCACCGCGTTCCAGAGCGCCACGTCGATGAGGCAGCCGTCTTTGCTCCGGCGCTGCCTTTCGATCCCGGAGAGCGTCTCTCCATGCCGGGCGCGTTTCAGGTTCGCGCGGAAGAACTCGTCGTCGTCCTCCGGCACGGCCGGAAACTGCTGGCCCAGAACCTGCTGTTCCGTCCAGCCGAACATCTGCTGGGCGGCCCGGTTCCAACTCCTCACGTTCCCGTCGAAATCCATCGCGACCACGGCCACGGGCGACGCTTCAACGAGTGCCCGGAGTGTCTGGTTCGCTTCGCGCAACTGCGCCTCGGCCTGCTTGCGCGCCGTAATGTCGAGGAACGAAGTGATGCAGCCTCGCGGCGCTCCCTCCTGATCGAAAAGCGGAGCGGTTGAGGTAAGGAACCCAATCCGCCGGCCATCCGGGAAGACAGTGTCCACCTCGACGTTATCGCTCGCGATGCCGCTTGAAGCGGCAACCTGCATCGGCATTTCGTCCGGCGTAAGCTCGCGGCCGCCCCGGAACAGTTTGAAGGGCGGCCGTTCCTCCGCCGGGGCCGTGACGGAGGCGTTCGCCTCAGCCGTGATGCCAAGCAATCGCGCGAGCGCCGAATTGGCCCGCACGCGGGTGCATTGACGATCCTCGGCGATCGCGATGCCCACCGGAAGCAGGTTCAACAGGGTTTCGAGTTCCGCTACACGCTCCCGCAGGCGCTGGTTAAGATCCGTGATCTCCTTTTCCGCCCGCCTCCGGTCCGTGAGGTCGGCCGCCATCACAAGCCGTGCGGGCCGCCCCCTGAAAGCAATGGCGTTCGAGTGGATCTCGACGAAAATGATCGAGCCGTCGCTTTTTCGGTGCCGCACGACCATCGTCCGATCGGTCAGCGGCGCTTTGGAAATCCACTCCCGCCAGGCGGCAATATCCTCCGCGGGCCGGATGTCCGCCACGTTCATCGCAAGGAACTGCTCGCGGGAGTATCCGTAGCTCCGCACCGCGGCCTCATTTACGTCGAGAAACGCGAGCGTCTGGGAGTCGTATACCCACATCGGCTGGGGATGGCCCGCGAAAAGAATGCGGCACTCGTCATCGGGCTCAGACACGCCATGGTGGGATGCAGGCGCGTCGCCCCCCTCAAACTGCTCTGGATTCTCCATGAAACGGATGTAACCGACCTCCAGGGCCGCTCCGGGCCGGGGCTGCGACTAAATCAGAATAGCTAATCCCGTGTGGGTCTGCAAACCTCACCGGCCCCCTTGGGCTCCGGCAACCGCCCCGTCCAGTTCAGCAGCCCCCAGGCTATCGCTGTCGTCGAACTGAGGACGCCGGACCACGCTCCGATCGTCCGTGGGCTGTACGAAGACGATGCGATCCCCGCCGCGGTCATTGACAACATCATGGTGGACCACGTGAGGGATTCCATCGTAGAGAACACGCGCCCGCGGTATTCGTCCGGAACGCGACGCAGCAGTTGCAACATGTTCAGCACCGAACTCACCGCCACCGCAGCCCGCGACAGCGCGATGAAGACCAGCGCCAGCCAGTAGTGCTGCGCCTGGCTAAAGAGAACGTACGCGCCGCCGTGAACCACGTATGCCACCGCGATCGCCCTCTTGTAAGCCGGGAAACTCGCGCGCTTGCCGAACCAGTGCCCGAAGGCTCCGCCGATAAGCAAGCCCACACCCGCGCAACCCCAGATCTGCCCGATGCCGGCCGGGCCGCGGTTGAAAACGATCTCGCCGAAGAGGCTGAACAGAATCTGCGCCGCGCCCCCGCCCGTCGCCCAGCCGATGTTGATTACCGCAATGCCCAGGATCAGCGGAGCGCTCCGGATGTACTTCAGCCCTTCGGTGTATTCGCGCCAAGGCCGCACGACCTCAGCTTCCGCCAACGCGGTCCGATCCGCCCGGAACGATCCTTTGGGCGACTTCAACCGTGAAATCGACCACGCCGAGAACAGGAACGAGAACGCGTTGATTCCGAACGCCCAGTTGTAGCCGAACTGCCCGACGGTCGTGCCCGCAAGCATGGTCCCGATCACCAGCGTGGTCCACTGCGTCGTCTGTGTCAGCGAACCGGCCGTGTGCAGTTCCCCCTTGGATGCGATCGCCGGCAGAATAGACAACCGCCCGCTGGTGAAAAACGGCGAGGCGAACATCAGCAATCCGCTCAGGAGGTATAGAAGCCAGGGGACCGGATGCCGCACCGTCAGGATAAACGTGGCGGCCACGATCGCGCGGATCAGGTCGCTCGCGATCATGATCCGTTTGCGGTCCATGCGGTCGAGCAGAACGCCCGCCAGCGGGCCGGCCAGAATCACCGGTACGGCGCGCGCCAGCATGACGCCGGTGACCACCAGACCCGACTTCGTCACCGCCAGCGCGAGGCTGAATACCGCGATGGTGTTGAAGTGATCGCCGATCTCGCTCACCACCTGCCCCGTCCAGGTGTAGCGGTAGTTGCGGTTTTCCCGGAGCAGCCTGATGAAAGCGCTCATCGGCTGCGCTCGGTGATGTAGACGCCGGCGAACACGAGCGCGCCTCCGGCCAAGAGCGGAAGCGTGATCGGTTCGCCGAGCACCGGAACGGCCAGCAGGGTCGCAATCGGCGGCTGAAGATAGGAGAGCACCGAAACGCGCGAGGCGGCGACATACTTGAGCGCCCAATAGTAAATGAGATAGCAGAGGACGGCGGGAAAAGCCGCCATGAACAGAACACTGGCCCATGCCGCCGAACTGACGCGCGAAAACGGAAACGCCCAGCCCTGCCACAGTGTCAGCGGGGCCAGCGCGAGCGCGCCTCCCACATAGGCGAACGTGTTCACCGTGATACCGCCGTAGCGGACGGTCGCGCGCTTGCCCGCGACGGTGAACAGCGCGAACGTGAGCGATCCCAGAAAGATGAACAGGTTGCCGGCCGGACTGTCGTGCCGCGAAGTGGATGGCAGCGCCGTCATGGCCGCCACGCCCGCCAGCGCGACCGTCATGCCGGCGGCCTTGCGGGCGGTGATCCGCTCCATTCGCATGGCGCCAGCGATCGCCAGAACCATGAGCGGCATCAGCCCGGCCAGAATCGCAGCGTGGCCCACGCTCGTCCGGCTCAGTCCGATGACGAAAAAGAACTGGTTCAACGAGACGCCCAGAAGGCCGATCGTCAGCAGTGTGGGCACGTCCGTGCGTTTCCACCGGTGCTCATTCGGATTCCGGCGTACATCCCATGCGTAAACAGGGAGTATGAGCGCGCCGGCAAGCGCCGCGCGCAATCCCGCCAGCAGCAGCGGAGGAAAGCTCCGAAGCGCAACCTTCCCCACGATGTAGTTTACGGACCAGAAGA
The DNA here is from genome assembly GCA_023436715.1 of Acidobacteriota bacterium. Lineage (GTDB taxonomy): Bacteria > Acidobacteriota > Terriglobia > Bryobacterales > Bryobacteraceae > Fen-330. The sequence continues at coordinate 30,332 of JAEZIJ010000123.1, forward strand.
ACACCATCACGCCCAGCAGACCGTAAAGCAGCGCTTGCGGCGGCCGGGCGGCCGCCTGCACTTCCGCAGGCGCGGCCGCTTCCTCAACGGCTACCAGGCTCAACCCAAAGCCTCCTCGCGGACGGTGATGTCGCGCAGGTAGTCCATATCGATCGGGTAACCGAACCCGGGATCGTCGCGGATAACTATGGTCCCGCGCGGAGTTACTTCGACTTCGGGCATGATAACGTCCCGCACCCAGTAGCGCTTGCTCGCCGATACGTCGCCCGGCAGGATGAAGTTCGGCAGGGTCGAAAGCGCGATGTTATGAGCGCGGCCGATGCCCGATTCGAGCATTCCACCGCACCATACCGGCACCCCGGCCGCCTGAGCCACATCATGCACGCGGCGGGCCTCGGCGAACCCTCCCACGCGCCCCAGCTTGATATTGATGATCTTGCCGGCCCGCAGCCGGATCGCCTGCTCAGCATGGTGCGCCGACCGTATGCACTCGTCCAGGCAGATCGGCGTGTCGAGCTTCGCCTGTAATTCCGCGTGGTCGATGATGTCGTCGTGGCCCAGCGGCTGCTCGATCATCATGAGATAGAACTCGTCGAGGCGGCGCAGGTGATCGGCGTCGCTCAGCGCGTATGCCGAGTTTGCGTCCACCATCAGGCGGATCTGCGGAAACTCGCGCCGCACCTCGCGCACAACGTCGATGTCCCAGCCCGGCTTGATTTTCATTTTGATCCGTTGATAGCTGGACGCCAGTTCGCTCTCGATTTTCTTCAGCAGCTTCGGCACGGAATCCTGTATGCCGATCGAGACGCCGCACGAGATCTCTTTGCGTGCGCCTCCGCCGATGTGCCGCCAAAGCGGGCGCCCGAGCAGCCGGGCCTCGAGGTCCCAGACCGCCGCCTCCAGCCCGCCGCACGCCATCCTGTGGCCGCGAATGCCGCCGACGAGCGGCGCGACCGCGCAGGCGTTCTCCAGTTCGCGCTTGAGCACGCGCGGGCCCGCGTAATCGCGCAGGATGAGCCAGGCCGAATCCGTCCATTCCTCGTTGTAGAACGGGTGTTCGCCGGCTGTGACTTCTCCCCAGCCGGAGACGCCTTCCGAGATCACCTCGACCAGCACGATCTGCCGCTCGGTTGTGCGGCCGAAGCTCGTCTCGAAGAAGTGGACCAGCGGCATCCGCACCTGCCGCAGTACGATTTTGTCTACTCGGATTCCCATCGTCCCAATAAGTACGTTCCGGCGCTTTCCGATCTCTCGAACCCGATCACCGCAAGCCCGCCCGCGAAGCATTCCAGAAAGCGCTCGCTGACGGAACGCTGAATCTCGCGCGCTTGTTTCGGAGCCTCACGGCGCAGCAGGTCGATGCCGGCGGGCACGGAGATGCGGTCCTCTACGCTGAGCCGCGGACGTTGGCGCGCCAGGGTGGCTTCGACCCAAGGCGTAGCAACCCACCACTCCGCAACGCAGCGATCCGTCGGCAGGCCGCCGTGCAGGCGGCTGGTGGTAGTGCCGTAATGGTTCAGTACGTAGCGCCTCACAACCGCGCCGAGCCGCTCAACGTTGAAGTAGGCGTTCTTCAGTTCAAGCGGATCGAAAGTCCACTCGATCAGTTCGATGCCGCGCGCCATGGCTTCTTTGCGCTGTTCGAGCTTGAGCAGGCGGCCCACGCCGCGGTCCCGATATTCGGGCAAAACGCCCAGCATGTGGCTGTGCAGATAGCTTTTGCCGCCGGGCTTCAGACCCGGAATCGCCAGGCAGAATCCGACCATTCGACGGCCGTCGAAGGCCCCGAATACATGCCCGCCGACCTTCGATGCCACAACGAACAGGCGCACGGGCAGGAGTTCCATTTCGGCGAAACCCCAGATCTCTGCCTGAAGGCGTACGGCTTCCGCAAACTCGTCGTGGGTGGTCAGCAGGCGCGCGGAGATCCCGCTCATTCCTTCCGCTTCGCCTCCCGCCAGAGCGAGTCCATCTCTTCGAGCGACGATTCCGCCGGCGTCTTGCCCGCCTCTTCCAGCTTCCGTTCGATGTGCGCGAAGCGCTCGCGGAATTTTCTGTTCGTTCTGCGCAGTGCCTGTTCGGGATCGACCTTGAGAAAGCGCGCCAGGTTCACCAGCACGAAGAGCAGGTCTCCCAGTTCGCCTTCGAGTTCCTCGCTGCTTGCCCGTTCGCGCGCCTCGGCCAGTTCCTTCAATTCTTCGTCAAGCTTTTCGAGCACCTGGTCGGCGTTCTCCCAGTCGAATCCGACGCCCGCGGCGCGCGAAGTGAGTTGGGTGGCTTCGACAAGCGCGGGCAGTGCTCGCGGCACCGATGCCAGCAGTCCCTTAGGCTTCTTCTTTTCCTTCTTCTCTTCCGCCTTGATTTCGTCCCAGCGCCGCTTCACCTCATCGGGTGTCTTCGCCGTCCCCTCGGCGAAAACGTGGGGGTGCCGCCGCACGAGTTTCTCGTTGATCGAATCGAGCGAGTCTTCGATGCTGAACAAACCTTGCTCGTTCGCCATCTGCGCGAAGAACACGGCTTCGAGGAGCAGGTCTCCGAGTTCCTCGGCCAGCGAGGGCCAGTCGCGCGCATCGACGGCGTCGAGAACTTCGTAGGTCTCTTCGAGAAGATATGGCTTGATCGTTTCGAACGTCTGTTCGCGATCCCAGGGGCACCCGTCGGGAGACCGCAGGCGCGCCATAATCCCGGTTAATTTTTGAAACTTTTCTCCTGTACTCAAAGAAGCGGCTCCGAAAGGGGGAAATTTCAATTTAGCACGTGAGTCCGCCAGGCCCCTACGCCGTCATTAATCGCTCGTAATCCTCGACGCTGGCGCCGGCGAGGCATCGTTCGATGATCTCGCGCCCCATGGGGTCCAGTTCCGGTTCGTCCAGCAAAGGCAGCAGGTGCCGCTTGAAATACTCTTCGAGCATCCGCGCGCCCGCATCGAAACCCTCTTCGCCGACCTCGGGCTGCGTGTGTACCTGCAGGAACCATCGCGCGATGGTGCGTCCCTCCACGGTCAAGGCGTAAAGCCGCCATCCGAGCAAGGCGCATCGCGAAGGCTCCAGTTGCCCGGGACGGAACACCGCGCTGCCGCGCCGCGCCAAATACTCCCGCGCAATCCACTGCGGCGCGAATCCCGTGTACCAGGCCCCGACGTACTGGTTCGGAATCAAAATGTGCCGCGTCTTCCGGCTGCTCCTGATCTGGTTGAGCAGCAGGTTAGCCTGATCCACCTGCCGCCCGGTCGCGAACGGCCAATACGAGCCGACGCCTTCACTGCAAAGTCCATCCTCGCCGACAACGCTTGGGTTCGAATGCCCACGCGGCGCAACCAGCCGCCACAACCACGCCAGTGCGGGCGGCAGCACGTGAAACAATCCGAGGATGCCGTACGACGGATTTTCCCGCGTGCACGGCGGCGTTCGCAGCCCCAGGCTTCGCACATCCACGGCAACCGGCTCGTTCACGATGGAGGGGACGATGCGCCGCGGCACGATCACGCGCGGATTCGGGCAGGGCTGCCCCGGAGCGTCCTCCGTGTGCTCCCAGATCATCGCCCGCGAGTCCGGCGCGGCGTCGATATTCAGAAAGAGCAGCGGCACGGGAGGCTGGGCCGTGAGCCGCTCCAGGTGCGGATCGGTTGCGTACTCGCGTATGTGGTTCACGCGCAGAAACCAGGCGTCCTCGGCGTCGGTGACCCACAGCTTGTTGTCCCTGCCCTGCAGCGAAGGATGGCACAGCGCCATGTCGTCCGTCACCGGGTGCAGTTCGCAGAAGCGCGGAATTTCGAGATAGCGCTTCTCGCCCGTCACCATATTCTTTCCCAGGAAGAGGCGGCCATCGCTCTCGCGAATTGCCTGTTCCAGCATTTCGCTCTTGCCGCCGCCGCTGGCGCCTTCGTGCATGAAGGTGACGATGTTGTCGTAAGGCGTGAGCACCTGAACCGTGGAACAGTGGGCTGTCACCCAGCCTTCCTTCTCTCCCAGATGAATAAGGCAGCCGTAGACGCCCTTTTTCGCGCTCGGCCCCGGATACAGGTTGTAGGAAAACAGTTCGTGCCGGTCCTCGCCGCGGTCGTGCACAACCACTTGCCGCCCCTCAAAGTGTGTATGCCGGAACGGCGGCGCAACGAAGATGAACAGCCGCGGCGCGAAGTCCTCGGGCAGCGAATCGGCTGGCAGAATACCTTGCAGCATGGCGAGGCCGAAGGCGAAAAAGGCTGCGTTGCCGGGCGCGACAACCACGGCCTGCAAGCCCATACCTTCGCGGCCGGCCTGAAACGCGAATACCGCGAGGTCCTGCTGCTTCAGCCACTCGAAGGTTTTCGCACGCATTTCGCTGAAGGGCTTGCCGAACCGCTCCGCAAAGCGCGGCTTGTCCGTGGGCTGGTCGTCGCCGATTACCAGGCAATCGGGATCGCGCCTGCGCACGTAAGGGTCGTCGTAGTTGGCCGATATGCCGTTGCGCACGCGCACCACTCTGGCCTCAACCACTCGGCCCATGCCGGCAACGTCGTAGGCCACTTCGAACGGCCCTCCACCGGGGCACGCAGCCTGGACGAGTTCGTCCGCTGTGCTGAAGACTCTAGCCGACGGGGCGGCTTCGAGAATCGCGGCGATGTCTTCGGGTAGATTTAGCCTTCGCCAAACCACATCCGGTGCGGATACACCACCGGTGTTCGGAGTCTGTTTAGGCATTTTTTTCATTGTCGCACGGGAGCCCGGAGGGAGCCGCCCGCCGCTGTAAAATAAGAGCTTGATGAGCGAAGACGATACGCCCAAAACAGAACAGCCCGACACCGGGAGTGAGATGTTCATTCCTCCAGCGACCCTGGACTATCTCATCTTCTCCCTGCGCGCGCAGGCCGAAATGCAACTCGGTCTCCTCCATTTCGGCGAAGAGAAGGATCGCCCCAAGCCCAACCTTCCGCTCGCCCAGCATTCCATCGACCTGCTCACGATGTTGCAGCAGAAGACCCACGGGAACCTAAGCCTGGAAGAGCAGCGCTACCTCGAAAACTCGCTTACCGAACTGCGGTTCCGATACGTGCAGGTTGTGGAGGAGAATAAACCGAAGTAGATGCCATCCACCGCGGGTTGCCTGACGATTACGGTCCTGGGCTCGGGCACCAGTGTCGGCGTCCCGACGATTGGGTGCCATTGCGCGGTTTGTACGTCGAGCGACCCTCGCGACAACCGCCTGCGGCCATCCGTCCTGGTGAGTTACGACGGCCGAAACGTCCTGATCGACACGACGCCGGACTTCCGCACACAGGCCCTGCGCGCGCGGATGGAACGTGTGGATGCGATCCTGTTTACTCACGCTCACGCCGACCACATCATGGGACTCGACGACGTACGCCCCTTCAATTTCCGGCAGCGCTCGACGATTCCGGTCTACGGCTCCGGCGAGACGATCAACACCATCCGCCGGGTGTTCGAGTACATCTTCGCCGGCGGCAAGACGGAGTCATCCATTCCGCGGCTCGAGCCCCACGTGCTGAACGGAGACCCGTTCGAACTGTTCGGCCTCGAGTTCACTCCCATTCCGCTGCGCCACGGCCGCACCGCCGTGTACGGTTATCGCTTCGGCGCCGCGGCCTACCTCACCGATCACAGCGAGATCCCGCCGGAATCGCAGGAAAAGCTTCGCGGGCTGGACGTGCTGTTCCTCGACGCGCTGCGGGAGCGGCCGCACCCGACGCACACCACTGTGATGCGCGCGCTGGAGCACGTTGCCGAAATCGCTCCGCGGCGGGCCTACTTCACGCATATCTGCCACGATCTGCCGCACGCCGGGACTGAGAGCCGCCTGCCCGAGAACGTTCATCTCGCCTACGACGGCCTACAGATCTCCGTGGGAGACGCCCGATGAGCACCGCCGTTCGGATCTTCCGCAGCCTGGAAGAGGCCGCCGGGCGGTTCGGGCCTTGCGCGCTCACCGTCGGCAACTTCGATGGAGTTCATGCCGGCCACCGCCGGATTCTGCGCCGCGTTGCCGCCGTGGCGCGCGAGCACGGCTGGACGCCTTCGGCGCTCTCCTTTCACCCGCACCCGACGCACATCGTCGCGCCGGAGCGTGCTCCGCGGCTGCTGACCACGCCCGAACAGCGCGCGCATCTCATGGGCCAGGAGGGCATCGAGCAAGTCATCATCTTGCCATTCACTCGCGAGGTCTCGCTGCTCGAGCCGGAGGAGTTCGCTCGAAAGATACTCGCGGAGGCGCTCGACGCACGAGCGGTGCTCGTTGGCGATAACTTCCGCTTCGGCCACCTTCACGCCGGGGATACCCGCACGCTGGCCGAACTCGGCCGCAAATTCGGCTTCTTCACGGAGATCGTTCCGGCCATTCGCCTGCGAGGACGCATTGTTTCAAGCAGCGAGACGCGGCGGCTGATCGAAGCCGGACGAGTGTCGCTCGCCTGCCGCCTGATGGAGGCCCCATTCGCGATTGAAGGTGAGGTTGTGCGGGGGCGGGGCGTGGGCTCCAGGCAGACCGTGCCCACGCTGAATCTGGCGCCTTCAGGCGGAATCGTGCCGGCCAACGGCGTCTACGTCACACGCACTCGGGACCTGGGCACCGGCCGCGTATGGCAGTCGATTACGAACTGCGGCATCCGGCCCACGTTCGACGGCGGCCCGCTTACCGTGGAAACCTTCCTGCTGGAGCCGCTCGAAGAGCCGTCGCCGTGCGCGATCCGGGTGGAGTTCCTGCTCCGCCTCCGCGAAGAGCGCAAGTTCCCCGATCCCGAAGCCCTGAAAAAGCAAATCCTGCGGGATGTTTCTCGCGCGCGGGAGTACTTTCGGCGGGTGACTTAGTCACGCGCGGCACCATATAGGTACTGCGCTCCGTTTCCGCCACGATTTTCCTCTTGCAGGTAGATTTCTACATAGGTATAATTCTGCCATGGCAGACCTGCCGAGACTCTCCCATACGACGGCGATGATGTTGCAAGCCATTGGCGCCGGCTACATCTACGGCTACACCGTCATGGAGGTGACCGGCCTCCCCAGCGGAACGGTCTACCCGGCCTTGCGACGGCTGGAACGCGACCAGTTCATTCGATCTCAGTGGGAGCGCCAGTCGGTTGCGGTTGCTGCGCAGCGGCCCCCGCGCAAGTACTACAAGCTCACCCGGTCCGGAGAAGCGGCGCTGGAGGCCTCGCGGAAGCGCTATCCATTGCTGGCCAAGCTGACGCCGGCAGAGGAGGTTCAGGACGCATGAAAGACGAATGGTTGCAGCACGCGGTTCTTCGCGCCGCATCGTTACTGGCGCCCAGCGATCAACGCGCCGGGTGGCTCGCGGAGTGGCGATCCGAACTCTGGTATGTCCCGCGAGGCAGGGCAACGCAGTTCTGTCTCGGCTCTTTCCGTGACGCGCTTTGGCTGAGGCGGAACAACCTGGCCCCGGTGAAGCGAGCCCGAATCCGCCTGGAAGCCCCGCTGAACTGCCTCCTCTTCCTGGCCGCACTCGCGGCGGTGAGCCTCTTCATTGCGATGCGCCTGCCCGCTCCGCACTTTGCGCACTCCCCGCACCTGAGAATTCGCGACCTGCCGGTCGCCTGCATCGCGATGCTTGAGCTTTCCTGCCTGCTTTTGCCGGTCACACGGTTGGCGATTGGGCGGGCCTCCGCCAATCGCTATCCCATGTCCTGGCCCGGCAGGCTGCGAAACGGAATCTTCCTGGCCCTGAAAATCGCGCTTGTGCAGCCGATCATGCTGTTTGGGTTTGTCGTCGTATGCCTGGCGCCCATCGCCCCGCTGGGAGTCGGCGCCTTCTGGATCCTGACTTTTCGCTGGGTGCTTTTGGATCAGCAGCGCCGCTGTCCGGTATGCCTTCGGCTGCTCTCCAACCCGGTGCGCATCGGGGATCCATCGCACACGTTCCTTGACTGGTATGGTGCCGAGTCGATGTGCTCACGCGGCCATGGATTGCTTCACGTTCCGGAGATTTCGGCCAGTTACTCCGGAAAGCAGCGGTGGGTCAACCTGGACGGCTCATGGAAGGGGCTCTTTTCGGAAGTCGCGGGGATACGCCAATGATGACCCTCGAGCTGCGTGACGTTTCCAAACGATTCACCGGCATCCTGGCCGTGGACAACGTAAGTTTCGAGGCGCGCGCCGGTGAGATCACGGGATACTTGGGGCCGAACGGCTCCGGCAAGTCGACCACCATGAAAATGATCACCGGGCTTATCGAGACCGCGGCCGGCGAGATCTTCTTCGATGGCCGGCCGATCCGCGGAGACCTGCTTGGCTTCAAGCAGCGTATGGGTTATGTGCCTGAGGAGCCGCATCTCTACTCGCACCTCAGCAGCCTCGAGTACCTCACCATGGTGGCCCAGCTCCGCGACCTGCCCGCAAAGGCGGCGGCCGATCGAATCGACGGCCTGCTCCGGTTGCTCTCGCTGCACAGCGACCGGCACGCGCCCATATCTTCGTATTCCAAGGGCATGCGGCAAAAGGTCCTGCTTTCGGCTGCATTGCTCCACAACCCCGACCTCATCCTGCTGGACGAGCCGTTCTCCGGGCTGGATGTCTCGACAGCCATGGTGTTGCGCGGCCTGATCCAGGAATTGGCTGCGCGCGGCAAAGTGGTGCTCTTCAGCTCACACGAATTGGAGACGGTGGAGCGGGTCTGCTCCCACGTCGTGATTTTGCACCGCGGAAAGGTGGTGGCCGACGATTCCATCGAGCGCCTGCGAACGCTGATGGCGCTGCCCACCTTGGAAGAGATTTTCGCGCAGCTTGCCGTGGAGCAGGACACCGCCGCGGTCTCACGCGAAATAGCCAACCTGATTCGAGCGTGACATGAATACGCACGTGCAGTTCCGGGTCATCTATCGCCAGTTCCTCTTCCGCTTGATGGATGTAGAGCTGTTTTCGGCATCCGCTAACGGGGACGCCAGCAGCCTGTTGGGGCAGTTTGGAGCGCTCCTGATTATGGTAAGCGTCATCCTATCGATGGGCGCGGTCACGATCGGGCAGGCGATACGCCGTGAGTCGGAGGCTGCTTCGGTCTGGTCCGCGGAACGCTTCCTGGTCTCCCTCACTATGCTGGTCGTGGGAGTGTTCGCACTACTGCGCTGGGATGCCACGTTTCTAGACCGCCGCGATGTACTTGTGCTGGCCCCGCTGCCCGTTCGCGGGCGCACGCTATTCGCGGCCAAGATAGCCGCGGCGGCCTCCGCGCTGGGTCTCGTCGTGGCTGCGTTGCACAGCGTTGCCGGCTTTGCGTGGCCCATAGTGCTGGCACCCCAAGCCTCCGGGCTCGCCGGCACCGCGCGATTTTTCGCGGCTTTCTGGGTTGCGCTTCTCGCTGCGGCAGCGTTTCTTTTCTGCGCCCTCCTGGCCGTGCAGGCGGCAGCGGCGCAATTGCCCCGCAGGTGGTATCTGCGCGTCTCGCCCATTCTTCAAATTGCCGCGTTCATCTTGTTCCTCGGGGTTATTTGCTTCCAACCGTCACTGAACACTGCGACGGCTCTTGGGGCGCCCGAGAATCAACGAACTCTGGCATGGCTGCCTTCGTACTGGTTCCTGGGACTCCTCAGCGAACTGAGCGGCGCCTACGCTGCCGAGGGGCACACGGTTATGGCGCCGCTGGCAAGGCGGGCACTCGCGAACCTGGCGATCGCGATATTCGCGGCCGGTAGCGCGTTCCTGCTCTCTTATGTCCGGATGCTGCGCAGGATCGTGGAGGAGCCGGACATCGTTCCGAACTCGCGCGGGGGGCTTTGGCTGCCGCGCTTTGGGAGTTCGCCGCAAACGGCCCTGGCGCAGTTCGTCATCCGCACCCTGCTGCGCAGCCGCGAGCATCGGGCGATTCTGGCGTTCTACCTGGGCGGCGGTTTCGCGCTTGTGGCTGTGTACCTGACCGGGGCGACGCAGGCAATGCATCTGACGTGGCTCGATCTCGTGCAGCGGGTGAACGTTCCCATGCTCGTCTCTACTGTGCTGATGTTGTGCGCCGCCTGGCTTGGGACCCGCACCGTCTTTTCTCTGCCGCTGGACCTGCGTGCAAACTGGATCTTTCGCGTAACTCCGGCGCTGGGAACCGCGGGCCGCCTCCCGGCAGTCCGGCGAGCGTTGTTGGCACTCTCGGTGTTTCCGGTCCTGGCGGTCTCGGCCGCACTGCTGCTGTGGTTCTGGCCCTGCGCGCCGGTAGCGCAGCATCTGCTGGTGCTCGGATTACTGGGCAGCATCCTCGCGGACGTCTCTCTGAAGGGCTTTCAAAAGGTTCCTTTTACATGTTCCTACCTGCCCGGAAAATCGAAGGTCCACATGGTGTTCTGGTGCATCGTTCCGCTGGTGGTGGCCATTCAGAACGCCACGGAATGGGAGCGGCGCGCCATGTCGAGTCCGCTGAGCTACTGGGCGATGGCCGCGACTCTGGGCGCCGCCGCGTTCGCGGCCAGGTGGGTCAGCAATGCGAGTGCGAATCGGAACGAGCCGGAAATTCAATTCGAAGAATCGGCGTCCGACGAACTGGTCGAACTGGGGATAAATAACTAGGCGCAAGGACGAAGCTTCGGTTCTGCGCTCACCGTTCCAACTCGGTGATGCGCTGCTTCACTTGCTGTGCGTCTTCCGCCTTGGGCAAGACTTCCAGATACTTCTTCATGTGTTCCGCTGCGCCCTGCCGATCCCCTTTGGCCGCCAGGACCGTCCCCAGCAGAAGCTCGGCTTTCGGTACATGATGGCTGGGGTCCAGTTCCACCGCCCTGCGCGCGCTCTTTTCGGCCGCCTCCAATCGCCGGAGTGCAAGGTTGGCCACGGCGTTATAAAAGTACACCGGCACCGATTGCGTGTACCTGGCATCCAGCGCCCGGCCGGTGATCGCGACCGCATCCTCCATTTTCCCTTCGCGTATGGCAAGCTGCGCAAGCAAGACATGCGGCTTCACATAATTCGGATCGGCCTGAATGGCACGCCCCCAGGCGTCTCGCGCCTCTGTCGGCCTGGATAGTTCGCTTAGCGCCTCGCCTAGCGCGCTCCAGGCGGATGCATACTCAGGATGGATCGTCACCGCCCGCCGGAGATCTTTCTCCGCCTGCGCCCACTTCCCGGTGTCCAGGGCCTTCATGCCCTTCTCCCAGGCCTTCCGGGCCTCCGGGGGCGCCTGCAGTGTGACGACGGCGATCGACGATCCTTCGGCGCCGTCGCCGGTGCGCTTCACTCTGATCACCGCCCCGTCGCGAAGCGTGACGGTGATCTTTCCATAACCCTTGACGAGAAAAGCTGCCTGGCAGGTGTCCGTTACTCTCCTCTCCAGGGTGTGAGTAGTCCACATGTCTTCGGGCACGTGGTCCGCCAGCGGACCACTATACTCGATCGTTCCATCCAACCCGATCGAGTGTACCTGGCACGAATCCCCCCTCACCGGAGGCAAGACCAGCGGCAGAGCCGGGAAGGGCCGGCCATCTTCCAGCACCATCTTTGCGGTGTACCCGAGCGCCAGCGACGTTGACAGCAACGTCAGGAACGAGATGCGGGCTACGAGTGTGCCACTCAGCACAAAGCCGAACCAATTCCTTTGCATGACGGATAATAGAATATCTTAATCTCCACGCCGATGGAATCGTAGATTACCGCTTCGCGTGCGCCGCACGACAGCAAGGTTACTGAGCCGCGTGCGTAAGCAAGCGGTTTACGCGCGCGGGACAATGACGGCAGCACTGACACCGAGGGTCTACATCGCCTTCGGTTTGAACAGCGCCAGCACCGCGCCTGTGGGGTCCATAATCACACTGAACCAACCGACGTTCGGGATTTCCCGCACGTCCACGATCGCCTTGCCTCCGAGTGCCTTCGCCTTGTCGGTGGAAGCGCGGACATCATCCACCGCCACGTACGGCATCCACATGGAAGGCGCCCCGGGCATCGGGTGCTTCATCATTCCGCCGCCGGTTCCCTGCCCCACCTTGATCAAGGTATACGTGCCGTCCGGCATCGGCGTGTCTTCCAAAGTCCAGTCGAAGAGCGCCCCGTAGAAGGCCTTGGCTCGATCCAGGTCGGTCGTGTTCAGTTCCAAGTGCACAAATGGATTCGGCATGCTCTTATGATATCCACCAGGAGCGAAGCCGCTCACACGCTCACTACCGGACACGGCGACTGCCTGATAATCGCGTAGGCGTTCGTCCGCAGGCGGCCGATCATGCCCGCTGCCGAGCCGCGCCCGATTACCAGCAGGTCGGCCTTGTACTTCTGGGCGGCGCGGCACACCACGTGCGGCGCGTCTCCGCCATCCACGAAAATCTCGGCTTTCGCGCCGGCGGCCTGGCTCAGCTTTTCCAGTTCGGCGCGGGCGCCCTTTGCCAGGTCGGAAGCCAGGTCGTGGTCGAAATACTCGCCGGGCCGCGATTCGATGCAGGGGTTCGCGTGTACCAGCACCAGCCGGGCCTTGAACTCGCCCGCCAGTTCCGAAGCCCACGCCAGCGCCTTGCGGCTCTGAGGACCCAGGTCCACCGCGCAAAGGACATTGCGGAACACGATCGACCCCGCTCGCGGCGCGTCCTCCAGGTGCACGCCGGTCCACACCGGGCAATCGGCGTCGTGCAGCACCTTCGCCGCTACCGAACCCAGAATGAATCGCCGGAATGGACCGTAGCCATGCGTCGGAATCGTTATGAGGTTGACGCGCTGGTCGTGGGCATACTCGACGATCCGTTGGGCCGGGTCGCCCTCGAGCAGTTCGCGCCGTACACGCACGTCCCGTAGTTCGTCCTCCAGGAAGGTATCGAGTTGCTTGCGGGCCTGCTCGGCACGGTTCGCCACCAGGTCGTTCATCACCGTTCCGCCGAACTCGAGCGTGCTGAATTCGTAGCGGATCGGTTCGACCACGTGGAGCAGCGTAATCTCGGCTCGGAAGTGGCCGGCGAGTGCCTCGGCGTATCGGGTGGCGCCGAGGCATCGCTCGGAAAAGTCGACCGGCAAAAGGATCCTGCTCAACGGGAACATCTGGGCAGCCTCCCAATCCGGTTCAATTGTAACGCTTATTTCGGTTACTGAAGTCCCAAATCGGTCAGGATCTTCGGAGCAGGCTCGTCCATCGCCAGCATCTGGTGACAGGTATTGCAGTCCTGAGCGATCTTCTTGCCGCCCGAGGCGACGTGGTTGTCGTCGTGGCAGCGGAAGCAGCCGGGAAAGTCCGTGTGCCCGATGTTGTTGGGGTACGTTCCCCAGGCGACCTTCATGAACGGGAACACGTTCCGGTTGTAAATGGCCGTGAGCGCCTTGCCCGCCCGCGCAATGTCGTCGCGCCGTGCGGCGTAAACAGCGGGCTGGCTCTGTTTGTAGAACTCGTCCAGACCCGCCATGATGGCCGCATCCGCCTGCTCCTGGCTCCCGTAAGACGCCTTCAACAGCTCCGTCCCCTTCTTTTTGACGAACGGCAGCGTCGGGGAGATCTCCCCGGCTGCCATAGCCTTGTTTACCGCGCGTTCGGGCAGCGAGAAGGTGTGGGTCGGCCGGTTGTGGCAATCCATGCAGTCCATCAGCCTGGACGGGAGATTCTTCAGCGAGTCCGGCTTGGCATCCGCAGCCACGTAAACGGCCGAGCGTCCGGTGACGCTATTCCGGTACTCGACTTTGGGAATACTCTGGCGCGCTTCGTCTGCCGGAGAATACTGAATCGTGATGCCGGCGCCGAGGTGCGCGCCGTGAATTCCCGGGCTGCCGTGACCGCCCCCGATTCTCATCAGAAGGACGGTCTTGGTCAGAGTATTCGCCTCGTCATCGGCGTAGTTGTCGATGACGCGCAAACGGTCCTCACCGTACTTCTGAGGCCAGTGGCAGGTCTCGCAGGTCTCGCGCGCGGGCCGCAGGTTGTGTACCGGCGTGGGAATCGGCCGCGGATACGAGTTGAAAGTAACCGCCAAAACCTGTCCGGCACCCGAGAGCTTACTCTTCACAAACCAGGTGGCGCCCGCGCCAATGTGGCAGGCCACACACTCCACTCGTGAGTGCGGCGAGTCCTGGTGAGCCGTGTGCTCCGGCTGCATCACCGAGTGGCAGGCCTTGCCGCAGAAAGTCACGCTGTCCATGAACGCGACTGCCTGGTACGTAAACAGGCCGCCGAGCGCCAGATTCACAATGGTGGTAGCTCCGAAGAACACCAGCAATCGCCGGACGCCGGCGCTCTGCATCGTGAGCGGCGCGAAGCTCTTCGGGTAGGTGCCGTGTTTGCGCTCACGCCGCGCGCGCAGCCAGATGCCGATCGGAATCAGCGCAAGCCCGGCGAAGAACCCGGACGGGAGCACCAGGAACTCGAGAATACCCAGATAAGGATGGGCGCCCTCGCCCCGCACGCTTGCCGGGAAGAGGAACATCCAGAAGACTACCGCCGAGGTGACCAGCACAACGCCGATCCGGCTTATTAAATTGGCGCTCAGATATAGAATCGGAGCTGCAACGCTGTCAAGGGGCGTTTTACTGACCATAGTGCTCCTACTTTGACTCTGAATTGGCCGCCGCGCTGCGGACCTCTTCGGTTTCCTCGCTGGGCGGCTTCTCTCCGTGGTCCTTGACAGAGACTCCGGTGAGGAATGCGGTCTCGAGCGGATAAACATCCGGATCGAAGATTACGGAATAGAAGTGCCAGACAACGATCGCAAGCGTGGCGAGAATCGCCTCGTAAAGGTGTATGGACGTGGCGGTGTCGATGAAGCTCTTGGGCAGGTAGCGCAGCATCCAGTTGTTGGCCCACAGCATCACGCCGGTGACGCCCATGATCACCGTCCCCCAGACCACGGCCCAGTATTCGGCCTTCTCTATGTAGCTGTGGGAAGAGACCGGCGGGCGTTTCGAGACCACGCCCATGTTGTACCCGAAGTTCATCAGCGCTTCCGGCAAGTCCTGCCGGAGCGGCCAGAGTTCCTTCCAGTGGTGGCGCAGGCGGCGGCTCTTCATGAGCGATACCGCGTGCACGGCGGCAATCCCCATCAGCACTACCGCAGCGATGCGATGGACAACCCCGCGGACCGGGAACGATCCTTCCCACATCACCAGCGGGCGCGCCCACCACTGATCCGGGTACTTCAAGGCAAAGCCCGTCCAGACCAGCACGATGAAGGACAGCGCGGTGAAGGCGTGCTGGAAGCGCTCAAACCCGTACATCCGGATTTCCGGTTTGAAGCCGTGCGGTTGCGGCGCGCGCCGGATAGGCCTGAAGCGAAGGGCAAAAAGCTTCCGCACCCAGTCTCCCAGATTGTGGAGCAGCATGAAGCCGATAGTGAGCGGAATCAGGATAGAGTACGCCAGCCGCACCCATTTCACGCCCGCCGGTTCCGCACCGCCGGGCAACTGGTGAATCGAACCCAGCGCGAACCTTTTGCCCGCGCCCTCGTGACAGCGCCCGCAGGTCTGCGGCAGGTTCTTCGGGTTGGTGGTTGAGTTCGGATCGGAGGACGCCAGGATCTTATGAAAACCGTGGCAACTGCCGCAGTTCGCCACGGACTGGGAACCCGCCTTGGCAGCCAGCCCGTGGAAGGAAGCGTCAAAGCTGACGATGCGGTCCGTCGGCAGCCCCAAGCGCTTCGAGAGCTGCACGTTTCCATGGCACTGGCCGCAGGTCTCCCGGATGTGGGTGGCGTTCACTGGGGAGGCCCCGTTGTCTTTCGCGAGAATCGAGTGCTCGCCGTGGCAGGTTGTACACACAGGCGCGGCCGTGATGCCTTTCGCGACCGCCTGCCCGTGAACGCCGGCGTGGAACTGGTCCGCGACGTCCGTGTGGCACATGCCGCATGTGTCGGGAATACCCTTGCGAAATTCGGCCGACCTGGTCAACTTCGCTTCGTGCGCGCCGGAGTGGCACACCGCGCAGTCGGGCGCGGCGGCATTGCCTTTGCGGACTGCCTCGCCGTGCGCGCTACGCGAATACTGCTCGGCTACGTCCGAGTGGCACTGGGAACATTTGGGTTTGGGTACGCCGGCGGGGTGCGGATAGGCTTCGTGCTTCTCATGGCAGGAACTGCAGCCTAGATCCGCGTGCGCGGAAGACGCTACCTTCTTGCCCAGGTCGTCGTGGCAGGAGGAGCATGCTTCGCCCGTAGCCTGCCCAAGCCCAACTGATACCGTGCCCCAAAAGGCGAACCCCAATATCGTCAGAACGATCGGGGAACGCATCAACTATTTAATTCATCCTTATCGAAGTATCTGTAAACAGCTTGTAAAGGTACATTCCGCCGATGGCCAGGGCATACAGCCCCACGATGACGGTGAGTGTCTTGCCCCAGAAATCGACCTTATCCAGCTTCTCGCCAATCTGAGCCTGCGAGGAGATCATCGACGCTTCCGCATCCAGTACGTGCAGCAACTCGTCGGTCTTCAAGTACAGCCGCCTGCGGTAAAGGGCCAGAAAGACGACCACCGTTGCCAGTACGGCCCAAATCACCAGATGGAGAACCATGTTGTTCATGTTCCAACCTCGCGAATTTGAACAAATCCCGGAAACAGCATCTCGCGAACGGGCCGGCGGCGAAGCGCGCAACCCGTTGGCGGTCCCACTACCCGGCTGCGGAACCAGACCAGTTTACATCGCTCGCTAAATTGAGACAGCTTTTTTTTCGATCCCCCTGCCGATCGCTTCTTCGATCGCATCGACGACGGCGGGAAAATGGGCATCCAGGCTGCACGCGGCGCCGCGGCTAGGGCATTCCCCATCGATCCGCTGATCGACGCACACCGAGCACACGTGCTCATGAAGCGCGTCCAGATAGGGCTCGATCCTGTTGCTTTCCGTGGCTAAAATAGCCTCAACTACCCGGGGAAACAGGCGGAAAAGCGAGCAGTCGTCGGGCTGCTCATGACCGCAAATGGAGTCCGTGGTCTTCTCGTTGCAGACCGCGCACACGCGGTTTCTGACGATCGCCTCCAGTTGTTCAAAACTTACTTGTGGCTTCATTCAGCCCCTCCTTGACGCCTTAGCCTGGTGCCCGTGCGCAGGCACGCGCAATACTGCTGCCATAATGGCCAGAACAGAGGTACTCATGGGCTCCTCGTTAAAAACCACCGATCGGATGCCTGCGTTCCAGGCTTGCGTCAGATGCCTGGGATCGTTGCTGGTGATCAGGACAACCCGCTCGGGATTCGACAAAGGGAGCGGCAGGCGATCCAGAGCTTCCGAATCCACAACAATCACCCCTTCTTGCTCCGGGTCCGGCTGTGCGACACAGCGGACGTCGCGAATTCCGCCGCGCATCAGGAGATCCCGAAGCGCCGCGGCGTAGGGAGCGTCATTGATCGTAAGTTGAACCGTCTCCATATCCCGGACTCCCAACGGAGCCAAGCAGTTACTTCGCCTCGCAACCCTCGAGCGTCTTCTTGTCCTTGTAACACTCGCCCACCTTGTTCAACTCTTTCGAGCTGGCCTTGGTGTGGCAGTAAACGCAGCCCTTCTTCTCCTTCTTCGTGTACTCGGCTTTTCCGAACGACACCGTGGCAGGTATCGTCAGCCCTCCGATCAGAATCACCGCGGGAACGACAAACTTGAGCTTGCGCATCTTTCCTCCAGGGTGGCTTTAGCAATCGGATAACCACATCTCTTCCAACCGCAAGCTTCCCTTTGGAATCAATCGGCTTGCCGGGCCTGCCCCGCGCGCCGCGGAACCTTCCGTTCCGGGGGTAATCCACGCAAACTGACGCTGGTTGCGCAAGGTAACCCAATGGTTCAGCCCTGAACCCCGAACTCGCCGGCGACTCGAGTTTGTAAACTGCTCGTGTTTAGCAGCAGGTTCTGGGTGATTTCACCCACCCAGTGCGGTACAATAAGATGTCATTCAGGTAGCGGTAACGTCTTCATGTCAAAGCTCGTACCCAAGTGGCGGCAGTCGAATGTCCTGGCGGCGGTATTCGACCAGCTTTCGGACGCTCTCGTTCTGTACGACAACGAACAGTACATCACGGGGGTAAATCGCGCAGCCGAGCGCCTGTTCGGGATCGGCGCCGATGACATGGTGGGCCGGAAGTGCCGCGAGGTCTTCAACTGCAACCTGTGCGAGGCCGGTTGCGGCGTGCTCGCCGGCCTGAACGCGTCCTCAGCTTTGCCTCACGCTACGGTCAGGCTGCACACCGACAACGGGCGGGAGCGGCTGGTCCTGATCCGCACCTCGCAGGTGGTTGGCCCGGACGGGGAAAAGGAAGGCGTTGTCGCGACCATCAAGGACGTAACCGAGGAAGTCGCGCCGATCAAGCGAGAGGTGATCGCGGAGTCCGATGCCATGCACGAGGTGCTCGGCTTCGTCCGCAAGGTCGCTTCGAGTGAGGCCACCACTGTGCTGCTCGAAGGCGAGAACGGCACCGGCAAGGACCTCGTCGCGAAGACGCTGCATTACGAGAGCGCCCGACAGGCCGAACCATTTATCGCCATCAATTGCGCGGCGATTCCGGAAACGCTGCTCGAAAGCGAACTGTTCGGCTATGAGAAGGGCGCGTTTACGGACGCGCGCGCACAAAAACGCGGGCTCTTCGAGCTTGCCGACAAGGGCACGCTGTTCCTCGACGAAATCGGCGAAATCCCGCTTACGCTTCAGGCCAAGCTCCTCAGGGTTCTCGAAGAGCAGAGCTTCCGCCGGCTCGGGGGGTTGAAGGACATCCAGGTGGACCTCCGGTTCGTCGCCGCGACGAACAAGAATCTGCGCGAGGCCGTCAAGGAAGGCGCGTTCCGCCAGGACCTCTACTTCCGCCTGAACGTCATTCAGATCGTGATTCCTCCCCTGCGCGAGCGCACCGAGGACATCCTCCCGCTGGTCGATTTCTTCATCGACCACTACAACCGGAAGTTCAAACGCCACATCGAAGGAGTAACGGCCGAGGCCGAAGAACTGCTGCTCGGTCACGACTGGCCCGGCAACGTTCGCGAACTCCGCAATGCGATCGAGCGTGCGATGATCCTCGAGGACTCCTCATTGATTACGCCGGCCAGCCTCCCCATCAGCATCAGCCGCTCCGAAGTCAGGCAGGGCCTCTCGCCCGAATCCGAGGTGCATATCCCGGACACAGGCATGTCGCTGGTCGATAACGAGCGCCAACTCCTCGCGCGCGCCCTCGAGAAGACCAACGGCAACCAGACCCAGGCGGCGCGCCTGCTCCGCATCACACGCGATACCCTCCGCTACAAGATGAAGAAGTACAACCTGCGCTGAACCAACACCCGATCTGTTACCATTAACTTAAGTTAATGATTGGTCCCGGGATGCTGGTCCTGGTAACCGGAGGTGCTGGATTCACCGGCGCCGCTCTGTGCTCACGCCTGCTTCGACGAGGCGAGCAGGTCATCATCTACGACAACTTCGAGCAGCCGGCAGCCGGGCACAACGCGAACTGGCTCGCGGAACGCTACGGCCGCAGCGTCACCGTAGTGCGAGGCGACGTCCGCTCGGCCGGTCCGCTTACGGAGGTTGTCCAGGAAGCGGGTATTGTTTTCCACCTGGCCGCGAAATCGGGCGCGGCCGAGCCCGAAGATCATTTCGAGGTAAACGCGCGGGGCACCCTGAATCTGCTGGAGGCGGCGCGCACCTCGCGACGGCCGCCGATCGTCTGCTACAGCTCGACCTCCCGCGTCTACGGCTCGCCGCAAGGCTTGCGGCCTTCCGGGGTAGCGGAAAGCGATCCCCTGGATTTGCGTACGCACTTCGGCTGCTCCAAGGGAGCGGGCGACCAGTATGCGGCCGATTACGCGCGCACCTACGGGCTGCGGACGATCGTCTTCCGCCAGTCCTGTATCTACGGCCCAGGGCAGTCCGGCGCCGAAGAGCAGGGCTGGGTGGCGCGCTGCGCCATTCGGGCTGTCGCAGGGCTGCCTATTACGATTCACGGCGACGGCCGACAGGTTCGCGATGTCCTCTATGTCGATGATCTTGTCGCCGCATACGAAGCGGCACTCAGCGCGCTCGCAAGTACGGCCGGCCAGGTATACAACATCGCCGGCGGGCCTCGAAACACGCTTTCACCCATGCGGCTCATCGCCTTGCTGGAGCCCCATCTTGGCAGGCGGCCGGACGTCCGATTCGAGCCCGCGCAGGCCGATTGTCCCGATTTCTTCGTCGCGGACATCGAGAAAGCGCGGCGGGAACTAGGGTGGGAACCGCGCGTGCACCCGGAGGAAGGCGTAAGGCGACTCGTTCAATGGCTGAAAACAAACCGGGAGTTAACGACCGCGGCGGCCGCGGCGGCCGCCGGAGCGGAGGACCTATGGTAAGTGCCGCGCATCCCGCTCCGGTTCGCGTGAGCACGGCCCAACAGAGCCGGGTGGCGCGCGCTGCGCCGTTTCTGCTCGGCCTCATTTTTGCGCTCGCGGCCCTGCGTTCTCTGCCCGGCGGCAACATCATAGACCCCGATGCCGCGCGCCACGCCATGAACGGCGCCATGGTGCGCGACCTCGTGGCCAGCGGGCAGATCATGCATCCGGTCGCATTCGGGAAGCGGTACTACAGCCATTACCCTGCCCTCTCGATCCCGTACCATCCCCCGTTGTTTCCGGCAATCGAATCGGTGTTTTACGCCATCGGGGGCGTGCATCTCACGGTAGCAAGGCTGGCGGTCGCGTTGGCCGTTGGAATCAGCGCCGTGCTGCTCTATGGCCTGATCGTAGCCCACTACAATTCACGCGCGCTGGCATTCTTTTCAACGTTCGCATTTCTATCGTGGCACTGGCCTCAATGGGTGGCGAATGACGTGATGCTCGAGTTCCCCGCCCTCGCCCTCCTCCTGGCATCTCTCTACTTCATACGCTCGCCCGTCGATGGACCGCACCTGTATATTTTTGCCGTGATCGCGGGTGCGGCAGTGTGGACGAAACAGAACACTCTGTTCCTTGGCCTCGTGCCGTTTGCCTGCGTGTTCCTTCATCGCGACTGGCAGGTGCTTCGCCGGAAGACGATCTGGCTCGCTTCGGCCGTGTTCGGCGCGGCCGTGGCGGCGTTCACGGGTGTCGTCGCGATGTTTGGCTGGACCGGCCTGGCCCAGGCGAGCAGCGGCCGCAGCATTTCCAGCATCCTGATGCACAACCCGGCCTACTACGCGAAATCGCTGTCGCAGGACGCGGGCATTGTGGGAACGGCGCTGATCTTCATCGCCGTGATTGCCGCCACGATTCAAGCCCTGCGCGGACACCGTGAGGATGTGCTCTTCCTCGCATGGATGTACTCCGGCGCGGCGTTCCTGCTCTCGCTGGGCATGCTCGACCAGCGATATCTCATCTTCGCCGCTCCTCCACTGGTCGTGATCTCATTCCGGTCGCTCCAGCGGTTGTGCGAACGGTTCGCGGGTCCGCTCGTGGCGTGGATCGCCGTGGCGGCTGTGACAGCGGTATTCTCGTTCGTGCAATTCGGCAAGCCGCTACCGTTCCTGAAAGGACCCGCGGAGGCGGCTGGGTTTGTACTCGCAAACGGGCCCGCGCGCATCGTGTATTGCGGCGGCACGGGCGGGCAGTTTACCTTCGCGGTACGCGAGCGCGATCCCCGCCAGCAGTCGGCGGTCATTCGCGGAGACCGATTGCCTCACGGCATGTTCGACGCGGCGGCGTTTGAGAACTTCGCGCACAGGTACGGCGTTCGCTATGTCGTGCTGGAGCGCACGTACAGACAGCGAGACTGGTACCGGCTGTCCGCACATCCGGCTCCGTCGATGGTTCTGGACCGGGTCATCCCGCTACAGGCCTCGGATCCGATATGGCGGGGCAGCCTCGAAGTCTACAGGTTCACCGACCCGTCGCCGCGGCCGGACGACACGATCGAGCTTCACCTCAGCAAAGTCAAAGGCGAATGGGAGGGAACGTTCTGATGGCGCGAGTGGGAGGCGCCGCGTGCGCCCGCTGAGATTCCTGTTCCTCACGACCTTCTATCCCCCGTACAGCTTCGGCGGGGACGCGATCTACACCTACCGGCTGGCACACGCTCTCGGCGACGAAGGCCACCTCGTAGATGTCGCCCACTGCGTCGACTCCTACTACATGCTGCACGCCGGACCGCCGGAGATCGAATTCGCCGAGCATCCGAACGTAACCCGGCACGAGTTCCGCAGCGGCCGGGGGGCGCTCTCGCCGATGCTTACGCATCAGACCGGGTATCCGCTACTCAAGCGGAAACTGTTGCGTGAACTGATGCGGAACCGCTATGACGTGGTGCATTACCACAACATGTCGCTCATCGGACTGGCGGCCCTGAGGCTGCAACCGCGGGGCGGCGCGGCGATCAAACTCTACACGACCCACGAGTACTGGCTGATATGCCCGATGCACATGCTCTGGAAGTACGGCAGGCGTCCTTGTGAGAAGCCGGCGTGTATCCGGTGCTCGGTAATGGGTAAGCGGCCCGTGCAGCCCTGGAGGTACACCGGCCTGCTCTCGCGCGCCGCCAGGGAGGTGGATCAGTTTCTCGCTCCGAGCCGCTTCGCTGCGCGCATGCACGCTGAGCGGGGATTTCAGCGCCGCATCGATCACCTTCCGGTCTTCACCGAACGCGCCGACGCCGACTGGAAGAGGCCCGCGCCGCGTCCGCACGAGCGGCCCTATTTTCTCTTCGCCGGCCGCCTGGAACGTGTGAAAGGCGTGCATACGCTGATCGAGACATGGCGATGCATGCCGGGCTACGATCTGCTGATCGCCGGAACGGGCAGTTATGAGCCGCAGTTGCGCGCGGCCGCGGCGGGCAACCCGCGCGTGCATTTCCTGGGGCCGAAGTCGCAGCGTGAACTCGGACCTCTCTATCACCACGCGCTCGCCTGCCTTGCGCCGTCGCTGGGGTTCGAGACCTTCGGACTGGTGAGCCTCGAGGCGTTTGCCCGCAAGACCCCGGTGATTGCACGCGATCTCGGCCCGCTTCCGGAGGTGGTCGAAGATAGCGGCGGCGGCTCTGTGTACAGTGCCGACGAGGAACTGCTCGTCCTGATGGAGCGGATCGCAGCCTCGCCGCGCCTTCGTCAGGAATTGGGCGAGGAGGGCTACAACTCGTTTCAGCGTTGGTGGACGAAAGAAGCCCACCTCGAACGCTACTTCGATTTCCTGCGGAGGAACGCCATGGACAAATTCGGGCACGTGCCGTGGGAAAGAGCGACTGCGGCCTGAATGGCGCGTGAGGTCAGCCCTTCGTCCCAGTGGGGCAGGGCCTCGCCCTGCGGCGGGCTCCCCGCCGGCGTGCGGGGCCGGCCTGCGTGGCCGGCGCAGCCCGAGGGGCTGCCCCACTCCCAATCAGAAGCATTCCCGCGGTCTCGACCGATTTTCAAGGGATTCCCCATGGCCCTGCGGACCGCGGACAGCGATGAAAGCCGGTGCGTCGTTGCCGCGGCCGGGAGCGGGCCGGGCATGCCCGGCCCCTACAGAGGTTTTGTAGGGGCGACGCATGCGTCGCC